>JAFGOG010000630.1 GCA_016926595.1 Anaerolineae bacterium
ACAAGTTGGGGACTCCCCACTCACCACCCTTCCGGTCACAGTTGCCAATAGCGACCATCATAGGGTAAAATAGGGCCCAACGTCCGTAGAGACGCAAGATGTTGCGTCTCGGTACAAACGCAACGCGTCGCTCCCTACCCAAAATGGAGGTACAAGCATGCAAATATCGGACCAGCTAGCTGCCCAGTTGGCACGATACATCCCCCTGCTCATCCCGATCCTGCTGCTCGAACTGGGGCTGATGGTCTTTGCTTTGATCGATCTCAGCAACCGGGCGGCCACACGCGGCCCGAAGTGGGCCTGGATCCTGGTTATCGTCCTGATCAACGTGATCGGCCCGATCCTCTACCTGCTCTTTGGCCGCCAGGAAGAATGAGATGGACGCTATCCGCTGCGAACGATTGAGCAAGACATTCGGCGACGTGCAGGCCCTGCAGTCGCTCGACCTGGCCGTGGAGGCCGGGTCGATCTTTGGCTTCCTGGGTCGCAACGGCGCCGGCAAGACCACGACCATCCGTCTCCTGGCCGGCCTGGCCAAGCCGAGCGCCGGCACGGCCAGGATCGCCGGGGTGGACAGCACCCAGATCGACAGCGTCGCGCGGCAGGTTTTTGGCTATCTGCCCCAGGATCCTGCCTTTTACCCCTGGATGACCCCGGTTGAATACCTGAGCTATGTGGCCGGCCTGTTCCAGATCGAGAAGGCCCAGCGCAAACGGCGTGTAGAAGAGATGCTGGAACTGACCGGGTTGACCGACGCAGCCCAACGCCGCATCGGCGGTTTTTCCGGGGGCATGCACCAGCGGCTGGGCATCGCCCAGGCCTTTATCCACCGCCCGCCGGTGCTCCTGCTCGACGAGCCGACCAGTTCGCTCGACCCGGCCGGGCGCTACGAACTGCTGGAGCTGATCGCCGGCCTGCGTGGCCAGACCACCGTCTTTTTCTCCAGCCACATCCTGGCCGACGTGGAGCGGGTGTGCGACACGGTGGGCATCATCCACCAGGGGCGCCTGCTGTTGGTCGCCCGGCGCGACGAGCTCCTGGCCCAATATGCCAGCAACGTGATCTTCCTGGAGGTCGAACGCGACAGCCTGCCGGCCGTCGACGCGTTTGTGGCCCAGCTGCGGGCCCAGCCATGGGTGGCCGGGATCACAGCCGACAACGCCGTCTTGCGCGTCGCGGTGACCGACCCGGCGCTGAGCAAGCAGGCGTTGTGGCCGCTGGTCGCCCGGCACAACCTGGCCCTGGCCCGTTACGAGTGGATCCGCCCCTCCCTGGAAGAGATCTTTATCCAACTCAGTGGAGGCGTGACACCATGATCCTACTCGCCTACATCCCGGTCACCCTGGCCATCATCGCCCTGCCGGTCGTGTTGGGCAGCCTCGTCCGCCGCCGCCTGGGGGCGCCGTGGTGGCTTTTCTGCGTGGGCATGGCCACCTTTGTCGTCTCACAAGTCTACCACCTCCCGCTGAACGCCTGGCTGGGACGGCTGGGTGTGTTCGGGCCGATCGCACCCGACGAGCCCACGCTGCTGCGCACCGCCCTGCTGGTCGGCCTCTCGGCCGGCTTTTGTGAATCGTTGGCCCGGGCCGCGGGGTATGCCCTGCTTTTCTGGCTGCCGAAAGTCAGGCAGACCGTCCGTGACCCCGCGAGCCGTTGGGAAGGCGCACTGATGGTCGGGCTCGGCCACGGCGGCATCGAGGCTATGCTCGTTGCCGTGACGGTGGCCGCCACGATCGCCTCCCTATGGGGGCTGCGCGGCCAGGACCTGTCGGCCCTGAACCTGTCGACCGAGCAGCTGGCAGCGGTAGAGCGGCAGATATCGGCATTCACGACCTCTGCCTGGCTGGCCCTCGCCCCACTGCTCGAACGCTGCATCGCCATCCTGATCCACGTCGTGCTCTCCGTGGGCGTGTGGGCGGCGTTCCGCCATCGCCAGCTGCTCTACGCACTGGCGGCGGTGCTCTATCACGCCCTCTTTGACGCCCTGGCCGTGGGCCTCTCCCAGTTCGTCACCAATCCCTGGGTGATCGAGGGTACGCTGTTGCTGCTCGCTTTGCCGGGCGCGGCCTGGGCCTGGGGCATGCGCAAAAAACACCCACCGACGGTCCCCCCGGCGGCCAGGACTACCTATGCCATCGAGTGGAGGCTGTTCGCCCTCAGCCTGGGCAAAGAGCTGCTTCAGCAGTGGCGCTCGCGGCGGGCGCTGGTCGTGGGAGTGGTCTTTTTGCTGTTCGGGTTGGGCTCGCCGCTGCTGGCCAAATTCACGCCCGAGATGCTGCGGCTGGTCCCGGGAGCCGAGCAGTTTGCCGACCTCGTGCCCACGCCAACGGCCGCTGATGCCATGGGCCAGTACATCAAGAACCTGACCCAGTTTGGCTTTATCCTGGCCGTCCTGTTGGGCATGGGCGCGGTGGCCGGGGAAAAGGAACGGGGCACGAGCGCGCTGATCTTGAGCAAACCGTTGCCACGTTGGGCTTTTATCCTGTCCAAGTTCGTGGCCCAAGCGTTGGTTTACCTGCTGGCCTTTGGGCTAGCCACAGCAGGCGCGGCCTATTACACCGCCTTGCTCTTTGAGCCGTTGGCCCTGGGGCCGTTCATGTTTGGCAACCTGCTACTGTGGGTGTGGCTGCTCTGTTTCGCCGCCGTCGTCCTGCTGGGCAGCACCCTGGTCCCCTCGACCGGCGCGGCGGCCGGCATCGGCTTTGGCGGCGCAGTCGCCCTGCTGCTGGCCGGCAGCATCCCGCGCTACGGCCAACTGGCCCCGGCCGGGCTGGTGACCTGGGCCAGCCAGTTGGGCCTGGCCGGCCCGGAAACCGCCAACGGCGGCGCGCTGGCCGCCGCCCTGGTGTGGATCGTCGTGTGTCTCATCGCCAGCGTCGCCGCATTCGAGAACCAGGAGCTGTAGACGAAAGCGGCAGGAACTGTGAGCGGCGCGGTGGTCGATCACGATGGCATTGCCAATCGGACAGAAAAAGAGTGGACACACGCGTGCCCACTCTCCCGGCTATCTTGATAGTGGCTCAGATCACGGCACTCCAGGCGCCACGATCACAAACCTTACCAGCGGCGCCGGCGGTTTCCACCACCGCGATCGTCCGAACGCGGTTCGCGGGGTTTGGCTTCGTTCACCTTGAGGGCCCGGCCGTCTAATTCCTGTCCGTTCAAAGCAGCGATCGCCGCATTGGCCGCCTGATCCGTCGCCATTTCCACAAAGGCAAAGCCGCGGGGGCGTCCCGTATCACGATCGGTGATCACGTTGACCGACGTCACCTCGCCGTGCGCCCCAAAGACCTCTCGCAGCCTGTCCTCGCTCGTATCAAAGCTCATGTTGCCTACGTAAATATTCTTACCCATAGTTAATCTCCTTCTCCTGTTTACAGGGCCACAACTTGGGTGGCCTGCAAGCCTTTGGGGCCTTGCTCCACCGCAAACTCGACCTGCTGTCCCTCGTCCAGGTTCTTGTACCCTTCACCCTGGATGGCCGTGTGGTGGACAAACACGTCTTCACCATTTGCTCTGGCGATGAAACCATAGCCTCTTGAACCATTGAACCATTTCACGGTTCCACGTTCGCGCTCACTCATTCTCTTGTTTTTCCTTTTCCGCCATATCTTCCAAGATACGGCCTAAACCGACTGATTACTCCTGAAGCCAGGTCGCCAGGCAGTGCGTCAAACACGGAAAAAGCCCCGGACTGGTGAGTCCAGGGCTCTGCTCTTCACATCAACTTGGAATCTCGCTTCATCTTACATAGATTATTATAACAGATTTATCAAGAATTGTCAAGTTTTATTTTGAACAAAATGCCAAGCCCTAAGGGTTTCGGAAACCCTTAGGGCCTGCCTTTGCCGGAGCCTGGCTTGGGGGCAGCGACGTCCTGGCCGCCACCTCGATCGACGGCGGTGAGACGCAACAGACCAAGTTCCTTATTCCCTTGGCACATCCAGCCGATCCTGCAGACTCTTCTATTCTGTCCATCCTGCCAATCCTGCCCATCTCTTTCTTACCCCAGCGCCACGTCCAGGGTCATCATCACCGCGAAACCGAGCATCGACCCCACCGTCGCCACGTCCGACAGCGACTCGCGCTGAGCTTCGGGGATCAGCTCCTCCACCACCACGTAGATCATCGCCCCCGCGGCAAAGGCCAGGGCGTAGGGCAGGATCGGCTCCATTGCCACCACCGCCATCGCGCCCAGCACCCCGGCGATCGGCTCGACGATCCCTGACAGTTGGCCGTACCAGAACGCCTTTAGCTGCGACATCCCCTCCCGCCGCAGCGGCACCGACACCGACGTCCCCTCGGGGAAATTCTGGATGCCGATGCCCAGGGCCAGGGCCAGCGCGCCGGCAAACGACGCCGACGGTAAGTTGGCTGCCAGCGCGCCAAAGGCCACGCCCACGGCCAGACCTTCGGGGATATTGTGCAGCGTGATCGCCAGCACCAACAGCACGCTGCGCTGCCAGGTGGTCTTGATGCCATCGGCCTCGTTAGTCGGAAACCCGCGGTGCAGGTGCGGCAGGATCGAGTCAACCAGCCATAAAAACCCGCCGCCCAGCAAAAAACCCACCGTCGCCGGCACCCAGGCCACGTTCCCGGCCTGTTCGGCCATCTCGATCGCTGGGGCCAGCAGCGACCAGTAACTGGCCGCGATCATCACCCCCGCCGCGAAACCGAGCATCCCGTCCAGGACCTTGCGGTTGATCGTCTTGAACACAAAGACCAGGCCCGAGCCGGCCGCGGTCAGAAACCAGGTAAAGCAGGTCGCCAGCAGCGCCTGCAAAATGTGATTTTGAGCTTCCAACCAGGCTATCATAACCCATGTTCCTTTCTGCTAAAAACGATATAGACAATATGCCGCGTCATTGGCTCACTAAAAACGTAAACCGCCGGCCAAACCGGCGCAGCAGGCGCAAAATGGGCAGTCCAAACAAACCAATCAACAGGGCGTTGCCGCTGGCCCGGCCCAGGTCCCACCACAGCGAGGTGACCACGTAGAACGCCCAATACCGTTGCAGCGTCTGCCACGGACCGATACCCGGCTCCCAATACAGCCCGGCCTGCCCGGCGTCGAACACAAACGGCCAGAACCAGAGGTTCATCACCAACCCAAAGGCCAGTCCCACCACGAGCCCCCACCCGGCCAGCATGGCCACCTCGAGTTTGGGATGTCGGTGCAGCTTGGGCAGCCAGGCCGACAGCAGCCCCACCCAGCCCAGCGCGAACATTTGGTAGGGCATCCATGGCCCGATCCCCGCCCCGATCAGCGCCGAAACGGCCAATGACAGCGCGCCGAGCAGAAACCCAAACGTCGAGCCGAAACAATACCCGCACAGGATGGGCAAGGCAAACATTGCCGAGAACCCAGTCGGGCCGGGTAGCGCACGCAGCACCGCATTGATCGCCGTCAGCACCCCCAGCGTGGCGATCACCTTGGCGTTGAGCCCCCCGCTCCCAGCCATATTGCCCATCACCGCCCCCAGCGACAGCACGATCAGTACGATAAAGATCAGCAGCGCGTCCTGGACGTGAGCCGCGCTGCCCATCGCCGTCGACTGCGGGCGCGGTTGGAAAAAGGGATACAGAAAAGCAGCGACGCCGATCAGGCTGACCACCAACAGGATCGCACCGTTGAGAACCCTGGCGATGTCCCATCTCTTGGAACTCGTTCCAGCCAATGTCCGTTACACTCCGTCTATACTGTCGCCCTGGCAGGTCTATCCTGCCCTGCGCCATCCCGATTATAACTGCTTTTGCAGCGGCCGCAAAATCTGCTATAATGCCCCCATCCTGCATTTCACCGGCTCACCACCTGACCATATGGACCGAGGAGCTGCGCCATGACCGTATCCATGGCCCTGCTGTTGATCATCGTCGCCGCAGCGGTCGTGCTCTTTTCGCTGGAGCACCTGCCAGCCGACGTGATCAGCCTGGGGTTGCTGCTCACCTTGACCTTGACCGGCCTGCTTCCACCCGAACAGGCTTTTGCCGGCTTTGGCAGCGACACGGCGATCATGATCTTTTGCATCCTGGTGCTCACCGCCGCGCTGGTGCACACGGGCGTGGCCGAGATGGCCGTGAGCTGGATGCTCAAATTGAGCCGCGACCGCCCGCAGCGCCTGGTCACCGCGATCATGGCCGTCGCCGCTGGCTTGAGCGCATTTATCAGCAACACCGCGACCACCGCCCTGCTGGCCCCGGTGGTGATCGCCCTGGCCCGGCGCACCCGCCGCTCGATCTCCAGACTGCTCATGCCCCTGGCCTTTGCCTCGATCCTGGCCAGCTCGGTCACCCTGATCAGCTCGTCGACCAACATCGTGATCAGCGGGCTGATGAGCCAATACGGACTGCCGCCGCTGGGCATGTTCGAGCTGTCGCTGGTGGGGCTGCCCATCGCCGTGGTGGGCGTGGCCTACATGCTGCTCGTCGGCCGGCGCCTCATCCCGGATCGAACCGGCATCCAGCAGGACGAACAACCCTTTGGTATCCGCCCCTATACCGCCGAAGTGACCGTTCTGCCCGCTTCGCCGTTGGTGGGCAAAACGCTGCGCGAGTCGAACCTGGGGCAGAACCTCGACCTGACCGTGCTGCGGGTGCTGCGCGACGGCAACCACTACCTGGCCCCGCGCCCCGACCTGAGCCTGCATGCCGGCGACGAGCTCCTGGTCGAGGGACAGCACAACGACATCCTCCGGGTCAAAGACGCGGTGGGCATTGCCATCAAATCCGATGTGACCCTGTCCGACCTCACCTGGCCCGGGCAGGACGTGCGGTTTGTCGAAGCCATCGTCTTGCCCAACTCGCCCATGCTCGGGCGCACCCTCAAATCGTTGGACCTGCGGCGGCGCTACAACGTGCAGTTGCTCGGCATCAACCGGCACGGCAGAAACATCTATCGCAAGTTGAGCCAGATCGCGTTTCGCGTCGGCGACCAGCTTTTGCTGCAGGGAGCGCAGTCCGACCTTGCCGCGCGGGAACGTGAGCATTTCTTCCAGGTGCTGGGCATGGTCACCCACCAGCGCGCGGATGTGCAACACGCGCCGCAGGCGATCCTGATTTTCGCCGGTACGCTGGTCCTGGCCGCGCTCAACATCCTGACCCTGCCCGTCGCCGTCCTACTGGGCACCCTGCTGGCTTTTCTCACCCGCTGTATCACCCCGGCCGCCGCCTATCGCGAGGTCGAGTGGAAGGCGATCATCGTCATCGGCAGCATGCTGGCTCTGGGCAGCGCGATGCAATACACCGGTACGGCCCAATTCCTGGCGGCCCAGATCGCCGTCCTCTTTGCCCGCACCCACCCGGTTTGGCTGCTCAGCGCCTTTTTCGCCCTGACCATGCTGCTCACCCAGCCGATGTCGAACCAGGCTGCGGCGGTGGTCGTGCTGCCGGTCGCCCTGCAGACGGCAACCCAATTGGGGCTCAACGAGCGCGCCATGGCCATCATGATTGCCGTGGGGGCCAGTTGCTCGTTCATCACCCCGTTGGAGCCGGCCTGCCTGATCGTATTTGGGCCAGGGCGCTACAAATTCACCGATTTTGTGCGCGTCGGCCTGCCGCTGACCCTGCTCATCTATGGGCTGGCGATCGCCCTGGTGCCGCTGATTTGGCCGCTTCAGTAGGGGCAAAGCAGCTGCGCACCACAGCAAATGCCTCGCCCCCACTTGCGAAATCCATCCATTTGCGCTATAATTTTGCAATGGATTGCAACAACAATTTCACCACAACAAGCGGGAGGACATGATGCACATTCCAGATGGGTTTTTGGACACCGCGACTTCTGCCGTGGCCTGGGTGGCTGCGGCAGGGGGCGTGGCTGTGGCGACGCGCCAGGTCAACAAGACGCTGAGCGAGCGCCAGGTGCCGCTGATGGGCGTTTCGGCGGCGTTCATCTTTGCCGCGCAGATGATGAACTTTACCGTCGCCGGCGGCACATCGGGACACCTGCTGGGCGGCGCGCTGGCGGCGATCCTGCTCGGGCCATGGGCAGGTACGTTAGTCATCTCCTGCGTGCTGGCCGTACAGGCCCTGCTGTTTCAAGATGGCGGGCTGGTCGCCCTGGGTGCCAATATCCTGAACATGGCCGTGCTCGGGGTGTGGTCGGGCTGGTTCGTTTATGTGGGCCTCAAGCGGCTGCTCGGCGAAAAGAGCTGGGCGGTGGTCGCGCGCGGGTTTGCCGCGGGCTGGGTATCGGTCGTGCTGGCCTCGCTGCTGGCCGCGGTTGAACTGGCCGTGTCCGGCGCCTCACCGTGGGGAGTGGTGCTCCCGGCGATGGGCGGCGTACACGCTCTGATCGGCATTGGCGAAGGGTTGATCACGGTGGCCGTGCTGGCCTTTTTGCACGCCACCCGTCCCGACCTGTTGGCGCTGCATTCGGCTGCGTCGGAAGCGTAAGGAGAAAGCGAGATGATAAAAAAGTACTGGTGGCTGATCGGGCTGCTGATCGCCCTCGCTGTGACCCTGTTTTCCCCGTTGGCCTCGCCCTATCTCGACGGGTTGGAACGCGTCGCCGAAGACAAGGGATTCATCGACCGGGCCCAGGACGCCCCTTACGAGATCGTTCCCGACTATGTGTTCCCAGGCATCGCCGATGAGCGCGCGGCGACCATCATGGCCGGGCTGATTGGCACGCTGGTGGTGTTCGGGCTGGGCTATGGCCTGGCCTGGATCTTGCGCCGGCGGGCCAAACAGGCCTTACCATGATCCTGCAGCCTGCGTTGGAGTCGTATCACGTCGCCGACAGCCCGATCCACCGGCTCGACGCCCGGCTCAAGCTGCTGGCGACGCTGGCGTTTGTGCTGGCCGTGACCAGCTTGCCGCCATCGGCGTGGGCAGCGCTGCTGCTGCTGGGGGTCGTCGCCCTCGCGCTGACGGTCAGCTCACGCGTGCCGCTGGTCACGGCACTCAAACGCTCGCTGATCGCCCTGCCCTTTGCCGGCATGATCGCCCTGTCGATCCCGTTCACCCGTGGCGGCCTGGTGCTCTGGCGGGTTCAGCTTGGATCCTGGACGCTGGCGGTCACTGACCTGGGGTTGGTCACCTGGACATCGATCGTGGTCAAAGCCTGGCTGTCGGTGTGGGTCAGCGGGCTGTTGGTGGCGACCACGCCCTTTCCGGCCTTGCTCAAGGCCATGCAAGCCTTGCGGCTTCCCCAGATCCTGGTCACCATCATCGCCTTGATGGTCCGCTATCTGTTCGTCCTCGTCGACGAAGCCACGCGCCTGCAGACGGCTCGCCAGGCTCGTTCGGCCGGAACGGCGGCGACGGCGCGGGCGGGCGGCACGCTGTTCTGGCGGGTCAAGGTGCTGGGCGGGATGATCGGTTCGCTGTTCATCCGCAGCTATGAGCGCAGCGAGCGCATCTATCACGCCATGCTGTCGCGCGGTTACGATGGGCAGTGGCCCGCGTTGAACCCGCTCATATGGCAGCCACAGGACACCTGGGCCGGCATCCTGCTGGGGACATGCCTGACCGCCATTGCTATCCTTGGCCAGGTGATGGGGTAGGCCCATGCAGCCATTGATCGAGATCGAGAACCTGTCTTTCGCCTACCCCGATGGGCACGCCGCTTTGCATGGCGTGGATCTGGCCATCTATCCGGGCGATAAAGTCGCCATCGTCGGGCCCAACGGTGCGGGCAAGTCGACCCTGTTCTTGCACCTGAACGGCATTTTGAGCGCCTCACCAGCCCACGGCGCGGGGAGCGTGCGCGTGGCTGGCATCGAGATCAACAACCGCACGGCGCGGCAGGTTCGGGCGCTGGTCGGCCTCGTCTTTCAGGATCCCGACGACCAGCTCTTTTCGCCGACAGTTTTCGAGGACGTGGCCTTTGGCCCGCTGCATATGGGCTTGCCCGCCGCCGATGTGCGCGAGCGGGTCACCTACGCGCTGTCGGAGGTGGCCATGCATGGCTACGAGGCTCGCATGCCACACCATCTCAGCCTGGGCGAACGCAAGCGCATCGCGATCGCCACCGTTCTATCGATGAATCCGGACATCCTGGTTCTCGACGAACCGTCGGCGGGGCTCGATCCCCGCGCACGCCGCAGCCTGATCGGACTGTTGCGTTCGCTGCCGCAAACGATGCTCGTCGCCACCCACGACATGCGCCTGGTGTGGGAGCTGTGCCCGCGCACCGTGGTGATCGACGGAGGGCGCATTGCCGCCGACGGCCCAACCGCCGAACTGTTGTGCGACCAAACGCTGATGGAACAGCATGGGCTGGAGACGCCGTTGGAAGCGCTCAGTGCTGCCGCCGTTTGTTGATCGGCGACGGGCGTGTTATACTTTGTAGACTGTCATTAGCAGGTTAGGAGCGAACGAGATGTGCCAGGCAACTGTATACCTCGACGAACAAAAAATCATGGAAGACGTGATCTGGTTGGAACCGACGGCCGATGGCCTGCGGATGCGCACCTTTTTCAGCGATCCGGTAGAGGTCAGAGCCAGGCTCGTGGGGATCGACCTGCTCAAACACCGAGTGCTGCTGAAGTCGGCCGAGCAGTTACAGAAAGGAAACGAAGGATGACCGAGATCGAAAAACTGCGCGCCTTGCTGCCGCACTGGATCGAGCACAACCGTGAGCATGCCGTCGAGTTTGAGCGCTGGGCCGGCACGGCCGAGTCGGTCGGCCACCAGGATGCTGCTGATCTGATTCGTCAGGCGATCCAAACCATGCAGCAGGCGAATGACGATCTGGAAAAGGCCCTGGACGCGCTCGGCGGGCCGGTGTCCCTGGAAATATACGGCCACCACGGCCACGCTCACTGAAAGGCGCCCACTGGAAGGAAGGTGCACCAACGATGGCCTGCGAAGAGGTTTTCCTGGAGAAACTGCGTGCGCGCGGCCTGCGCCTCACCCCGCAGCGCGAGATGATCCTGTCGGCCATGCACGAGATAAAAGGGCTGGCTACGGTCGAAGAGGTCTATGCCCGCGTCCAGGCCGTCACCTCGGCGGTGGATGTCTCGACGGTATACCGGACGCTGGATCTGCTGCAGGCATTCGACATCGTGGCCTGCATCGATTGCGGCGATGGCCAACACCGCTACGAACTGCTGGGCGTACACGGCCCTCACATCCACCTGATCTGCCAATCGTGCGGCAAGGTGGTGGGCGTCGACCTGCAAGAAGCCCAGCCGCTCGCCGAGCAGTTCAGAGCCAGGTATGGGTTTGCTGCCGACCTGGACCACCTCACGATCTCGGGGCTGTGCCAGGCGTGTGCCGAGCGTGCGGCAAAAACGCCCTAAGTTTTTTCGGCGTTCTTTTGGACTTGGACTTGTGCAAATCCTGATTCCATGCTAGAATGGCTGCCATTGAACCCTTGATAGATGGCCCAACAGGAGTGAAAAAGTGTTTAGGGTGACTCACCGCCAAATCTGATCGGTGTGCCCGAGCGCCAGTTGGCGTTCACGACCTGTCCAGCACACACCAGCGGACGGCGAAGCCTTCCTCAGAACGGACGGTGAAGCCGCCCCCTAACCGGGCATGGGATGTTCTCCCTGACCGCTGCTGGCGTGTGCCGGCAGCGGTTTTTTGATCCATGTCGTGGCCTGCGGCAAGTGGCGTCGTGGGACGCGTGGTGATAACAATAGAAAAGGGAGAATCCATGTCCGAAAAGTTAACCCGTTTCTTTGCTTCGCGCTGGGGGATCATCCTCGCCGGGGCCGTGATCGGCGTCCTGGCGCCGCTGCTGCAGGTCGCAGGGAACCCCAAGAACATGGGCATCTGCGTGGCCTGCTTTGAGCGGGACATTGCCGGAGCGTTGGGGCTGCACCGCGCCGCCGTCGTCCAGTACGTCCGGCCCGAGATCGTCGGCTTTGTGCTGGGCGCGACGATCGCCGCGCTGCTATTCCGCGAGTTCAAAGCCCGCGCCGGCTCTGCCCCGATCGTGCGCTTTGTGCTGGGCATACTGGCCATGATCGGCGCATTGGCTTTCCTGGGCTGCCCCTGGCGGGCGCTTTTGCGCTTTTCGGCCGGCGATCTGAACGCCATTATCGGCCTGCTTGGCCTGGCAGCCGGCATCTTTGTCGGCGTGCTGTTCCTCAAGTCCGGTTACAACCTCGGTCGCTCGCACGCCACCTATGCCGCCGTCGGCTGGATCATGCCTGTGATGATGATCGGCTTGCTCCTGCTGCTCGTCTTCCGGGTCAAGGTAAGCGACACAGGCGCCCTCTTTTTCAGCGAGGCCGGCCCCGGTTCGCAGCATGCTTTCTGGCTGATCTCACTGGGAGCCGGGCTGCTGATCGGCTTTTTGGCCCAACGCACCCGCTTCTGCACGATGGGGTCGATCCGCGACGTGATCTTGATGGGCGACACCCACCTGATCAGTGGCCTGGGGGCGCTGGTCATTTTTGCCATCCTCACCAACCTGCTCCTGGGACAGTTTGGCCCCATCGCTTTCTTTGGCCAGCCGGTGGCGCACAGCCAGCACCTGTGGAACTTTTTAGGGATGGCACTGGCCGGGCTGGTTTTTGCCCTGGCAGGCGGCTGTCCGGGCCGCCAGCTTTTCCTGGCCGGTGAGGGAGATAGCGATTCAGGCGTGTTTGTGCTGGGCATGATCGTCGGCGCGGGCCTGGCCCACAACTTTGCCCTGGCTGGCTCGCCGGATACGGTGATGGAAGGTGTGAAAAAGGTCGGCGGCATCGGTCCGTACGGCATGGCGGCGGTGGTGCTGGGTTTGGTGGTCTGCGTTGTCATTGGCTTGACAATGCGTGAAAAGATGGAGGTAAAGTGAAATGGCTCACACGGTAGATGCGCGGGGACTATCTTGCCCCCAACCGGTTATCCTGGCTCGCAAGGCCATCCAGGCCGGCGAGTTCCCGATCGAGCTGCTAGTCGACACCGTGACCTCGCGCGAGAACGTCCGGCGCGCGGCAGAGAAACTTGGCTGCACAGTGCGGGTCGAGCAGATGGGAGACGAATTCAAGCTGACGCTCAAGAAATGAACCACTAAACGACAAACCCATGAACAATGGGCCAATGAACCACATACAGCCCATTGTTCATGGGTTTCAAGGATGAATGAATGTCAAAGATAGTCGATGCACGTGGGCTTCCATGCCCGCAGCCGGTCATCCTGACCCGCAACGCAATGCGCGATAATGATGCTGTCATAACCATCGTGGACAACGAGACGGCCCAGCAGAATGTAACCCGTATGGCCGAAAAGGCCGGGGCCACGGTGCAGGTTGAACAGAAAGAGGATGGTATCTACCTCCACATCCATGGTCACACCGGTGGCGAGCAAACGCCGCAGGAAGAAGAGGTCGTCTGCGAAGCAGATCCCGCCGGCGGGCCGCTGGTGTTGGTCATCCCGAGCGAGTTCATGGGGCGCGGCGACGACGAGTTGGGCCAACTTCTCATCCGCGGCTTTTTTCACACCTTGGGTGAGGTAATGCCGCTGCCTGACACGATCATCTTTTTCAACAGTGGGGTCAGGCTGGTTGTGCAAGGCTCTCCTGTTCTGGAGGACGTAAAGGCCCTGAGCGAGCAGGGTGTAGAGATCCTGGCCTGCGGCACCTGCCTGGGGCATTATGGGTTGAAGGAGCAGGTCGCCATCGGTGAGGTGTCCAACATGTACACTATCGCTGAGACCATGCTGCGCGCCGGTAAGGTGGTAAGCCTGTAAGGAGATCGAGATGATCTATTTTGACAACGCCGCCACCTCCTGGCCCAAGCCGCCGGGTGTGGTCGAAGCGATGGTACACTTTATGCAAGAGGTGGGCGCCAATCCCGGCCGGGCTGCCCATCGCCGGGCCATCGACGCCGGGCGGATCGTCTATGGGGCCCGCGAGACGGTGTGCGAGCTGTTCCACGCCCCCGATCCGCTGCGCCTGGTGTGGTGCAAGAACGTGACCGAGGCGCTCAACCTGGCACTGCGCGGCCTGCTGCGGCCCGGCGACCACGTGGTCACCAGCTCAATGGAGCACAACTCGACCATGCGCCCCCTACGTGTGCTGGAGCAGGATGGCGTCACAGTGACAGTCGTAAGGTGCACCCCACAGGGTGTGCTGCACCCAGCCGACTTGGAAGCAGCGATCCAGCCGAACACCAAACTGGTAGCACTCAACCACGCCTCCAATGTGGTAGGCACGCTGCTGCCGGTCGCCGAGGTGGGCGCGATCTGTCGCCAACGCGGCATCCTGCTGCTGGTAGACGCCGCCCAGACAGGCGGCGCTTGCCCGATCGACTTTCAGGCCGACCAGATCGACCTGCTGGGTTTCACCGGCCACAAATCGCTGGGCGGCCCGATGGGCACCGGCGGCCTGATCATCGGCGAGCGGGTAGACGAGGCGCAGCTTGAGCCACTGATTCGCGGTGGCACGGGCAGCCGCTCGGAGCACGAGCTGCAGCCCGATTTTTTGCCCGACATGTGCGAAAGCGGCACACCAAATGCAGTCGGCCTGGCAGGGCTGCAGGCGGGCGTGCGCTGGGTACTGGCCCAAGGCGTCGAGCGTATTCGCGCCCACGAGGTAACGCTCGCGCAGCGGCTGATCGAGGGTCTGCGAGACATCCCCGGCGTAGTTGTCTATGGTACGCTGGACGCAGAGCTGCAAACGGCGACAGTGTCGTTCAACGTCGCCGGCATGCTCTCCTCAGAGCTCGGGTTGCGATTGGATGACGAGTACGGTGTCATGTGCCGGGTGGGCCTGCACTGCTCGCCGGCCGCGCACAAGACAATCGGCACCTTTCCGGCCGGCACGGTGCGCTTTGGTCTGAGCGCGTTTAACACTATGGACGAGGTCAAGGCTGCGCTGGCGGCTGTAGCGGCGTTGGCCGGGGAAGCCATTGACCCGGATAAGGCAGGATAATGCCTATGGCACCGGCGTTCCGGCGTAGAAACGGAGGTCTATGACACGCCAAGAGATTCGTTTGACGGCGCTAGCCAGCGCGGCGGGTTGAGCGGCCAAAAAAGGGCCCGAGGCCCTGGCGCAGGTGCTGCGCCCCTTAGCAGGCATGTTCACCGCCGCGCAGTTTCCAAACCTGCTCGTCGGCCTGGAGGTGAGCGACGATGCCGCCGTCTACAAGATCAATGACCAGGTCGCGGTCATCCAGACGGTCGATTTCTTTACCCCCGTGGTGGATGACCCGTATGACTATGGCGCCATCGCCGCAACCAACGCCATGAGCGACGTCTATGCCATGGGCGGCGAGGTGACGCTGGCGCTCAACATCTGCGGGTTTCCGCCCGAGCTGCCGGATGAGGTCGTGGGCGCGATTTTGCGTGGTGGCGCGGACAAGATCGCCGAGGCAGGTGGGGTACTGGCTGGCGGCCACACCATCGACGCCAAAGAGCCAACCTACGGCCTGGCGGTGATGGGCCTGGTCCATCCAGACCGCGTTTGGACCAAGGGCGGCGCCCGCCCGGGGGACGCACTGGTTTTGTCCAAGCCGTTGGGCGTCGGCATGGTCACCACAGCGCTCAAGGGCGAGGTCGCCGATCCGGTCCACGTCGCCGAGGCCGTGGACAGCATGAAACGCCTCAACCGTGAGGCCGCGTCTCTCATCGGCCAGGTTGAGGCGCACGCCTGTACCGACATCACCGGCTTTGCCTTGCTGGGTCACAGCTACGAGATGGCCCACAAGGGCGGCGTGCAGGTACGGTTCTTTTTTGACGCCCTCCCGTTTGTCGCCGGGGCGGTAGGGTATGCAGAGGACAATCTCTTCCCCGGTGGCTCTTGCAAAAATCAACAGGCCTACGAGCGGTACGTGGCGTTTGCACCGACTCTCTCCGCGGAAATGCAGCTCTTGCTGTTTACCCCCGAGACCTCGGGTGGCTTGCTGGCTGCCATCTCGCCGGCCAAGCTCGATGTGCTCCTGGCCCTCTTTGCCCAGGCCGGCCATCCCTGTTGGGTGATCGGTGAGGTGGTAGAGGGCGAAGGGATCCAGGTCGTCTGAGTAGATCGGTTAAAAAGCCAATCGGCATTGGCTTTTTGACTTGTTTGGAAGCCAATCGGAAGGGGCCTTTTGATCAGAGCCAGAACCGGCCTCTTTGACAATGTCTGGCTTTCCAAGATATGGTATCATGAGAGTGTCATGAACGGCGATCGAGAGGAGGCAAACCATGCACTGCAAACGCGTGCTGGCCAGGTCAGCACGGCTGACCCGTGCGGATAGAAAAACCCGGGCCGATCGGGTGACTCGGGGCATCAGGTTGTCACGATCGGAAAGGATCTGTTGCCACTGGTGGATCGACTGGGCAGGGATCAGCCAATATGGATGGTGATCCAGGCCAACGCGCCGATCGCGGCCCCGACCAACGAGCTGAGAAAATTGACCCAGTCGTTCGTCAGCCAGGGCCAGCCGCGCCGGTAAAGGTTAGGCGCGCCGCCGGGATCGACCTTTTTCTCCGTTTCCTTGTGACGGGCCGGCGAATAATAGATGGCCTGCACCGTGGCGCCCAACACACTGTCAAACAGCGAGCCGGCCAGACCCCCCAGAGCCGCCGCGGGAAACAGGAATGTTCCCCCCAAGAGGCCGTCCGCTCCCAACAGGGCGTTGACGGACCCGCCCAGCAGGCCGTCCAGGACGATCATGATAGCAGCGACCAGGCCAATGGCCAACGCCCCGGCCAGCGCAGCCAGCGTGCCCGGGAGCGAAACGCCGCCAGAGCTGCCGGCTTCGACGATCCGCCAGGTCGTGATCAACCGGGGTGGGCGTTTGCTGAGCACACCCAGCTCGGTCGCCCAGGTGTCGGCGTTGACCGCGGCCATCGCCCCGACAAAGGCAGCCAACAGCACCGGCTGAGGGTAGAACAAAAAAGCCACCGCGATCAGGGCGCCTGCTCCGCCATTGGCCAGCGCCTGTCCCAGGTCGCGGCGATGGCCTTTGTCGAACTTTTCGGCCAGATCGGCCTTGGCAGCGGCTTTGTAGTGCGACAGCGCGCTGGAAAGCACAAAAAAGACGATCAACAGCGCGCCCCATACCCAGCCACCAAAGCCAAAGATGGCCGTGCCTACGATCATCGCCCCAACCACGCCGCTCCTGGCGAGAGAACCACGACGATACGCGGCCAGCCCGATCAGCCCACTGATCAGGATGCCCCACAGCGATTGCCAGAGGATTTTCATGGTTTGGTTTCACCTTACAGAAAGCGGCTGGCCAGAACCATCGCCAGGCCGGAAAGCAGCGGCACGCTCAGGTTGTCGGTTCCGGCTGGGGAGAGCGCCTCTGCGGCCGTGGCCACGGCGGCGCCTGCCAGCGCGACCAGCCACACCGCTCCTGTCGCCCATGGTTGGCTGTTAGGGCTGAGCGCCGAAGCAGGCAGCAAGAGCAGGGTCAGCAAGATGCTGGCCAGGCTGAACGCGGCCATCGCCGCTGTGCCTTCCCAGGAGCGCCGGTGTCCCAGGAAAACATAGTGGTGCTTGCCCCACCTGCTGCCGACGATGCTGGCCATGGCGTCGCCGACGGTCATGGCCATCGTCGCAGCCGCGGCGATGGGCACACGATCGAGCTGGCCCCCGGTCCGCCACAGGAGCACAAACAACACGGTGATCGAGAAAGCAAAGTAAATTGTCCCGGGAGTCGATTCGGCCGTGTCCATCGCCCTGAACGATTGCTGGCGGTAGAATACAGTGTTGAGCACGATAAAGGTGGCAAAGGGAATGATGCCAACATACCAGTGGTCAAAGAGGGCCAGGATGCCCCAGATCCACAGCCCCGCGCCGATGTGAATGATCTTGCGGGTCAGCCCTTGCTCCCACCGAAATCGTTTACCGATGGCCTCGACGCCAAACAACAGCCCAAAGGCATAGACGTATGAACAGATCAGCCCCCAGATATCCCCTTGTGACATAGTCAACTCCTTTTTCGCTCCTGATAACCCATTCCTCAACGCTAGGATACCCTGGGCTCGACCTCGGCCTGGGCCGGCCTGTTAAAGTTGATGAACCACGAAAAGGCAAAGCTGATCACCATCAGCACCGGGGGAACGATGGTCATCAGAAAACGGGCGGCGGCATCCGGGTGGGGACCGGGGTTGTCGCCGCTTTCGAACAGGTAAATTCTGGAGACCAGCAAATAGGCGGCGCTGGTGAACAGGCCGTTCAGGCGGTTCATAAAGCCAAGGGCGTTGGAGATGATGCCCTCCCGCCGCAGGCCGTGCCGCTGAGTATCCTCGTCCATGATCTTGGCACCGATGAGATCCATAGTGGTGATGACCCCGGCAAAGCCAAAGCCCACAAAGGCCGAAAAAACGATGGCCATGGTCAGGTTGGAGGCGAAATAGAGCGGGACAAATGTGATGGCCAGGACAGCCAGGGCGGCCCGCCAGACCGGGATCAGCGAGAATGTTCTCACCAACCAGGCCCAGACGGCGACACCGGCAATGGCAACGACCAGGACAGCGGCGAGCAGAAAGGTGGATTTTCCACTGGAAAGCTTGAGGGTATACTCGACATAGAAAGCCACCGAAGCCAGCACCAGCGACATGGCCGCGCTGTAAAACGCGTTGGCCAGGCCGGCGATCCAGAACTTTTTGTTGGTCAGCAAGTCTTTGAGCGCTTTCCACAGGCCGGGTCGGGCTTCCTCGGGTTCGGGCTCTTTTTCCCGGCAAGTAAAGGTCATGTACAGGATGACCAAGCCACCGAGGATGCCGTACAGGATGGCGGTCAGGCCGTAGCCGAGCGCTTCGGTCACCATAGGCGTCAGGGCGATGCTGATGATCATGGCCACCAACTGGAAAGCCTGGCGCAAGGCGTTGGTCCTGGCCCGGCTGGCGTCGCCGCGGAACAGCTCGGGGAACAAGGCTCCATAGTTGGCGTTGATGACCGAATCGAGCGTGCCGGTGAGGATGTAAAAGAGCATACCATAGGCAAAGATAGAATTGCCCGACAGGAAGGCCGGTATGTTGTAAAAGGCGATGAAACACAGGATCAGGAGTGGGGTGCCGATGACCAGCCAGGGACGGCGGCGTCCCCAGCGAGAGCGCGTCCGGTCGGAGAGGAACCCGTAAACGGGGTTATCGAGGGCATCGATAAAGGTATAGATCAGCAGCATGGCTGCCCATTGTTCGGTGGTTACCCCCCGCTGGAGCACGTAAAAGGCAAAAGCAAAGGTCTTGAGCATGTTGATCGGGATGGATGTGCCAAACATGCCAATGGCATAGTTAAAGGACTTGCGTGGTTCTGACATAACAAAAGCCTCCTTGGTCGAGTTCGGATTCGCGGACGGATTTGGGCCCGGCTGTCGTTTTCTCTAACTATTATAGCCGGGATTCTGAAATTGAACAATTGGAAAAGCCTTGACAAAACGCCCATAACCAGTTACCATGTAGGGTAACATTCATCACCCGGCGTCACGAACTTGCTCTTAGGAAAAGCCACACCGTCTTCCAGGTTTCACTGGCACTTTTGAGACAGTGCCAGCAAGAGAGCGTAGAAGCCTTGACGGGTGTGTCTCCCGCCTTTGCCAGCTTCTCTGCCCTTATCGCACGCCAGGGCCGGAGCTATCGCCACCTTGCGGCGGTGGCAGCCATCGCCCGGGTCCGTGATCACAGGAGGATAAACGTGAACACACAGCAACCTTGCACCAGAAAAGCAGGCTCGATATGGGTGGTTGTTCTGTTACTTGTCCTGACCACCCTGTCTGCCAAGCCGGCTCGGGTAGCGCTGGCCGCCAACACCGGCTGGCACAGCCCGACGGCCGACGTCGCCGACACGGGCGGCGACAACGATGGATTTGAGGTCAGCCCGACCTATGCCTTTGACGATGGCGGCAACGGCGCCGCCGAAAGCCGGAACACCTGCACCCCGGGGACGGCTTGCACCGAGCGTCATCGCTACGACAAATATGGCCTGGACATTCCGGCCGGCGTAGCCATCCAGGGAATCGAGGTCCGGGCGGATTGGTGGTTGAACGGCACCCAAGGCGCCAACTCGCTCGCCGTTGACCTGTCCTGGGATGGCGGCGCGAGCTGGACAGGCCTGCAGACCGATACGGTCGAGTCCACCACCGAGCGCACGGCGATCTTGGGCGGCACCACGAACACGTGGGGGCGGACGTGGTCGCCCGGCGAATTCAGCGACGCCACCTTTGTGGTGCGCGTCAACATCGCCAGCGACCTGTCTAATCGCACCTTTTACCTGGACTGGATCGCGGTGCAGGTCACCTACAACCAGGCGCCCAACACGCCCACCAACCAGACGCCGGCGAGCGCTGGGTTCACCGCGGCGACCAACCCGGCATTCGGCTGGTCGGCGTTCAGCGATCTCGACGTGGGCGACACACAAGCCGCTTTTCGGGTTCAGCTTCGTACCGAGGCAGGGACCTATGGCGGCGCAGGCAGCAAGGACAGCGGTACCGTCGCCGGCACGGCCAACACCTATACCCCGACCGCGTGGAACCTGGCTGTTGGCACATACTGCTGGCACGTGCGCGTTCAGGACAGCTCGGGCACGACCAACGCCTGGAGCGCCTACAGCGCCGATACCTGTTTCACCATCGAGCGCACGGCGCCTACCTCGACGGCCAGTTCGCCGGACTATGATACCAGCGGCCCCATCGTGGTCGACTGGACGGCCGACGACGACGTGGACGGCAGTGGCATAGCCACCGTAGCCCTGTGGTACCGGCTCGGCGCCGGTGCCTGGACCAACAGCGGCCTGTCGCAGACCGGCAGCACGGGCAGTTTTGACTTTGCCCCGCCGGGCGGCACAGATGGGATCTATTCGTTCCAGACGGTCGCCACCGATGTCGTGGGCAATGTCGAATCCGGGCCTACGGGCGAAGGCGATGACGCTACCGTCTATGATGCCACGCCGCCCACCTCGCAGGCCACGCCCCCGGCCGGGCCGGTCCACACTGCGCCCATTGCCATCCCCTGGACGGCCAACGGCGCGGTGAGCGGTATCGCGACCGATGGCATCCTCTTGAGGACCAACTATAACGGGGGGGCCTACGCCGACGGCCCGACCGCTTCGGGCACGTCCGGCACGTTCGACTTTTCTCCGTCAGACGGAAGCGGCACCTATTGCTTTTACACCATCGCCACCGACAACGCCGGCAACGTCGAAGCAGCTCCCGGCAGCGCGAATGGGGATGGCTGCACGCTCTTTAATACGCTGCCGGTGGCCGTGGATGACGGCTATGCCGCGCTTAGAAACACGCCGCTGACCGTCGACGCGCCGGGCGTCTTGGGCAACGACAGCGACGGCGACGGCGATACGCTCACCGCCACCCTGGACAGCGCCCCCGCCAGCGGCACGCTGGCGCTGGCGGTCGATGGCTCCTTTGTCTACACGCCGACGCTCAACATGACCGGGGTGGTTACCTTTACCTACCACGCCAACGACGGCCTGGCCGATTCGAACCGCGCCACCGTCACCATTACCGTCAAGCTGACCAACGTCGCGCCAGTGGCCGTGGACGACAGCTACAGCACGGCGGAAGACACGGTACTGACCGTTGCTGCGCCAGGCGTGCTGGGCAACGACAGCGACGATAATGGCGACCCGCTGACGGCGATCCTGCAGACGGCCCCGGCCAACGGCACACTCACGCTCAAAACCGACGGCTCTCTTGACTATACGCCGGCGCAAGACTGGAGCGGCGTGGTCACCTTTACCTACTATGCCAACGACGGCACGGCTAACTCGGTCGTTGCCACCGTCGCTATCACCGTCACGCCGGACAACGACGCGCCGACCTTTAGCAGCGCGCCGGTGGTCAGCGCCTCGGCGGGGGCACGCTATACGTACCACGTCATCGCCGACGACGTGGACGATGCGGCCACGGACCTGGTCATCACCGCGCCCACCCGGCCGGCCTGGCTCACGCTGACCGACAACGGAGATGGGACGGCCAGGCTCACCGGCATCCCGACCGCCGCCGACATCGGCTCTCACGATGTTGTGCTCCAGGTCTCCGACGGCGCCGGAACGACACAACAGCCCTTTACGATCGAGGTGAGCGAGGCGGTGGATACCTTTACTTTTATGCCCGTGGTCTTTAGGAACCGGTAGGTTTGTAAGCAGAGCTCAGAAAGAGGTCCAGGATCACTGTTCTGCCCGTGCCGGGCTGCGGTCCCGGCACGGGCAGATGTCTTGGTGATCGCTCACAGCCCGGGCACAAGGCGATGTGAGATCGAGTTGGGCTCTGCCCAGTCCATCGATCAGCGCACCGCGGCGGTAGAGAACACCGCGGCGGTAGAGAGCGCCGACGGCAGGATGTAGCGGGTGGTCAGATCGTCCACCGGGTCGCGGCCCACATAGCTGCCGCCGGTGAACACGACCACCAGGGCCAGGTCGGGAAAGACGGTGACCCGCTGTCCACCCCAGCCTTCCTTACAATAGGCGCGGATGGACTCTGCGCCCACCCGGTATTGCTTGAGATGCCACTGGTAGCCATATTGATCCCCGACCTCGCCACCCGGCATGTCGAGGTGGCCTTGCGTGGATTCCTGAACCCATTCCTTTGAGATCACCTGCTGGCCCCGCCACGTGCCGCCGTCCAGGTACAGCTCGCCGAATTTGGCCACGTCGCGGGGGCGCAGTTGGAGATTGCCCGAAGCGTGGACCACGTTAACGTTGATAAAATCCCACTGGTAGCGGGTAATGCCCAGCGGGACGAACAGGTGTTCGTCGGCAAAGGCGTCCATACGCTGCCCGCTCACCTTTTTGATCACCTCGCCCAGCAGGTTGACGTCGCCGCCGCTGTAATAGTAGATCGTGCCCGGCTCGTGGATCAGCGGCCGGGAGAGGATGTACTCGACCGGGTCCGGCTCGCTGAACAGCCGGATCAGGTCGTTGCGGCTGTCGCCATAGCCGACCTGTCCCTCGTTCCATTGCAGGCCAGAGGACATGGTCAGCAGGTGGCGCAGGGTGATCCGGGTTTTTTCCTCATCGAACAGGTGGGCGTACTCGGGCAAAAAACCAGCCAGCGGCTCATCGACGCTGGCGATCAGGCCACGGTCGATGGCGATGCCGACCAGGGCCGAGGTGACGGCCTTGGTGATCGAGGCCAGGTTGTGGAGCGTGTCGGCGTCGTGGGCCACCCGCCGGCCTTGGTAATCGCGCGCGGGGTCATAGCTGAACGCGTACCCTTCCAGGTAGGTTTCAAAGACCAGGCGACCATCCTTGACGATGACGACGCCGTGCACGTCCCGGTAGGTTTGGTCCTCCATGCGATCCATCATCTCGAGCAGCGGCGCTTGGTCCATGCCCACATCCTCCAGGCTGGCGGTGAGCCAGCCGTCGCCGGTCTGCGGAGGGGTCTGGTATTGGTAGCCTGGGCTGCAGGCGGCAGCCAGGGCGCAAAGCAGCAGACACACCAACATCTTGCCCAGGCCACCGGCAGCCTGGTTTTGGCGCACCTCGCCAGAGGACGATGTGCCAGAGTTTACAGGCGATTCTTTTCTCATGGTCAACGACCTTTCTAGTTGCCTGGCGTTTGGCGTCTTGGCGCGAGACCTTTCTCGCTGAACACGTGACTGACCAATCCAGGCTTGCGCCCAGACACAAGTCAATCTATCACGGTCGCATCCCCAGGCAGCGAACGCACGTGCCGCAAATGAGCGCTCACCCGCCGGTCATCGCCGTGCGGATAGACAAAGCCGAGATGGCTGGCGACGGCGACGGCCGTCGTCCTAAACAGGTCCCCTAGGGTGAACAGCGCTTCCCAGGTCTGATCATAGCTGGCACCGGCGTAGATCTTTTGAAGCATCTCCCACAACTCGGGTTCGAGGAAGCGATCGAGGTACTTGGCGTAGGCACCTGGATTGCCCTGGAACCCGGTGCGCACACCCACGTACCAGGCCAGCATGTTCATGAGTTGCGGGCGGATGACCTGGTCGAGCATATGGTGGGCATAGACGATCTGCCGCCGCCAGAGCCCCTTGGCCACGTAAGGACAGACCCACCAGAATTCGTTGCAGCAGTCGGCAAAGGCTTTGGCGGTGGGCGGGCGCGGCAAATAGTCGCGCTCGCTGGGCGGCGGGAAGGGCGCGATGAGGCCATCCTTGTCGAGCAGGAGCAGGCTCAGGCTGTCCCTGGGGAGGTCGTCGAGCCGGGCGACGGGGAAGAGGCCCAGGTCGATGCGGTTGCCGTCGGTGAACTGCATCAGATAGGCGAAACTGCTGTCGTTGCCGGGTGGCGGGTCCTGCATGTCGTCCGGCATCTGCATGATCATCATCTCGCCAAAGCGTCTGTTCCAATCGGGATCCTCCCGAAAGGAGGCGACCTCGGTGACGATGTAAACGATGTCAAAGTCCTGAAAGATGTCGCGGGGCGCGTCCGGGTTGGCGCGCGAGCCGTTCATGATCACGGCGCGGATCCGGTCGTCATCTCGGGCGGTGCTGATGATGAGGTCGAGCATTTCCTGTTCGCTGCGCATAGCTCTTTCTCCTGAAACGCGATTTTACCACAGGCCAGGGAACGACAGGTAGCGATCCCGGTTCCGGTAATTGTTTTAACCGGTTTTTTTCTTTTTTGCGGATACCTATCGGGTCCCGGCTGAGGGCGGCGGGGGAAATCAAAGAACCAAGGCCAGGCTGAGCAAGGCGAGCACGAACAACACGGCAAACATGCCGACCATCGGCCATTCGCGCCGTTGGGCAAAGTAGCCAGGGCTGACGACAATCGTGTAGAGCAGCATCCCCAGCGCGACCAGAAAAGCCGGGCGGCCCCAAGAGGCGCCGGTGAGCAGCCCCAACCCGGCGGCGATCAGGGTGGCCGCGGTGAGGAACTCACCGGCCAGGTGAAAGGAGATGCGGAACGGCTCGGTTGCGATCTCGGGCACGCGCCTGGTAGCCAGGGAAAACCCCCACTGCCCGATCATGCCGATGCCGACAAGGATGGCATAGAAAGAAGCAAATATCATCGTGAATCCTTTCTTTCAGAATAGAACGGCAAGCTAGTTTCTGGTGCAAGATGCTCTTGGATGGAGCCGCGCCCGAACAAGTTCGGGGATCCGATATGGTGTTGTCGATCAGCCAAGTTTTGACAGAGCACTAGGGCGTTTTGCCCGTTTGGGCCAACGGCAGCGGCAGCGGATTCTCGACCAAAAAGTTGTCGGCCAGTTGGGCCAGGCGGCGGATCTCCTCCGGGCGGGGCATCTGGGCGAGAAGGTCGTCGGGCGGGCGCGGCGACAGTTCCGACCACGCGTCTGCAGACGTCTGCGGCCAACCTTCCCCCTCCGGCGCGCGGGTCGCCTGGTTTAGGACGGCCTGCATAAAGGCCGGCCAGCGCATGGTCATCCCCAGCCAGCCGATCACCTGCCGCTGCCACTCCGGCCGGTCGGTGCGTTCGCCCAGCCGGGTGGACAGGATCTTGACATAGCGATAGGTGTTGAGCAGGCGCTTGATGCGGCGCGGGTTGCTCTCCAGGTGGCGGAGGGCAAAGCCGGCCAGCGCGGCCCGTTCGACGGCGGTGTCCTTGAGCGCCAGCGGCTTGACCGGGTCGTCGGGCACGTGCAGCGGGCCACGGCCAAATTCGGGCCCGAGTTCGGGCGCGAGTTCGGGCGCGGCGGCCTGCGGCGTGGACACGGCTGGTTCTCCACCCGGCTCTGCCGCCTCCTCGACCTGCATCAAGCTGTCCAGGTAGTTCGCTACCTGCTGTGACCCGGCGACGGGCACGCGGATGGGCACCTGGATGATTTTTTCCAGGTACTCGCGGGCCAGGTCGGGGTTGCGCACCTGTTGGTAGTGCAAGTGGATGGCCTCGGCGACGACGCGGGTGTCCACGGCCATCAAGACGATAAAGATCTCTTCGGCCAAAAACAGCTTGATCGCCTCCAGGATGTCGACGATCCGTTCCAGCGGGCAGCGGTCCAGTTCGTCGATGAACACCACGATCTTGAGTTTCTTTTTCCTGGCCTGTCCCAGGGTCTGCCCCTGGGTGGGCGCCTGTTCCTCCTGGTCCAGGGCGAAATAGTCCTGGATCGTCTGGCGCATCTCTTCCTGGATGTCGTGCATCACGCCGTCCACCTCGGACGTGTCCAGCTTGTCAACCAGGGCGCGGATGATGTCGGTGAGCGGCGTCTGCCGGTACAGGACCAGCGTGGAGCTGCCCAGGGCGACCAGCCAGGCCAAAACCTTGGCCACGACCTCTTGTTCTTGCGCCCAGGCCCACCACGAGTCAAAGAACATGGAGAGCATAGCCAGAGCCACCGGGATGAGCCCGAGCAAGGCCGCGCCCAGGAGCCGCCATCCACGGCGGCGGATCCAGTAGAGCGGGCGCTGCCACCAGGCGATCTCCTGGTCCAACCGGCGCGAGACCTGTTGGACCAGGCCAGCCCACAGCTTGGCCGCATCGGTGTAGGCCCAGGCGTTGTACTCCAGGCAGCTGATCTTGGGCACCGTGCGGTCGCGCGACCTGGCCCGATCCCAGCGCTGCAGGTGGTTTTTGACCAGGCCCAGCAGCGTGGATTTGCCCGACCCCCACGCGCCGTAGACGCCGATCACCACCGGCGGGATGGTCTCGGGCTTGATGATCATTTCGGCCAGGGCCTGCGCGTACAGCTCAAAGCCCAGGCGATCGCGGTCGGCGGCGGCGTCGGAAAAGGCCATGCCGGCGGCAAAGGCGAACATGCCGGCGGTGATGGTCACGTCCTCGGGGGTCCGGGCCAGGATGTCGCGCACCTGGTCCAGCGGCAGGCCCATGTCGACCAGCCACTGGCAGGCCACACCCTGCTCGTCCGCCAGCAGCCCGCGCAAGAGGTAGCGGGTGCGGACGACGGTGTTTTGTGCGCGGGCCAGGCCGGCGGCGGTATCCCAGGCCAGCCCGGCATCGGGGGCATAAACCAGGTCGTTGGGATCCACCCTGGCCAGCTCATCGGGGCCGACCGGATCGGGCAGCGGCCGTGACCAGTTCTGACGTCCGGCCAACCCGTACCACAGGCGGGCACGGTCGATGCCAAAGGCCTGGAGCAAGGCCTGGGTGGGGTGATCGGCCAACTCGTTGAGGGCAAAGAGCAGCAGGCCGCTGGTGACCTGCTGCTGGCCTACCTGCTCGCGCAGCGCTTCGGTCAGCTGCAGCGCCCGGCGCGTCGCCTCGGACGGAGAAGGGGGCGGCGGCGCTTGCGCTTGAGAAAAATCGCCTCCTTTGATCGCACTCGAACGCATCTCCATTTGGACCTCCTTACCTGCGTCGTGCCCAGGTGGTTGGGTGGTTAGGTGGTTGTTGGGCCGTTGGGTCGTTGGCGGCGACAGGCCACACTGGTGACCTCACAGCAATCTCCACTTGTCGTATTTCAGACTGAACTGGTTGTTTGCCTGTTGGCCGGTCACGCGCACGCGCCAATGACCGTCATGTGCTGCCGACGATCTGAGGGTGATGGGTGCGCCGGGATCGGCCGATCCGTATGCGTGCACGAGTTCCTGGCCATGGGGCTCGATCTCGTACAGGTTCACACCGACCTGGCCCAGGCTCGCCTCGCATTCGACTTCAGTGCTGCCCGAGTTGTCGTAATCGACCCGGGTCGTCTTGCCCTGCTCCAGGAGTGGGTCGATGACGTAGGTGATGCGATAGGGCGGCG
Source organism: Anaerolineae bacterium (assembly GCA_016926595.1). Next base: position 27,466 of record JAFGOG010000630.1, read on the forward strand.
GCGTCTTGATGCTCAAGCGCGAAATGCCAATGTTCACATCGTCCCAATACACCTGGGGAGCGGGTTGATCGGCCAGGGTCAACGCAAGATCCGCGGCCTCATCTCGCGCCTCGACCGGGGTCACCGTGATCTCGATCTTGAACCGGCCTTCCTCATACTGCTGCAGCAGGTTGGCGATGGCTTCCTTGGTGGTCGCGGTGAGGTAGACCCAAAACGTGTTGTGTTGATCGTCCTCCAAAACCCCTACCGCCTGCCAAAGCCGCTTGACCGGAGAAAACTGAATGTGCTGTGTTTTTTGTGCTCTCATGGTCTTGTCCTTTCTCGAATCACTTGCCGGGCTGTGGATAGGTGACGCAACGAAAGCCGGTGTCTTTGCCAAAACGAAAAGGGTCCGCCTCGAGCCGATACGCAATCTGATCGGGCTCCAATTTCACACCACCCCCCTTCAAGACCAACCCCACTGGGGGATCGTGCTGCAGATCTGTCCATTCGCCCTGGTCTGCTGCGTAAGCCGAACGGGTCCACTCCCAAATCCCCTGTAATACAATGTCCTCGCCAGAACGAACAGCCCGCTCCCACTCCTTTTCCCTTGGCAAGTCCCGGCCAACCCAGGAGCAAAACTGAGCAGCCTGGTAAGCCGTCACGTTAGCGACGGCCACGTGGTCATACGCTTCTCCCTCATAGGTCGACGGCGCGGCGTTGGGCGGCGAACAGGCGCCGGCCTCCACACATTTGAGATACCGTTGGTTGGTTACCGGCAGCCGCTCGATGGCAAAGGCGGCGACGTCATAGATCCCTTCCGGCAGGAACTCGTCGGTCGCCAACACGCCCAATCCCAGGCGCACCGAGTCAGCGGCAAAGGGAACGGTCTCGCCCAAAGCGATGGCCTGACGGCGCAGCCAGGCCTGTAGAACCGGCTTTTGGGCCAACAGGACGACGACCACGAGCGCCAACACCAGCAGTGCGGCGACGGCCCTGTTCCAGTTTCGCTGCACGCGGGCGCGGGCCGATGCCTCTCGCTCCCGCAGAGCCAGGCTTTCCCGGACGAACGCGCGCTCGCCGTCGTTCAGGTCGTCCCGCCGTCCCTCGAGCCAGCCCTCGGCCTCGGCCAGCAGCGCGCCGCGCAGCAGCGCACCTTGGTCCTCTCCGCTTTGCCGCCACCCCTGGATGGCCATCGCCAGCCGCTCGCGCCACAGCCCAAAGGCGCGGTCCTCGTCCAGCCAGCGACGAAACTGCCCCCAACTGCGGATCAACGCCTCGTGGGCCACCTCGACCACGGGGGCCTCGCCCTGCCCGGTCACCAGCAGCCGGGCTTCCTGGCCGGCGAGCGCCTGCACCACGCTTTCCACCGCCGCGCGCGGCGTATGCCGGGTCACCAACTCGTCCAGCGTGGCCCGCCGGCGCGTGACCCCAGCATCCTGGCTATAGTGGGCCAGCCGGGTCAAGATGCGCCGCATCGCCTGCCCTTGACCGCGCCGCTCCAGTTCGGCATAGATGGCCTCGGCGCGTTGGGCAATCGCCCCCTCGACCTGGCCGATCGTCTCATACCCCGCGTGGGTCAGCACGCCGGCGGGCGTCTGGCGCGCCCACAGCTCTTTGAGCGCATATTCGAGCAGCGGCAGATGGCCCGGCTCGCCGACCACGTCGTCCAGGATGCGCTCCACCAGCCCTGGCTCGAACGTCCGCCCGGTGCGCCGGGCCGGCTGTTCGATCGCCGCACGCAGTTCATCTTCGTCCATGGGCAGCACGTTAACCAGCCCTGCATCCACCGCCTGCCCCAGGCTGCGGTCGGCCAGTACACGGCCATAAAAGTCAGCCCGCAAAGTGAGGATGGCCGCCATGCCTTTTTCCTGCGCACATGCCAGCAGCGCAGCCACAAACGCCTGGCGTGACGACTCGTCCTGGCACTCGGTGTACAACTCTTCGAATGGGTCGGCGACCAGGACGAGGTTCGATCGCCCGGGGCGTCTGGCCCGCAGCCGGCCGGCAAGATCCACCAGCAGTGTCGTTCCCTCGCCCAGGCTGTCGGCCAGTTTTCGCGTGTCCTCGATTTGGGCCATCTCACTGGCCTGTGGTTCCAACAGCGCGATCAACAGGCCGGCCAGGGAGCGCAGCGGGTCGGCGCCGGGGACAAAAAAGTGAAACTCCCAATCGGGCAGGGCGGCGACCAGCCCGGCGCGCACCAGCGACGACTTGCCGCAGCCCGAGGGGCCGACGACGGCGACAAAGGGGCAGGCGCGCACTTTATCGGCCAGGCGGGCCGCCATGTCCTCGCGGCCAAAGTAGAAGACAATGTCCTCTTCGGTAAAGGGCTCCAGGCCGCGATAAGGACAGGGCGCCTCGGGCAGCGGAGGCAGGCGTGCCCACAGGTCGGGGACCTGGCGTTGCAGGGCAACGATGTGGTGGGCGATCTGGGCGACGTCGTCAGAAGGCGCATCGCCGGCCAGGGCCAGGTATTCACCCAGCTGGCCCTGGATGAGAACGCCCTGTTCCCCGATCATCCGCCGGGCGCGGGCTTTTTCCTCCGGCCGGTCCGAGGTGCGCAAAATGTCCTCGTATCCACGGATGATCTGGTAGGACTCGGCGATGCTTTTTTCTAGATCGTCTTTGCGAGCCATGGACTCACTCCCATGACACTTGAACTCCACGCGGCGCGACAGGGCTGCGGACGAGATAGGTTCGCTGCTCGAGCGCACGTTGGCGAAGCGGGTTCGGGCTCTCCGGCCGGTAGGACGAGGCAATGGTGATACACCTATTATACCATTCTCTGGGGCTCTCGGCAAAGCAAAGCCTAGTGAGCGTTACGCACTTGGGACAAGCTCCGAAAGAGCGGCGGCTGGCCAACCCAGGAGCTGTCCTCGCAAGATGCGAGCCAGGGGCATCGTGCTGATATCATAGCC
>JAFGOG010000631.1 GCA_016926595.1 Anaerolineae bacterium
AAGGGGTCGCTGTCGGGGTCGCTGTCGTTTTCCAGCACCCCTGGGGTGGGGACGCTCAGGACGGTGTTGGCACAGAGGCCGTAGCCGTCGTCCATCGCCAGGGGCGGCTCGTTGTACCAATGGCTGATGTAAGCGGACGGCTTGCCTCCGGCCAGGACAAAACCGCCCCCGACGTAGAGATGCTCGCCGCTGGCGTCCACCGCCAGGACGTAGACGTCGGCGCCCGTCCCGCTGCCCAAGGTGCCCCAGCTGCTGCCGTCCCAGACGGCGACGCGGTTAGCCGGTTTGCCGCCCGCCTGATCAAATCCGCCCCCAACGTAAAGCCTGCCGCTGCCGTCCACCTCCAGATCATAGACGGTATAGTTCACCCCGTCGCCCAGGGCGGCCCAACTGCTGCCATCCCAAACAGCGACGTGGTTGGCTGGCGTCCCCCCGGCAAGAGAAAAGTCGCCACCGGCGTAGAGGTTGCCGCTGTCGTCCACGGCCAGGGCGTAGACATAATCGTCCATCCCGCCGCCCAAAGCGGCCCAGGAAGTGCCGTCCCAGACGGCGACGTAGTTGACCGCCGTCCCTCCGGCGAACTCAAAGTCACCCCCGGCGTAGAGATTGCCGCTGCTGTCCACGGCCAGGGCCTCGACGTCATCGTCCGTGCCGTCGCCGAGGGGCGCCCAGGTGCTGCCGTCCCACACGGCGATATTGTTGGCCGGTATGCCTCCGGCCTGGTCAAAGTAGCCCCCGGCGTAGAGGTGGCCGCTGTCGTCTATCGCCAGGGCATAGACCGAGTCGCTGACCCCATCGCCGAGGGTAGCCCAGGAACTGCCGTCCCAGACAGCGATGCGATTGGCCGGTATTCCCCCGGCGTGGTAGAACTCGCCCCCGGCGTAAAGGTGGCCGCTGCCGTCTACCACCAGGGCATTGACGTCCCAGTCCACCCCCTCGCCCAGGGCGGCCCAGGCGCTGCCGTCCCAGCGGGCGACGTAGTTGGCCGGCGTCCCCCCGGCCAGGTCAAAGCGGCCCCCGGCGTAGAGGTTCCCGCTGCCGTCCAGCGCCAGGGACTGCAAATAGCTGTTCATCCCATTGCCGCTGCTCAGTGGCGCCCAACTGCTGCCGTCCCAGGCGGCGATGCGGCTGGCCCCGTTCCCCCCGGCCCGGCCGAACTGCCCCCCGGCGTAGAGGCGCCCGCTGCTATCCGGCGCCAGGGCGCGGACGCTGCCGTCCACCCCGTCGCCCAGGGCGGCCCAGTTACTGCCATCCCAGACGGCGACGCGGTTGGCCGGTGCGCCGCCGGCCTGGGTAAACAGCCCCCCGGCGTAGAGGTTGCCGGTGGGGTCCAGCGCCAGAGCGACGACGATGTTGTCCATCCCGTCACCCAGGGCGGTCCAACTACCGCCGTCCCACATGGCAACGTGGTTGGCCAATGTTCCCCCGGCTTCGGAAAAGTAGCCCCCGGCGTAGAGGTTGCCGTCCGGATCCACGGCCAGGGTGAGGATAGTGCTGTTCACGCCGCTGCCCAGGGCAAACCAACTGTTGCCATCCCACATAGCGACGTGACTGGCCGGCGCCCCCCCTGCTTCACTCAAGGAGCCCCCAGCGTAGAGGTTGCCGTCGTCATCCAGGGCCAGGGCGATGACGGCATTGTTCGTCCCCTCGCCCAGGGCGCTCCAACTGCTGCCGTCCCACATGGCGACAGCATTGGCCGGCATCCCCCCGGCCTGATCGAATTCCCCCCCGGCGTAGAGGTTGCCGTAGTTGTCGACCGCCAGGGCATAGACGCCGGCATTCACCCCGTCTCCCAGGGCGGACCAGGAGGTGCCGTTCCAGACGGCAATATAGTTCGCTGGTGCGCCCCCGGCTTGAGTGAAGAGGCCCCCGGCGTAGAGATGGCCGCTGTCGTCCAGGGCCAGGACCTGGACCTCGTCGTTCATCCCCTCGCCCAGGGCGGTCCAGCTACGGCCATCCCAGACGGCGACGCGGTTGGCCGGCTTCCCGCCGGCCCGGGTGAACATGCCCCCGACATAGAGATGGCCGTTGCCATCCAGGGCCAGGGTCAGGACACCATTGTTCGCCCCGCCGGCCAGGCCGGCCCAGTCACTGTTGTCCCAATAGGCAATGCGGTTGGCTGGTGTTCCCCCGGCTCGGGAAAACCTACCTCCGATGTAAAGGCGCCCACCGCCGGCCGGCACCAGGGCGTAGACGGTGTCGTTCAGCCCGCTGCTCAGGGCGGCCCAACTGCTGCCGTCCCACACGGCGACTTTACCGGCCGACGCCCCCCCGGCCTGGTTAAAGGTGCCGCTGGCGTAGAGGTTCCCGTTGCCGGCCACGGCCAAATCATAGACCGAGCCGTCTACACCGTCATCCAGGGGCGCCCAGTTGATGCCGTTCCAGACGGCGATGTTGTCGACCGGTGTTCCCCCGGCGGCGGTGATGTATCCCCCCGCGTAGAGGTCGCTGCCGTACGTTGCCAGGGCATAGACCCACCCGTCGACCCCGTTGCCCAGGGCAGCCCAGTTGCTGCCGTCCCAGACGGCGACGTTGTTGACCGGCATCCCGCCGGCATCGGTAAAGTGGCCGGCGGCGTAGAGGTTGCCGCTGCCGTCTACGGTGATCGCATAGACGCTGTTGTTGACCCCGCTGCCCAGGGCACTCCAACTGCTGCCGTCCCACACGGCGACGCGGTTGGCCGGCGCCCCGCCGGCCTGGGTAAAGTTGCCCCCGGCGTAGAGGCGCCCGCTGCCGTCTATCGCCAGGCACGTGACCGTGTTGTTCACCCCCTCGCCCAGGGCACTCCAACTGCTGCCGTCCCAGACGGCAATGCGGTTGGCCCAAGTCCCCCCGGCCTGGGTGAAAGAACCTGCGGCGTAGAGGTTGCCGCTGCCGTCCAGGGCCAGCGCAGCGACGGTGCTATCCATCCCGTCGCCGAGGGCGGCCCAGCCGCTGCCGTCCCAGACGGCGACGTGGTTGACCACCACCCCGTCGGCCAGGATAAAAGCGCCGCCGGCATAGAGATTGCCGCTGCCGTCCATTACCAACGAACCGACCGTCTCGTCCATCCCGCTACGCAAGCCAAAGCGACCGTCCCAGTGATCGTCGGCGGCGAGGGGATGCCCCCCCGTACGGGCAAAGCGCGGCGCCTCGTCGCGCCCGCTGACCAGATGCCAGCCGCGGGCGTCGACACTGCCGCGAAAGCCGGAGGCCAGGTCGAGCGTCCCGTCGGGGCGCAGCAGGGCCGCCAACGGGGTGCTGGGGGCTGGCTCAGCGGCGCCAACCGAGGCGAGCGATTGCAGCGGGAGGACAACGAGGAGCAGCAAGCTCAGGATAACCAAGATACGCCAGGAGACGCAGCGAGGGAGAACATTTGAATCCATCTCTTTTCCTCCTTCCAGCAGAAACGAACGACAACCCGCAGCCAGCTGAACCAACCAGAGGCAGCTATGGTAGCACAAGCAAAAGAGGAAGTCAAGGATACAATCCGGGCGATAACGATTCTCTAACATAATGCTTATGCCATTCTTATGCTCTGTTCTTATACTAGAGACTGGGAATCCTGGTTCTCAGTGTCAAAGTCGGCGGTTTGACACAGGTTTGAAAAGGAGGTGAATCAAATGCCTATCACAGATCTGATTCCGTGGAAGCGAGATGAGCAAAGAGTGCCCGTCCGACGCGAGGAGCAGTCGATGCTCGCCCTGCAGCAGGATATGAACCGCCTATTCGACGACTTTTTCCGCAGTTGGGGCGTCATGCCTTGGCGCGGCTGGGGCGAGCAAGCACTGGCATTCAACCCGCAGGTCGACGTGGTCGAAGACGAGAAAGAGATTCACGTCTCGGCCGAGTTGCCCGGGATGGACGAGAACGACATCGACGTGTCGCTGTCGCAGGGTGTACTGACCATCAAGGGCGAGAAACGGCACGAGAAAAAAGACGAGGGCAAGAACTATTACCGCCTGGAACGATCCTATGGCTCTTTCCAGCGGTCGATCCCGCTTCCCGCCGAAGTGAACGAGGACAAGGTCGAGGCGACCTTCAAGAATGGAGTATTGACCGTTACGCTGCCCAAGACTGCGGCGGCACGGGCCAGGAAGCAGGTTGCCATCAAGACCGGCTAAGCTGCACGCTGATCGGACAAAAGGGCAAGGCAAGCGATTGCTTTGCCCTTTTGCCATGTATGCAGCCAGGCGCAGCCTCTGTTCGGCTGGGTTCAGGCTGCCCGGCGGATCCTTTACCGGGACTCTCCGGCCCAGCCCTGCCGCGCCCTACTCACAGCAGCTTTTGGGAATGTAAGCTGATTGTAACTGCTCAGGCTGCCCGCCCGGATGCTCTCCCGTGCCAAAGAAGGGGGAAAATGTGGGGCGCCGGCACCCACACCCTCCCCTTTTCCGGACTTGGATCCAGGGGCGACCGGCTGAGCAGTTACAGCTGATTGACAATCCCCGCGCGTCAAGTATACTCTACCCAGATTATTGCGCATCAAGCCAGAGGAGAATTCGATGGACAAGATCATTGCTTACTGCGGGCTGATTTGTACCGACTGCCCGGCCTACATCGCCACCCAGGCGAACGACCAAGAGGCACTGGAACGAGTTGCAGCCCAGTGGCGCGAGGAGTACAATGCCGCCAACATCACCATCGAGTCGGTCATCTGCGACGGGTGCTTGACCGATGAGGGGCACAAGTGCAGCCACTGCTCCGAGTGCGAGATCCGTGCCTGCGGCGTGGCGCGGGGCGTGATCAACTGCGCTCATTGCGCCGACTATGGCTGTGACAAGATCGAGGGCTTTTTCGGCTTTGTACCCGATGCCCGGCGCGTGCTGGACGAAATCCGCCAGCAGATGTAAGGAGAATGGTCCCCGACCCGCCCCTCCCTGAAACCTATTGGGTCATCCCTGGGCGCTTCCTCGCCGGCCCGTATCCGGCAGCAGGCGGCAGGGAGCGGGCGCGCCAGCGGCTGCAAAGCCTGCTGGACGCCGGCATCCGCGTCTTTTTCGACCTCACCGAGGAAGGCGAGCTGGAGCCGTACGCTTCGTGGCTGGAGGATGCCGCCCGGCACCTGCGGGTGCCCATCCCCGACTTTGGGCTGCCGACCGTCGCGCAGATGGCACAGACCCTCGACGCAATCGACCGGGCGATCGGCGCCGGGCAAGCGGTCTATGTGCACTGCCGCGCAGGCCTGGGGCGGACGGGAACGGTGGTCGGCTGTTTCCTGGTGCGCCACGGGCTGGACGGCGAGCAGGCACTCCAGGCCATCCAAGCACTGCGAGCGAACATCCCCTACGCCAGCAGCTCGTCTCCAGAAACAGCCGCCCAGCGGGGCCTGGTGTTACGATGGGAAAAAGGCCTGTAATCCTGGCTGTTCAATCATTTCAGAGCCGCGAGTCAAAAGGAGAGTATGCGCATGAGCAAGAAACTGTCCCAGGTCCTGGAAGAATCGGGGATTCCGCTGGATTATCAGGCCTGCGGCACGCCCCCTGAAGAAACAGTCGACCGCGAAGTCAAACAGGAGCCAACCCCGCGGGCCAAAAAGCTGCGCGACCTCTACTACCAAACCCTCTCCTCTGCCAGCAACGAATTTCCCTACTGGTACACCCGCAAGTACGTGGAACTGGACGGTGAAATACCGGTGGTCCGCCGGGCGCTGGCCCTGCGCTGCGCCTTCTCCCACCTCACCCCTACCATTTTCCCGGGCGAACTGATCGTCATGGGCAAGGCACACTACTACCGCGGCTCGTTCCCCATGCCCTGGCTCTCCGAAGGCTACTACATGGCCAAGGAGGACGAGCTCTACCAGGCCGCGCTGGACAAGGGCAGCTCCAGCGCCGACCAGGTCTCCAAGTTTGGCACCGGCGGCGGCAACGTCGTCGAGAATTTCGGCAACGTCGTCTCCATCGCCGGCAAGTTTGGCATGCGCCAGGAAGAAGTACCGGCCATGCTGCGCACAGCACGGGCGTGGGTCGGCCAATCGGTGGACGACCTGGGCCACAAATACGAACAAATGGTGCCGGGATATGACGTCAAAGAGGCTATCATGAAGTCCGTGGTCTGCATGTTCGACTCCGGCTATACCCTGCCCCAAGGGCGCGAGGTCGTCAACTACTATTACCCGCTGCAGTACGGCTTGGACGGTCTGGTGGCGATGGCCGAGGGGAAAAAAGCCCAGGTAGCCGGCCGGCCTGACGGCGATGGCCTCGTCGGGATGAACCGCCTCTACAACTATGAGGCAATCATCCACGTGCTGCAGGGCGTCCAGGCGTGGATCCTGAACTATGCCGCAGAAGCCCGCCGTCTGGAAGCCAGGGAAAAAGACCCACAGCAGAAAGGGGAATACTGCGACATCGCCGCCTGCCTGGAATGGATCGCCCACCATCCGCCGCGCACATTCCGCGAGGCGGTCCAACTGTGCTGGACCATCCACGTCGCGGTGCTCAACGAAGACGCCATCTCCGGTCTGTCGCCGGGACGCCTGGGGCAGGTGCTCTGGCCGTGGTTCGAGCAGGACATTGCTGCGGGCCGTATTACGGAAGAAGAGGCGTTGGAACTCTTGGAGTGCCAGCGCGTCAAGTTCACCTGCCTGGACTGCTTTGCCTCGATGGGGGTGGTCGGCGGCGTGCTCTCCGGGAACACTTTCAACAACTTGAGCCTGGGCGGCCTGAGCCGGGACGGCGCTCCCGCCAGCAACCGCCTGGAAGAGCTGATTCTCAAAGCCGCCATGACCTGCGTCACCACCCAGCCCACCCTATCACTGCTGTACGACGACAAGCTGCCAGAGCTGTTCCTGCTCAAAGCCGTAGAATGCGTCAAGACCGGCGCGGGCTATCCGGCGTTCATCAACAACCGTGTGGCGATGGAATTCCTGCTGAACCAGTACGGGCCGGAAGGAATGGACCTGGAAGAAAGCCGCGCCATCGCCATCGGCGGCTGCCTGGAAACCTCTCCCTGCTCCTGGATGCTGCTGACCCTCAACAGTCAAAAGTACTGGATTTCCGGCGGTTCCGGCCAACCGACCAGCGTGGGAGTCCATTTCATCTCCCTGCCCAAAATCCTCGAGCTGGTGCTGTTCGACGGCATGGACCTGCGCACCGGGCTGCGGGTGTTCCCGCCCCACGGCAAGTCCCTGCAGACCTACGACGAGCTGTTCGAGCAGTTCAAGGCCTATTTTTCCCAGGCGGTCAAGGTGCTTTCGTTGACCAACAACATCCAGCACGACGTCTGGCGCAAGAAAAATATGGCGATCTTGAACTCGCTGCTCAAGCCGGACTGCCTGAAGAGCGGTCACCTCATCGACGAACTCGGCTACCGCTACAATGCCACCCACAATGTCGAGACCTGCGGGACGGCGAACCTGCTCAACAGCCTGGCAGCACTCAAGAAAATCGTCTACGAAGAGAAACAAGTATCCTTGGACGAGTTCCGCGCGGTCCTGCGTGAGAACTTTGGCTTCAAGACGGCGGCGGAAGTGGGCTCCTACTCCCTGGCGGACCAGGAAAAGCAAGAGGGAGTGGACCAGTACGACCGCATCCACTATCTATGCCTGACGGCGCCCAAGTATGGCAACGACGACCCGTACGTGGACAGCATCCTGAAAGACTGGGAAGACTGGTTCTGCGCCATGTGCCGCGACTATGAATCCCTCAACGCCCAGCCCTACTATGCCTGCCAGATTTCTGTGTCGACCCATGCGCCGATGGGGGCGGCCACGCTGGCGACGCCCGATGGCCGGTTGGCCGGCACCACCTTTGCCGACGCTTCCATGTCGGCCTACCCCGGCACCGACCGCAACGGCCCTTACGCCCTGTTCACTTCGGCCACGTGCTGGGATCATTCCATGTCGCAGAATTCACAGATGAATCTCAAGATCCACCCCAGCGCCATCCGCGGCGTCCAGGGAGCCAGGAAACTGCTGGAACTGACGCGGGCTTACATCCACAAAGGCGGCTTTCACATCCAGTACAACGTGGTCGATTCCCGGATGCTGCGCCGCGCCCAGCGTTTCCCCGACCAGTACCGCGATCTCGTCGTCCGCGTGGCCGGGTTCACCCAGTACTGGGTGGAAATCGGCAAGCCGATCCAGGACGAGGTCATCGCCCGCACCGAGTACGAAGGAGTGTAAGCAATGACGCAGACATACAAGAACCTGGATTGCCGCAACTATGCGCCGGTAGACGCGGCCAAGGGTATCTGCCACGCGCGCAAGCAGCTCGTCCTGGCCGATGAGCCGGCGTGCGAGCTGTTCGAAAAGCTACCCAAGTGCAAGTACTGCATGAACTATACGCCCGCAGCGGAAGAATACCTGGGAACCTGTAGCGCGTCGCCCGGCCAGCCGATGACCTACCCGGATCTCTGCGCCGTCACCTGCGAGTGGTTTGCCTGGAAAGAAGCTGGATGAAGGGCTTGATCTTTGACATCCAGGGATATTCAATCCACGACGGCAGCGGCTGTCGAACGCTGGTGTTCCTCAGCGGCTGCCCGCTGCGCTGTGCCTGGTGCGCGAATCCCGAGGGACAGTTGCTGCGGCCGCGCGTGATGTACCGCGAGAAAAACTGCACCCACACCCACTATCGCTGCGTCCAGGCATGTCCCAACGGCGCCATCCGCATCGACGACGGCGATGGCCCTCCCCTCCAGTTCGATCGCGCCGTCTGCGAGCGCTGTGACAGCATGGATTGTGTCGCGGTCTGTTTCAGCCAGGCCCTCAAAACCGCCGGAGACACCTACAGCGTGGATGAGCTGATGCGCATCCTGGTTCGCGACCAGGGATTCTGGGGCAGCCAGGGCGGGGTCACGTTCAGCGGCGGCGAGCCCTTGTTGCAGGCCGAGTTCCTATTGGCGGCGCTTGCCAGGTGCCGCGCCAGCTATATCCACAGCGTCGTGGAGACGTGCGCGCATGCCAGCACGGATGTCTTACTGCAAGTTCTCCAGTGGACAGATGCAATGTTCATCGACGTCAAGCACATGGATACGGCAGCACACCGCGCCGAGACGGGCGTAGGCAACGAGCTCATCTTGCAGAACATTGAAGCGGTGGCCGCGGCGCAGTGGGGCGGCCGGCTGATGATCCGCGTGCCCGTCGTGCCCGGATACAACGACACGGCCGAAAACATGCGCGCCACGGCCGCGTTCATGGCCGGGCTCGACCTGCAGGAGGTCAACCTCCTGCCTTTCCACCGCCTGGGCCATTCGAAATACAAACAACTGGGCCTGCCCTACAAGTACGCGCAGGTGCCCACGCCGTCGCAGGAGACTTTGCGGTCATACCAGCGCATCTTTGAGGCCGCTGGACTACGCTGCTACCTCGGCCCTGATACGCCATTCTGAGGCCCAGATGAACTCCTTCGAGCGCAGGATCTATCACAGCCTGGGCGAGTTATTGGGCGACTTGCGGGCGATTATGGCCCGGCGGAAAGAGATTCGCCCGTTGATGCGGGGCAAGCTCATCTCGCCGGCCTTTCGGGAGCGGTTGATGCTCGTCGTCACGTCCGTGAACCAGTGCCGCTACTGCTCGTACGCCCACGCCCGCGAAGCGCTGTCGAACGGAATTTCCCCAGAAGAGATCGAGGCGCTGGGAAGGGGAATGTTCGAGGGGAGTCCGCCCGAAGAAGTGCCAGCATTGTTGTATGCCCAGCACTGGGCCGAGACAAACGGGGAACCTGAAACGGCAGTACGAGCGCAAATTGTCGCGCAGTATGGAGAGCCGGTTGTAAAAGTAAAGGTATAGGCAAAAATGGGAATTCTTGTCGCGTTGCTGCTGATCCAGTTTGCCGTTTCGACGCTGCTCTCTGTGCTCAACGAGCGACATCTGCAGCAGGTTGCCGCCCGGCCCCCGGCGGAATGGACCGAGCGGCTGGATCTCTCTCAATTCCCTCGGATGCTGGCTTATTCGCAAGCAAACGCCCGCCTGGGACACGCCGAGCGCGTCGCCGATTTGGCGGTGGTGCTGGGGATCCTGCTCTCCGGCCTGCTGCCCTCCGTGACGAACTGGGCCGCAGCGCTGCCTGTGGCTCCTGTATGGCAGGGGTTGATCGTCCTGGCGATCCTGTCCGCAATCCCCTACCTGGCGTCGACACCCTGGGACCTGGCCGCCAGTTTCGGTATCGAACGGCGGTTTGGATTCAGCACCATCACCGTCAGAACCTGGTTGACGGACCAGCTCAAGTCGCTGCTGATCGCCCTGGTGATCGGGGTTCTGCTGGGAGGAGGCCTGTTGCTGCTGATCGGCCACCTCGGGCGGGGATGGTGGATCGCGGCGTGGGCAATGCTGGCCGCTTTTCAAATCCTTATCTCGTTCATTGCCCCGGTGTTGATCCTGCCCCTCTTTAACAAGTTCGAGCCGCTCCAGGATCAAGAACTGGCCGAACAGATTGCGGCGCTGGCGCGCCAGGCCCGCTTTCCCCTGGGGGGCGTCTTTCAGATCAACGCCTCGTTGCGGAGCCGGCACTCGAACGCCTTTTTCACCGGCCTGGGCAAGACCCGCCGCATCGCCCTCTACGATACCCTGCTCGAGCAGCACAGCAGGGAAGAGATCCTGGCCATCCTGGCGCACGAAATCGGCCATTGGAAAAAGCGGCACGTGGTCAAGGGGATGGTGCTGGCGATCCTGGCAACGGGAGCGGGAACGGCGCTGGTGGCGACGCTGCTGGACGCGGCCTGGCTCTACCAGGTCATTGGCGTGGGCTCTCTCCACACGGCGCTAGGGACCGTGGGGCCGGTGGCAGCAGTGGGACTCTACCTGGTATCGTTGCTGCTCTCGCCGCTGGCGCTGCTCCTGGCGCCCGCGGCAAACTGGATTTCCCGCCGCTGGGAGTATCAGGCCGATGATTTTTCCCTGCAGTTGTACGAGCATGCAACAGCGTTGGCAGATGGGCTGATCGCACTGCACGAAAAGAACCTGGCGAACCTGTTTCCACACCCGCTGGCGGTCTTTTTTCACTACAGTCACCCACCACTCCTGGAACGCGTGGCGGCGATTCGAGCCCGCGTTTCAGCGCGCACAGACTAGTACCTTTTCAAGGCGATTTTGACAAATTGTCATTCTGAAGAGCCAGAGACCGCGAAGCGGTCAGAGCGACGAAGAATCTCGTTTTGGGCATAACAGCGTGTTTTCTAGAGAAAAACGAGATTCTTC
>JAFGOG010000632.1 GCA_016926595.1 Anaerolineae bacterium
CCGCTGCCACCGGCCGGGCCAGACCCGCGAGGTGCACGTCCACTACCTGCTCTCCAGCCACACGGTGGACGAGCAGATGTACGATCTCGTCGACCAGAAGTGGGCCGCCCAGCGCGCCGTGCAGGACCGCGAGGCGCAGCACAAGACGGTGGAGCCCATCCTGGCCGAGGCAGCGCTGGCCAACGCGCAACTGGCAGTCGCGAAAGCCGTGATGCAGGCCGAATTCCGCCGGGAAGGCGCCACGGTCGAAGAAGTCGCAGCCAAGGCCGAAGAGGCGGTCGAGAAGATGGCCAGCCAGTTGGTCTTTGGTCGAGTCCCGTCGCAGACAAAAGCGACACGGCGCCGGACCAGGCCGGAGGTCAAGGTGCTCTACTTCCGCAGCCTCTTCGATGCCGAGGAGGGCGGTGACAAGGTGATCGTACCAGCGACCGAGCAGCCGGTGCAGCTTGCCATGTTTGCTATGCAGTAAAAGAACGATAAGGGCCCAGAAACAGGTTCTGGGCCCTTATGGAGAAACTTGTCTCTTCACTTTCACGGTCGATAGTTTCTTCTCTCGTTTGCCTCCCGATTGTGGGAGATGTCATCACTTGCAAGTCTGGTGCACAGGGTTCTGAAGTGTGCCAAAGTATCTTCCTGCCTCTGGGTTAGCTGACTTGGCTGGCTGAGGATTCGGGGCACAGGCCATCTGGCCTCCAAGTTCATAGAACAGGTCTGATCGGTTACACTGTTTCCCCCAAGTTGGATATGAACTCTTGAAGCTGTGATCCATCTCATGAATCGAAAAATGGAGATGGATCCCGTTGGTCGCTGTGCTGCACTGGGGAATTCCCCTGGGAGCATCCCCCTGATAACCGATGAGTTGTCCCTTTTTCACTTCCTGTCCAAGCCGGACTTGGATGTAACTTTCAAACCCCTGTCCAGGAACCCACCGGCCCAAATGGTCATAGAAAGTAAGGACATATTTGCCATCTACTTTGCCGTCGTACCGGATGGCCATCGCGTATGCATAGTTTGGGCAATTTCCCCCATGCGCCCGTCCTATGTACACGACCCGCCCCGAATGCGCAGCGTATACGGGCTTTTTGGATCCCGCGGCAATGTCGATAGCCTCATGCTTTCCTTTTATATACCTTTGAGAAACGTTTCCCGAAGTGGGTACACAGAAAGACTGACTGACAGGCTCTGGGTCATAGACAAACTTGACAGCGTCGGCAACCACGCTCGTCTGCGGGCTCTCGCCACCGGTATAGTCGCCCAGGTAGACATAGCCCTTCTTCCCCGCATTGAACTGGAAGGTGCCGAGCGAGACCCACCCACACCAGTTACCGCGCTGGGAGATGGTCACAGTCTTGTCTCCCTTGGCGTGGTGGATCCGGTAGCGTGCGCTCCGCGTGTCCTGGCGCCCGTTGTTGACACCCGGCACAAAAACAAAGACCTTGTACTTGCCGCTCTTGGGCAAGTTGGGCGTCCACTTGACCCAATCGACAACATTGGTGTTCCCTGGGATTCGTGAATAGGTCCAGCGAGCGTCACCGTCAACCCCTTTGCAGGACCGCGTCCATCCAGAAGTCACCCTCGCCCATCCCCGGCTGGCGGTAAAGCCCTTGCTGCCATCGTCGACGACGACGGTAACCCCCGCCGCTGAAACCGGCTGAGGCGGCATGGACGACCAGGACCCGATCAACAGAGTCAGAGCAATCAGAAGACACCCGACAGATTGAACAAACCTCTTTGCGTTCATTTCCTCAATTCCTTTCTCTCTCATAGTAAGTTTTATTGTCTCACTCTCACGATCACTTCATGCTGCGGTCAGTCTCTGGCTACTTTGCGATAGTGTATCCCCCTTTCGTTTGGCCCTCACTCCCGCCTTGGCAATGAGCCAACTGGCAGATGTTGAGGTGACAAGGAATACGAGTTATGCTATAATGCCTTTGCTTGTGTTTGACTCAGTTTTGAGCCATCTTTATTTTGTTTGTCTGGGCTTATTGTATGGGAAAAGTCTCTCAAAAACCATGATCTAGACTTCGGGTTTTCCTCCCAGTTTTGCGAAAATTGCGGGCAGGACGGCCCGATAAAGAATGAGGAGCACCGGGATGCCATCGTCGTTGTTCGTTGGAGGCGCACATTTGATCGCACTGCATGGGGATGTGCAGCCCCCCGAATACCAGCTAGAGACCGATTTCTGCACCATCGGCCGGTCCGCTGATTGCGACGTGGTCGTCGCCCGCCCCATTGTGTCCCGACTTCACGCCAGGATCGAACGTAGGGGTTCCCATTATGTCTTGCACGATCTGAGCCGCAACCGGACCTATGTCAATGAGATTCCCGTGCATGCTCCTCATATATTGCGCGATCGCGAAACCATAGGCTTGGCCCTTCCTGAACCTCTCCTCCTTTTTCAAGACAGCGATCCCACTGCCGAGCCACATCCCAGCCGGTTGCACTACGACGAAAAACAGATGACGTTCTGGCTGGATGACCGGCGGCTCTCCCTGACGCGACTGGAGCTGCGTTTGCTTTACCACCTCTATCAGAACGCGGGCCAGCCTTGTGGCTATGAAGAGTGTGGACAGGCTGCCTGGGGAGAGGATTATAGCTCCGACTTGCTGGTCGACAACCTGGGCAAGATCGTCTATCGTGTGCGGAAGAAGCTGAGTCAAATCGATCCGGACTGCGATCTGATCGAGACCCGGCGAGGAATAGGCTACGTTCTTAAGGATTGAGCCCTGAAGCATGGCACTACAACCTGGAGATCTCCTCGACAACGGTCGCTACTGCATCGTCCGCGTCCTGGGCCGGGGCGGATACGGTTTTGTCTACCTGGCGGGCGACAATCGCCTGCGCGATCCGGTAGCGATCAAAGAACTGCTGTCGGCCCTGGTGGACGACCAGGCCACTGTCAAACGCTTCGTGCAAGAAGCCCGCGCCACGATGCGCCTGACCCACCCCAACCTGGTCCACACCCGTGACGTGTTCCAGGAGGGTGACAACTGGTATACTGTCATGGACTACCTGCCCGGCGGCTCCCTGTCCGAGCGGCTGGGGCACGGCCCCTTGCCTGTAGGCGAAGCATTGCGCATCATGGCCCACCTGTGCGAGGGCCTGGCACACGCCCACGCCCACGGAGTTGTGCATTGTGACCTCAAGCCAGCCAACGTCCTCTTTGACGAGCGAGGGCGGGCGCGGCTGGCCGATTTTGGCATCGCCCACGTCCCGGCCGAGCTCAGCAGCCGCTCGTGGCGAACCGACACCGGCTTTGCCGCCGGGACACTGTGCTACATGTCGCCGGAGCAGACGGAAGGGGTGCGGGATGACCCTCGGGTCGATGTCTACGCCCTGGGGGTACTCCTGTACGAGATGCTGGCCGGCCGCCGCTATCTGGAGTTCGATACGCGCAACACGCCTTCGGCCCAGGCCAAGAACATCGATGCTATCAAGACGCAGATGCCCCAGCCTCTGACGGGCGTGCCGGATGAGCTCAACACCGTGGTGATGCGCGCTCTGGCTAAGGATCCCTTGGCGCGGTATACTGACGTCGAGGATATGGCTGCTGTCTTGGCCTCCGTGGTACCCGGCCCTCCGCCATCCGCTGTTCCGATCCAAGGACGACAGCCGGTCATCATCCCCCCGCTTCCAACGCCTGTCACACCAACTCCCAGACCCCAGTTGTCCAGCAGAGTACGGCTAGCCTGGCTGACAGGCGTCTTGGGCCTGGTGCTCGTAGCCATCGTCATCAGTTATTCGCTGTGGAAGAAGGGGGA
>JAFGOG010000633.1 GCA_016926595.1 Anaerolineae bacterium
GCACCGCACACACCCCAACCCCTAATCATTGAGAAGATACGATTATCCCCACTGGACGCAGGCGGCGCCCCAGGCGTAGCCGATGCCGGCGGCGACGATGACCATCAGATCGCCGTCCTTCAGCCGGCCCTGTTTCAGCCCTTCGACGATCGACACCATGGCGTCCTGCTGGCCGATGTGGCCGTGGTCCGACAGATAGACCGACTGCTCCTCGGTCAGCCCCAGCCGTTGCAGCATGTCCAGGTGGGCAGAGTATTTCATGTGCAGCACGTTGAGGTAGCCGATGTCGGTTCGGGTATAGGGCAGGCCGTCGGGGCCGGCCCCGCTCTTGCGCAGCGCCTCGTCGATGCAGTGCATCCAGTTATCCATCGACACGGCGTTCAGCCGGTCCTTCATCGCCTCAGGCTCGACCAGGTCCAGGTAAAAGAGTCCCTGCGCCCTGGCTGCGTCGGTGGGAAACTGCTTGGTGCCGCTGGCCGGGACCAGGACGTGCTCGCTCATATAGCCGTCGCTCATCAGGTGGGTTCCCAGCACCCGGTTGCGCGGCCAGCCCTTGCGCAGCAGCAGCGCGCCGCCGCCAGCGCTGAGATTGAACATGAAGGTGGTGCGCTCGTTCTTGAAGTTGATCAGATCGCCGTTGCGATAGCCGCCGGCGATCAGCACGGTGTTGATCTCGGGGTCGGCGGCCATCATGTCTTTGGCCATTTTCATCGCGGCGATCGTCGTGCCGCAGCGCATCTGGACGTCGATGGCCCAGGCGCGGGTGGCCCCGATCTCGTAGGCCAGCTTGATGCCGGCCGTCCAGAGCAGGTATTCTTTCCACTCTTCGGTGGTGCACAGCACCAGGTCGATCTCTTCAGCCGGGATGTCACACTTGCTCAGGCAGTCTTGAGCAGCCCAGATGGCCATCTGGTTGGTGTGATCCTCGGGGCCGGCCATGTGCTTCTGGCGGATGCCAAACTTGTCGCGGATAACCCACTCGGGGATGCCGCTCTGCGCGGCGATCTCGGCCGCCGTCAGAACTGTCTCGGGGAGGTAAACCCCGGCGCTCACAATCCCGGCCTTGCAGGCCGGGATTCTGCTAACCGAACTGTCCTCTATCGCACGCACCATCGCCTCGCTTGCAGGTTGCCAAAGATGGGCTACAGGCAAGCGACAAGAAAAAGGCCACCTGCCACAACCATTGTAGCAGATGGCCGTTACCGGCAAGTTACAAACCGGTTACACGGACAGCTTGTCAAACAGTGTCTGCGTCGCCTGTGACGGCTCGATCCCCAGTTCCTTCCCCAGTGTTGCTGCGCACCGTTGATATACCGTGTGCAGCTCTGCCCGGTTGCCCTGGGCGGAAAAGGCCCGCATGAGCAGCCGGTAGGCGGCTTCCCAACAGTTGTCATGGGCCAAGATAGCTTCGCAGGTGCGGATCGCTTCGTCCCATTCCTTGGCGCGGAGCAGATGGCGGGCCAGCCGCTCGGCGGTGACCAGGTAGAGGTGGCGCAGCCGCTGCCGCTCGGCGGCGGGCCAATCGTCGTACAGGCAGTCGGGCAGATAGTCGTCCTCGTAGAGCGCCACGGCCTGGCGCAACAGATCCACATCGTCTGAGGCGGCCAGCCGCTCGAAATCGCCGGCGTCGACGACGATCCTGGCCGCCGGATTCAGGCCGTACAGGTTCGAGCGGCGGGTGACAAAGAAGGAGGGGGTATGAGGCGGGCGATCCGGCTCCAACGCCCGGTTCAGAGCGTTGAGCGCCACCTTAAAGTCCCGCTCGGCCGCCTCGATGGGCAGGTGCGGCCACAGGTGCTCCACGATCTGCTCGCGATAGAACCATTGCCCGCGGTGGGTGAGCAGCAGTTGAAAGATCTGCCGGGCCTTGTCCCGTCTCCACTCGGCCGGCGCCACGGGCGTGGCGCCGCGCCAGACCGTGAATCGACCAAGGGTCCGCACCGACAGGGTGTAGCCGGGATGGTACTCGGCGTCGACCAGCCCCAGCCCCTGGAGGAGGCGGCCGGTGTAGGTCGGCTCGATCCCTCGCCGCCGCGCCTCGACCAGCAGAGGCAGCGCTGCCTGGTCGTCCTGCAGCCCAAGAAAGGTGGGCCGTACCAACAGCGAGTCCCAGCCTCGCTCGCGGGCCAGCGGCAGCAGCTCCGACAGGTAGACCAGCGACGCCGTGATCTCGCCGCGCCGCCAGGCGTCCAACGCCAGCCACAGCCACGCCGCCGACTGGCTAAAGGGGTCGCCCACCCGCTGAAACCCCTCGGCCGCCCTGGTCAGCCATTCCTGGGCCTGCTCCGAGCGGCCATGCAGGGCATAGCTAGCTCCCATCGTCACCCGGACCAGGTCGGCAATCCACTCGTCGCCGGCCCCCTGGGCGATCTCGACCGCTTTGACGGCGTGCCGCTCTGCCGTGGTCAGGTCCCCACCGTAGCCATGGGCGCGACACAGCCCCCACAACGGCTCTACCTGGGTACGCATTACCCGAAAGGCCTGCACCTGTTCGATGGCCTGCTCGTAACAGGCGATTGCCTGCTCGCGATGAGGCGCTTGTGCGTCCCAGGGGTGATCGCCCCGCAACTGGATCGGGTGGCCCAGCCGCATCAAGCCCACCGTCCCCACAAAGTCGGACTGGAGTCGCTTGCTGATGGCAATACCCTGCTGGGCGCACCGTTCTGCAGCGTCCGCATCGCCCTGTAGAGAGCAGACCAGCGACAGCAGGAGCAGTGTCTCGCGGTGGAAACGCTGTGGCCGGGACTGGTCGGCCTGGCTTTCCTCCTCCGCCCGGCTCTCCAGCAACTGCCGGGCCTCGGCCAGGTGCCCGGTGCGGAGAGCCGCCCGCGCCTCCAGGTAAATGTCGCCCGGATCGGCCTCAGCGCGCAGCAGGCGGGCCTCGTGGTGCAACGCCTGTGCTTCGTCGGGATAGCCCAGATTCAGCTTGTTCTCGGCCAGCAGATCGAGCACGGCAGCCGCCTCGTGGCGGTGCTCCATCGGCTCCAACAGATGTAGCGCATCCTCCAGCAGACTGTCGGCCTTGAGTGGGCGGACGGTATCCAAGTAAACCTGGGCCTGGCCGCGCAGCGCCCTGCTCCGGCCCAGCCGGTCGCCCTGTTCCTCGTAGCGGCTCTCGGCCGCCTGATAATGGGCCAACGCCTCGTCGAACTGGGCCTTCAGGCGCAGTGTATCGCCCAGCAGCAGGTCGAGCGTCGGGTGAGCTGCCCGCGCCTCATCCGGTAACTGCCCGATCCAGGCGGTGAGGCTGTCGAAGCGACCCATCTCCACCAGGTGGGGGCCGATCTCGCCCACCAGCTCCGCCGCCCGGTCGTGGTCCCCGGCTTCCAGCAGGTGATAGATCGTCTCCTCAGGATGCCCCGCCCGGCGGAAGTAGCCGGCCGCCCGGCGGTGCAGCGCCTGCTGCCGGGCCGCATTCTGACTCAGATGGGCCCGTAAAAAGTCGTGAAAGAGGCGGTGGTAGCGATAGATCCCCTCGCCCATCGCCACGACGAACAATCCGCCATCGTGCAACTGGTGCAAGACATCGGCGCTGTCGTGGCGGTCCAATAGGTAGTCGCAGGCCTCCTGGTCCATCTGGCGCAACACCGACGTAGCCAGCAGAAACCGCTGGATCTCTGCTGGCTGGCGGGCCAGCACATCCTGGGCCAGGTAATCGAACAGCGTCTCCAGCGTGGAAGGCAGCCGTCCCAGCACCGCATCCAGGCCCGGAGTGGCTCCGCTTTGGACGCTCTGCCACACCATCTGCAAAGCGATGGCCCAGCCCTCCGTCTCGGCCGCCAGCGCCTGCGCTTGCTCCGGAGTGATAGGATGGCGATACTCTTGCCGAAAGAGCGCCTCGATCTCGCCGGCGGTAAAAGCCAGCTCGGCGCGGGTGATGAACAGCACCTGGCCTTTGACTTGCCAGCGGGTGAGGGCGGCCAGCGGCGGCACCTGCCGGCTGGACAGGACGATGTGCAGCCGGGGAGGCGCCAAGTCGACCAGCCGCTGGATCAGCGCGCCGATCTCGGGTACGTTGGCCACAAGGTGGTAATCGTCGAGCACCAGCACCGCCTCGCCGTCCAGCTCGGCGGTCAGGGCGTTGAGCAGCGGCGTCAGTGCGGCAGGCATCACCCGTCCCCCAGACTCCCCTAGAAGGCGGAGGGCCGGCTCGCACCAGGCCGACTGGAGCCGCTCGAAGGAGCAGATCAGATGGGCCAGGAAGAGAAGCGGATCGCGATCCGGCTCGGTGATCGTGTACCAAGCCAGCCCCCTGGCGGGGATCTCTGTCCGGTCGACCAGGCCGGCCAGGGCGGCCAGGGCGGTGGATTTGCCATAGCCGGTGGCGGCGTGCACCAGGGTGAGCGGATAGTCAAGGACGGCCAGTAGCCTAGATTCGAGCCGGGGCCGGCGCAGGACGCCCTTGCGCTGCCGCGGCGGGAGCAGTTGGCTGCGGATGACCAGGTCGTTGAGCATCATCACGTCTGAATTATAGCCCAAATCCGCTGCCCTGGCAAGGTCAGACCTATCCATCAGGGCTGTCACCCAGACCTGCCAGGTCTTTGACCTCACAGAACATATGTGCTATACTGCTGTGGGAGAGCGGGAAACACGAGGAGGTTCAATATGAGAGCGAAGCGTTTCAGCGTTGAACAGTATGCCAAGGCGCTGCGTCAGGTCGCGGGGAATAGGAGCGCTGCTGCCGCTGCGCTAGGCTGCTCCCGCGACAGCGTGGATGCCGCCATCCGCCGCCATCCGGAGCTAAAGGCGTTGTGTGCGCCTCGCCCGCCGCGGACCGGTAGCGCACAGCATTACCAGCCCGAGGAGGTGGCGGCGGCGCTGCGACAGGCGGACGGCAGGCAGGGGCGGGCGGCCGGGCTGCTGGGCTGCGACGAGGGGACTGTGGCCAATTATATCGCGCGCTATGCCGAGGTAAAGGCAGCCTACGCGACCCCCGCCTCGCGCTCGAGGAACGCCGACGAGGTGGTGGCCGCGCTACGCCAGGCCGGGGGCAACAGGCGCCGGGCCAGCCAACTGTTGGGTGTATCCTACACGACGATCTATAACTATATCAGGCGCTATCCGGCGGCGCAGGAGGAGTGCGCGGCGCTTGACCAGGCTCGACGCGAGGGGAGGCTTGGCCCTGGTGAAGGAGACGGACAACCAGCACAGGCCAGTACCCACCCCGAGCGCTTTAGTCCGGAGAAAGTGGCAGAGGCGCTGAGGCGGTCAGGCGGCGTCAAGTCGCACGCGGC
>JAFGOG010000122.1 GCA_016926595.1 Anaerolineae bacterium
CAGGACCTTCAACACCTCGGCGCGGTATTCTTTGGACGCACGCAGCAGGCTGCTGCGAGGGCAGCACTCGCCGGCGGCGACCTCGGCGGCCTGCTCATAGATCCCGTCGCCGGCCTGCTTCCCAGCCAGGAACGCCTCTCCCTGACGCGCCCGGAAAGGCACCGTCGCCACCGGCCCGAGGCCTATCCGGGCCCAGGCAAATCGTTCGCGGTTGTCGTCCAGGCCGGCGCTCACCCCACAGTTCAAGATCGGCAGTGTCAGCGCTCGCCGCCGGCCGATCCGGCCCCAGGCTGAGCCCTGCCCAGCGCCCAGCGCCGGGAAGCGGACGGCGGTGACCATCTGCCGCGCCGGATCCACCGCCGATCGGCCCGGTCCCATGAACAGATCGCCGACCGGCCGCCAGGCCCGCCCACTACTGTCGGCGATCTCGACTTGGGCGTCGAGGGCGATCAGGGCGACACTGCCGTCGGCTGCGGGCATGGCATTGACCACATTGCCGACCAGCGTTGCGACGGCCTGGATTTGCAGCGCGGCCACGGTTGCGGCCGCCTCGGCCAGCACCAGGGCGCGCTCGTGCAGCAGCGGTGATTCCTTGATCTGGCGGAAAGTGACGTTGGCGCCGAGCACAATCCAGTCACCCTGCTGCTCGATCCGGTCCAGGCCGGGAATGCGCGTGATATCTACCAGGCACTCGACCTGGCGCTTGCCCTCCTGCAGCTCAATGACCAGGTCGGTGCCGCCGGCGATGAGCCGGGCACGCCCGCCGTAACAGGCCAGGATATTTAACGCTCCCTCAACCGAGGTTGCGATCTCGTACGCTTGCCACATAGGCTGCCTCTGTATTCCGGTTGGTACACACCAAACAGCAGGAGAGTGGAAAGGGCCACCCCCCTGCTGATTACTGATAGCGGCGGGCTACCTCCTGCTACTCGGACAGATAAGCGTCTATCGCCTTTTTGCTGATCCGGTAGCTGGCGCCGATCTTTTTGGCCTTGAGCTCGCCGCTCTGGATAATAGCCAGCACGTCTTCCTCGCCGACGCGCATGTATTGCGCCGCCTCGGCCAAGGTCATGATCTCAGGCACCGCCGCCGCAGCGGGCGCCGCCGGTCCAGCGGGCGCTCCGGCTTGCTGGGCAGGCTGCTGGCCCGTCATCTGGGCCATCTGCTGGGCCATAACGGCGCCCATACCCACGCCCGCGCCAAGGCCAACGCCGGCGCCGGCCATGCCACCACCGCCTGATGCGGCCGCGTCGCGGATGCCCTTGGCCGTCTGATATTGCAGGTACTTTTGCATATCGCCGATGGCGCCCATCGAAGCCCGCTCGTCGATCGCCTTGGCCGTCTCTTCGGTCGGGCTGATCGAATTGACATACAGGGTCTTGAGCTGGACGCCCAGGTTGGAAAAGTCGTCGCCGACCTTGACCTTGCTGCCGGCGCCGATTTCGTCGTACAGGGCCGGCAGGTCAAACAGGCCCTTTTTCATCTCCCCCAACAGATCGGTCAGCTTGGCGACGATGATCCCCCGCAAAAAGCCGGTAATCTGCCCGGTCTCGTACAACCCCTGCGCGCCGACGATCTTGTTGACAAACAAGGCCGGATCGCTTATCTGGATGGAATAGGTGCCAAAGGCCCGCAATCGTACCAGGCCCAGGTCAGAGTCACGCAGGGCTATCGGCTCGGCAGTGCCCCATTTCTGGTCCAGGAACTCGCGCATGCTGACGAAATAGGCCTCGGCAGTAAACGGGGTCTTGCCGCTGGTGGCCAGGCCGATCAAGCTGGAGAGCAAGGGCAGGTTGGCAGTGGTGATGGTGTGTCGCCCCGGACCAAAGGTGTCATACGCCTTGCCGTCGCGGAAAAAGACCGCCTGCTGGTACTCGCGAACGATCACCTGCGAGCCCAGACGAAAATCGCCGGCTCCATACTGCGGCACTCGCCGCACCATCTCTTCCGGTTGTTGATCCGGAACTTCGATCACATCAATGATTCGTGGCATTGTGAGTTACCTCCTGAATAGTTTTGGTGCCACGCATGGTAAGCCATACGTGTGCTGGTTTACCCGATAGTCTGGGACTGGAGGACCGCTTCGTTGCGATGCCCAAAGGTCAGGGCGGCCTGCTCCGCTTCGAGAACGAGCGCAGCAATGGCGACGCCAACACCCTCCTGCGACGTAATTGCCGACGTCACCTTGTCAACAGCAGTGGCAATCTCGGATACCGAGTCGAACATGCTGTTGTCAAACTCATACAGGGCGTCCAACTGCTCCTCTTTGACCTTAACTGCGTCGAACAGACCGGCATAGCCATAGGACGCCGTCCGGATGCGGTCGATGAGGCCCTGCATCTTCATCACCGCCCGCTCCAGGTCATCGAGCCACTCGATCTGACCACCGGTGATGAGCTGCATCTGGAGATCGGCTACCCGCTTGCGCTGCTCGTCCAACTTGGCCGCTACTTCCATGCGCAGCAGCTTGTCGGCCTCGCGACGCGTCTCTTTCTGTTTGTACCCCTTGAATCCCGGGAGCTTGGCCACCAGCTTTTCCAGGCCCCGCATGTCGCCTTGAACTACTTCCCTCAAGTCCATTTTGTGTTTCTACCTCCTTGTTATTTGGTTCGCACCTAGGTCATTGCTGCTGGCAGGCGACCAGGCATACAGGCGCCCGGCGACAGCAAGATCACTGCCAAAGGTACAGTCTATCGCAGCTATTATAGATCAGCTTCGTGCAAATGTAAAGACAAGGGCGCGCCGATGAGCCAAAAAATGTGTCATATGCTCGAATGGTTGACATACCACCTGCTTTCGATTATACTGCTAGCCATGATGACTAGAGGAGAAACACAGATGAACGACACGGACAGTCTGGACGCCGGTTACGGATGGCTGCCGCGCTGGCGCCTGGCACGCCAGACAATAGTCACCACCCTGAGCTGGATCATCGCCCTACCGGTCGTAGCGCGCCTGATGCGTTGGCGCCGCCACGGTCTGGCCGGAGTGCAAAGCGCTCTTGGGGCGTTGAGTGGGCTGATCTGGGGTCGCATCGGCTGGATCGGCGTCAAACGCTATGGGTTCAGCAACGAAGACGCTTTTCTGGCTGGCGGGCTGGCTGGCGCTATGGCGCCTACTCTCACGCTGACCCTGCGCCGTCTGGGCTGGGGTGCACATCTGAACGGCAAACGGCCACGCCTCAGCGTGTACCCAATCGTCTGGCTACGAGGTTTCGTGCTAGGCGGATTCACAGCCGCCGTCGGCGCGCTCCTTGCCCGACTAACGCGGCCCAGACTCGCATAGAGGCCCTCCCTCGCAATGTCCAGAACGACAGTTTATCTCTTCGCCGGTGACAGCCTGACCGAAGGGACCTACGGCGAGAGTTATGTGGCGCGGATCGCCGCCGCTTTGGAGCGTGGCGAGTCCGGACTGGCAGGACAGGCCGTCAACGCCGGCCGTGGTGCAGACACGATTAGGGCGCTGCTCAACCGGATCGACGCGCCTCTGCGCCAGTACCGGCCCAACTGGGTGATCCTGGCCATCGGCTGTAACGACGTGTGGATTTCGTGGCTCACAGCCCACAGCATTATCTGGAGGGCGTGGGCGCTGTTACGGCGTGTCCAGTTTGGCCAGGTGCCTACCACCGACCTGGATCAGTTCGCCGCGCTCTATAGAACACTGATCGACAAGGTAGCGCACCAGGCAGGCAGCCGGGTCCTGGTGTGCACCACCAGTTGTTGCGGCGAGCGGCTGTCCTCGCCGCCGAACCGCCAGGTGGCCCGGCTCAACGGTACGATCAAGCGCGTCGCCGCCGACTATGGGGTGCCCGTAGCCGATGTGTGGCAGGCGTTCGTCGACGAGCTGGCTCCCCTGCCCCAGCCATCAGCCTACGTGGCCGGAGAATTGCTGTTTACAGTGATGGACCGGCGCCGCTTGCGGCACACCAAGCCCGACGAGATCGGCCAGCGCCGCCGGCTGCACCTCACCTTCGACGGGCTACACCTGAACAGTCGGGGCGCCGACCTGTGGGCCAGGACGATCCTTGCGGCGCTGGCCCAGGCTCAATAGGAGCCGTGGCTGCCAGGAATCACCCTGACCCAACCCCCTGTCTTCGATAAGGATTGAGCAGAATGCGAGCCCTCCTACTGGCGGTGGCACTGGCTGTTATCGGAGCACTAGCCATCGTCTCAACGCCTGTCACGTCGGCCCCACACATCTATCAATTGCTAACCAACCCTGGCGTGGAAAGCTACAACCCACCTTATGGTGACTATCAGGGAGTAGACCTCCAGGTAGCCAGCGGCTGGCAGCGCTTCTGGTGCGGTGGGGCAGAGCCGTATTGGATGGATACCAGGGTCTTTGCCCACAGCGATCTGGGCTGCGGCTGGGTGGAACGGATCGAGGGCGAGACCTCGCAGATGATCTTTGCAACCGAGCCGTATACAGCCGGCATCCAACAGCAGGTGACCGGGCTGACGCCAGGGGTTGGCTATGGCTTTCATGCCGCGCTGCTGACCATCTTTCAGACCGGAAAGACCCCGGCCGATGGGGCGATGATCAAGCGGGTCGGCATGGACCCAACCGGTGGAAGCGATCCCCAGGCGCCGACGGTGGTGTGGAGTGAGGCGGACGGCCGCGACCGGAATTGGAGCATAGACCTGAGAACCTCGGTCCTGGCCCAAGTGCCGACGATGACCGTCTTTATCCGCGTCGACAGCCTGTATGCGAGCGGCGATCCGGGACTGCGAAACCAGAGCTTTCTCGATTCGGCCATCCTGGCCCTGACACCGGTCATCACCGCCACATCGCCAGCAGTCAGCGACATCCCAACCTTTACGGTGAGCTGGGACAATGCCGTGCCGGCGCCAGGGTGCATCCAGCTCAAATGGCGGGAGGTACAATGGCTGGATGAGGCAGAGGGGGTGTGGCACGACTGGATCGCCCGCACCTACCTGGTGCAGGCGGATTTCGTCGGCGAACGCGGCCATACCTACCGCTTCCGGGCGCGCGTGTGGCAGCACTACGAGAATGGCGCCCACCTTCACGGCCCCTACCGCGCTGAGGGGGACACCCGGACGGAAGTAAGATGGCCCGTGGTGTCCGGGCGTGTTCTGGGCCCCGATGGGCTGCCGGCGAGCGGAGCGACGGTTGCGGCAACCGGCGCGGCCCACACCGCAACCAGCGGCCTGGACGGTCACTTTGAGCTCAATATGCCGGTCTCGCCCGATCCGCACACAGTGACGGTGAGCCACCCCTTCTGGCTGGCCCCCTCCCCGCTCTACAGCGTCACCTTGGGGCTGACCGAGACGCTGCCCTTTACCTGGACGCTCCGTCCGCCCGACGACGCGGTAACCAACGGCGAGTTCGAGGCAGGAGTGGAGGGCTGGCATTCGGTGGGCATCACACCCACCGTCGTGAACGGCCCGGTTCACACCGGTCACGGCGCGCTTGCGCTGAGCGGGGCTGCGGGCGTGACCTTAACCGCTGGCGTCACCCAGGGTGTGGCCATCACCGATTCGTGGGAGCCGGTCCTCTCCTTTTGGTACAATCCCACAGAGACCGCCGCCGGCGACCGGTTCAACGTGTTTGTGACGGTGGTCGCCCAAACGATCAGCGCCACCCTGCCGGTGACGCTGACCCACATCTTGACTCCGGCCCTGGACACACCCGGTTGGACGCACCTGGCCTACCGTTTGAGCCCGCTGGATGTCGCCTTGTCGGCCACGGTGACGATTGACCTGCGGCTGTGGCACGCGGCAGGCAGCAATCCGGTGACGAGCACCCTCTACCTGGACGAGGTGAGCCTGGGCCGGACCATGGGGGGGCCGCACAAGGCATACCTGCCGCTGGTGTGGAAGCGACGCTGATTCAGCGAAGGGTCTGATTCCCGGCTTTGGCCATCTCTTTCAGCCGTTGGAGATCGCGCACATACTCACCCCCAAGCAGGTAGGGATAGACCGTGTTGTTGTGCAGCAGGGGATCGGCGCCGGGCGGGAGAGCGAGATCGCCGTCGGGCGTGCCGGGGATTGGGGAAAAAAGGGTCAGCTCGGCCTGTATGCCCAGGCTGAGGACAAAGCGCAGGCTGTCTTCTATCTCGGCCAGGGGTTGGCCCGGCAGGGCAGCCAGCAGATAACCCCGTAGATCGGCCGGCCCAAAGCCGGCTGCCCTCAAGCGCCGTACGGCCGACTCGAAATCGGCGGTGGTCACCTTGGCGCCGGTGGCCCGCTGGCGACCCGGATCGATCGTCTCAAGCGACAGGCGGGCCTGGACGAAACCGGCGCGCCGCATCAAGACAGCCAGCTCGGCCGTGATCCCCCGGGCATGAAGGCCATTGACCGGGAAAAAGCTGACCGGCAGCCGCCGGGCCAGCACCCCCTCCAGGATCGGCGCGAGGTGCCTCTCGGCGTCGATCAACAGCGCGTCGTCGTAGAAAGCAAGGCGGCGCACGCCGCGCCGGACGCAGGCAGCAATCTCTTCGACTACCAGGTCCGGCTCACGCTGGACAAAGGCCGGCTGGAGGCGATGGCTGGCGCAGTACGTACAGCGATAAGGACAGCCCCACGAAGTGAGGACCGCGGCATAAGGGCGCGCCGCCAGGTCGTGAGCCGGCAGCGGCCAGGAAGGGGGACTGGTCAGCCGGTCGGGGTCGGAATCGTGGCCGGTGATCTGGTCGGCCAAACGCAAGGCAGCGACGACGCCTGGGCCGGCGATCACTTGATCGGCGCCTGAAAACTGGCGGGCGTGGTCGGGGCACAGGGTGGCATAGACGCCGCCCAGAGCTACAGGCACGCTGCCAAAGCGGGTCCTGATCCGGCGGATGGCCTCGACGACGCCGGGATACCAGTAGGTCATGGCCGAAGCTATGAGCACCAGGTCTGTGGTTGGCGCAGCGGCCAGGGCGGCCTCGAATCGCTCTACCGGCAGGCCGTAGCGGCCAAACCGGCGTGGGACAAAAGCCACGGCTGCCGGCTTGTCGATGACCGTCTTGGACAATTTACCTGAACCGTCGGCATGGGGCCGGGGCATGCCGGCGTGGGGGGCCAGGCAGTCAATGACCATGACCCCGTAGCCGCTGTCGCGTAGGGCGGCGGCGACCGTCAGCAAACCGAGCGGCTCGATCCAGGAGTTATAGGCTGCAAAGTCATAGATCCAGGGATTAACGAGCAGCACCTGTCCTTTAGCTCGCATGCGCCAATTATAACACGAACCCTTTTACCGGTCAATCCACTTGCTTTTTCCAGTTATGTGCATTAAAATGGCGCAATGACTCTTTTGGACAAGACGCCGGTTGCGGCGATCATCCTGGCAGCCGGCGCCTCGATGCGAATGGGCGAACCCAAGCAACTGCTGCCGGTCGACGGCCAGCCTATGGTCAGGCGGGTAGCAGAGGTGGTGTGCGCAGCGGGCCTGGCTCAGGTAGTGGTAGTGATCGGCGCACACTCCAAAGCGGTCGGCCAGGCAGTGGCTGGACTGCCGGTGGAGCTGGTACTCAACGAGAGATGGCCAGAGGGGATGACCGCCTCACTGCGCGCTGGGCTGTGTGTCTTACGGCCCGAGATCAAGGCGGCCTTGGTAGTGCTGGCCGATCAGCCACGGCTGACGGCCGAGCTGATCCGGGCGCTGGCCCGCTGTTACCACACTACCGGGGCGCCGGTCATCGCGCCGTTCTATCAAGGCCAGCGTGGCCGGCCGGTGCTCTTTGACCGGACGCTCTTTCCCGAGCTGCTGGCCGCTGCGGACAACCAAGGCAGGCGAGAGGTCATTGCCCATCATTGGGATCAAATGGCCCGTGTTGAAGTGGAAGATCCGGCCATCTTTCGTGACATAGACACCAGACAAGATTACGAACAAATGGGGCAGTGATAACTTGCATGGACAAAGAAAAGCTGTGCAATCTCCATCACCTGATCATTGACATGGACGGCGTCCTATACCGGGGTAAGGAGGCCATCCCAGGGACGGGAGCCTTTATCGATTTCCTGCGGGAGCAGGGGATCGGCTTTCTGCTGGCGACCAACAACTCAACCAAGACACCCAAGCAGTACGTGGACAAGCTGGCCGAGATGGGGGTCGCGGTTCGGGCCGACGAGATCCTGACGTCTGCCCAGGCCACAGCCAGTTATCTACTCAGCATCGCCCCGCCGGGAGCGCGCGTCTTTGTGGTGGGCCAGGATGGGCTATTCACCGCGCTGCGGGAGGCAGGGCTCAATCCGGTCGAGGAGCAGCCCGAGTATGTGGTCGTGGGCATGGATTTCAACATCTGCTATGAGCGGCTGGCCCAGGCAACGCTGCACATCCGGGCTGGGGCGCAGTTCGTCGGCACCAACGCCGATCGCACCTTTCCATCGGAGCGGGGGATCGTGCCAGGGGCCGGGGCGCTATTGGCCCTGCTGGAAACGGCAACAGGCATCACCCCGACGGTCATTGGCAAACCGGGGACGGCGATGATCGAGCAAGCGCTGGCCCGGTTGGGCGCCCGTGCGGCCACAACAGGCATGTTGGGCGACCGGCTGGAGACCGACATTCTGGCCGGGCGGAAGGCCGAGCTGGTGACCCTGCTAGTGCTGAGCGGCGTGACCGGCGCCGAGGCCCTGGATGGGTCGGAGATCCAGCCTGACCTGGTCTTCCGCGACGTGGGGCACTTGCATGCCACCTGGAAAAAGATCGTTGATGGCTGACCACCTGCCGCTGTACGATCTGACTTACGCTCAGCTTCAGGCGCTGCTTGTTAGCTGGGGCGAGCCTCGCTTCCGGGCCGATCAACTGTGGCGCTGGCTGTACAGCTCACTGGCGGACGGCTGGGAGCAGATGGTGAATCTCCCGGCTGGTCTGAGACAGCGATTGGCCGCCGAGACAGGCCTATCCCCGCTGGTACCCGTGGCCTGCCAAGAGTCAGCCAGTGGCCAGGCGCACAAAGTGTTGTTCCACCTCCACGACGGGGAGACGATCGAGAGCGTGCTGATGCGATACACCGACCGGCGCACAGCTTGCATTTCGACCCAGGTAGGGTGTGGCATGGGTTGCCTCTTTTGCGCCACCGGCCAGGGTGGGCTGGTCCGCAACCTGTCAGCCGGCGAGATCGTCGATCAGGTGATCCACCTGGCCCGACAAGTCAAGGAAACCGAACTTGGGCAACGCAGTGGGGCAGCACAAGCCCACCCGATCGGCAATGTGGTGCTGATGGGCATGGGCGAACCGCTGGCCAACTATGCGGCTACCCTACAGGCGATAGAAACGCTGGCCGATCCGCGGGGTTATAACCTGGGAGCGCGGCGCTTTACTCTTTCTACTGTTGGGTTGGCGCCCGGCATCCGGCGGCTGGCCCAGGAAGCGCTGCCGGTCAACCTGGCGGTGTCGCTCCACGCGGCTGACGACGAGCTACGGAACCAATTGGTACCTGTTAACCGGCGCTACCCACTGGCCGAACTGATGGCCGCTGTCCGCGATTACGCCGCCAGGACAAAGCGGCGCGTGTCCATCGAGTATGCGCTCATCGACAGGGTAAACGATGCGCCACAGCAGGCGCAGGAACTGGCTCGGCTCCTTGAGGGCCTGTTATGTCACGTTAATCTAATTCCGCTCAATCCAACGCCCGGATCGCCGTGGCAACCCCCACCACGCGAACGGGTAGACGCCTTCCGGGCGATGTTGGAAACGGCAGGCGTACCCACGACGGTACGGATACGGCGGGGGATCGATATCGAGGCGGGATGTGGGCAGTTAAGGCGGAGGCAGCTATCAGCAGCATCTGATAGCTGATAGCTCGGAACATTCTTGCATTTTTATCAAAAAGCGAGTATGATACCGCCTGGAGAGGAATGGCGGGAGGCCAGAAACGCGCGTTGACAATCAAAAGGAAGGGCCAGTCCGAGCAATTCGGACTGGCCGTGGAATGCCAAAACTGCAATCGACTGCTATTGCATCTTGTTCAAGGTTCGCAGGCAGCGCGTGCAAAGGCTCAATCGCTGGGGCTTGCCGCCCACGACCATGGTCACCTTCTGAATGTTCGCTTTCCAGCGGCGTTTGGTGCGCACCTTGGAGTGACTAACATTGTGCCCGAAACCCGGCTTTTTACCGCACATATCGCATTTGGCCATGATCATACCTCTCACATAGATAGAGCCAGCAAGTACGACCGCTGGCTCAACCTTCGGATTCGTAGCGGCCATCTTACCACAGGCCGGGGATTCGCGCAAACCGGACAGTGCCTGATGCAAAAGCCACAAGCGAGGTAGGACAACGGATGAAAGATAGCAGGTTGGGCCGTATCGAGATCTCTCCACACGCGATCATGGACCTTGCCGGCCAGGTGGTGCTGGAGTGTTACGGCGTGGTGAATGTGGTGAGCAAAGACCTGGCCAGCGACATAATCGAGCGTTTACCATTCGAAAACCGTCAGCGTGGGGTGGATGTCCACATCGAGAACGACCAGATCGTCATCGACCTGTACGTGGTGATCGAGTATGGAACGCGCATTATCACCGTAGCTAGAAATATCCAGAGCGCCGTCAAGTATAGCTTGGAAAAGGCACTAGGTATGCCGGTGGCGGCTGTTAACGTTCATGTCCAGGACCTACGGATCAGCGCAGACTAGCTCGCACAGCAGACCACGATCAGGAGGCGACCTCATTGACTGACGACCAAACCACACACGGCGGGCAGGCCAGATCCAATCCCGATTTTACGCGGTGTGATGGCCAGACTTTTAAGCGACTGATCCAGGCGGGGCTTGCCTGGCTGGAACGTCATCAGGCGACGATCAACGCACTGAATGTCTACCCCGTGCCCGACGGCGACACGGGCACGAATATGCTGCTGACGATGCAGGCCGCCTACGCCGAGATCAAAGACTTGCCCGAGAGCAATGTGGGCGCGATGGCTCAGAAGGTGGCCAAGGGCGCCCTGATGGGCGCTCGCGGCAACTCGGGGGTTATCCTATCGCAGATATTCCGCGGCATGGCGCGGTCTCTGGATAACGAGGAAACGTTCAATGCAGTCCAATTTGCCTCGGCATTACGCGAGGCGGCCGTCACCGCCTACAAGGGCGTGATCAAGCCGGTGGAGGGCACGATCCTAACAGTGGCCCGTGAGGCAGCCGAGGCCGGGGTGACCGCCGCCGCCAGTAGCGAAGACCTGCGCTACATTCTTGATCGCGTGACTTCTGAGGCAAGGCACTCGGTCACCCGCACTCCCAACCTGCTCCCTGTGTTGGCCGAAGCCGGCGTAGTCGACGCCGGCGGTCAGGGTCTGTTTGTCATCCTGGAAGGTATGTTACGCTATATGCGGGGAGAACCTGTAGCCGTCGACACCATGTTGGCAGCGGCAGTGGATCTGCGCCCACTTCACCCGGAAGGCGAAGAGGGGTACGGCTATGACGTGCAGTTTATCATCCATGGCAAAGACCTGGAAATCGAGGAGATACGGCGAACTATAACTATGATGGGCGACTCGGCGTTGGTCGTCGGCGATTCGGAGGTCATCAAAGTACATGTTCATGTACCAGACCCAGGAGTCCCGCTCGGCTACGGCGCCGGTCTAGGTTCACTAAGCCGGGTGATCGTTGAGAACATGCAGGAACAATACCAGGAGTACATCCTCAGCCAAGGCCGGAAGCCGGTCACTAATACAGAAGCCCTGAGCAAGATCAGTACAGTGGTCGTGGTTTCTGGTCAGGGGTTGACCAGGGTTTTCGAGAGCCTGGGGGCCAGTGCAGTCGTTCCCGGTGGGCAGACAATGAACCCCAGCACTGAAGATATCCTGAAAGCAGTGGAAAGCGTGCCCAGCGACGAGGTCATAATCCTGCCCAATAACAAAAACATCATCCTGGCCGCCGAACAGGCCAAGTCGCTATCACACAAGAGTGTCCAGGTGGTGCCGACCATCACCATTCCGCAAGGCATTACCGCGCTCCTGGCGCTAAATTACCAGGCCGATCTGCCCACGAACACACGGGTGATGGGTGAGGCAATCCAAGGCATCCATACGGCAGAGATCACCAAGGCAGTTCGTTCAGTGCAAATCAATGGCATGAGCTTGCAACAGGGTGAGATCATCGGCATGATCAATGGCGCACTCAAGGTTAAGGGCAGCTCACCCGCAGAAGTAGTTCTGGCCGCCTTGGGACAGATGGATACCGAACTGTACGAAATCATCACCTTGTACTATGGCGAATCGATCACCGCCGACGAAGCTGAGCAGATTGCAGCAGAGATCACCGAACGATACCCTGTCCAGGGAATTGAAGTAGTAGACGGCGGCCAATCGCACTACTATTACATCGTTTCAGTCGAGTGAGAAAAGCCGGAGGCTCCTACAACAATGGCACGAGCACGCATCATTACCGACAGCACCGCCTACCTGCCCCCCGATCAGATCGCACGGCACGAGATCACAGTGTTGCCGATAGACATCTACCTGGGAGACCACAAAATCCGGGTAAGCTCCGGCCATAACCTCAGACTTCTCTTCCAGCGCATAGCGGCTGACCAGGCGCAGACAACCAAAGCTGTGATCCCGCCGAGCGCGTTCGAAGAAGCCTACAGCCAACTAGGGCAGAAAACCGATCAGATCCTGGTGATCGTTGGCTCGAGCAAGCTAAGCAGCGCCTTTGCAGCGGCCAAGTCGACAGCCAACGCTTTCCTGGGACGGTGCCGCATCGCCGTGCTAGACTCGATGGCTACGTCATGGGGTTTGGGCTTGCTAGTCAAAGCCGCAGCCGAGGCCGCTGAGGCAGGTCAATCACTCGACGAGATCGTCCGGCTGGTGCGTGGTATGTTGCCCCACATCTATGTCGTTCTTTTCGTCGAAAGGCTGGATTACCTGGAAAAGGGCAATCGCATCGGCCCGGCCCAGGCGCTATTGGGCACTATGCTCAATATTAAGCCACTTCTTATCATGGAAGAGGGGGAGATCATCCCGCTCGAAAAGGTTCGCACCCGGACCAGTGCGATCGAAAAGCTAGCCGACTTTGTGGCCGAGTTCGCCACCATCGAGCAGGTAGTCATCATGCGGAGCCCATTGGGAAACGACACTGAACTGCTGGTCGAGCATTTGAACCTGATCCTGCCAGGCAGGGCCTTCCCGGTGATCGAATACGATGCAGTGCTGGCTAGTCACCTGGGGCCAGACGCGATGGGCGTGACCGTCTATGAGAGTTTCTGAGTCAGCGAGGTAAGTTATGGTTCGAGTTGTAACTGACAGTACCGCCGACATACCTCTAGAGATAACTGAGGAGCT
The DNA here is from genome assembly GCA_016926595.1 of Anaerolineae bacterium. The sequence continues at coordinate 13,219 of JAFGOG010000122.1, forward strand.
GGGCATCACCGTGGTTCCCAGCTATATCGCTTTCGGCTCCGAAACCTACCAGGACGGGATAGATCTGACGAAACAGCAATTTTACGACAAACTGATCGCCAGCCGAGTGATACCGACGACGGCTGCCCCACCCATCGGTGCTTACGAGAAAGTGTTCAGCCACCTGGCCGAAGAAGCGGATGAGATCATCTCCCTCCAACTGGTGAGCAGATTGAGCGCACTATATAGCTTGGCAGTGATAGCTGCCCATAATGTCAGTCAGGCTATGGGGGTTCGCATCGAGGTCGTGGACACAGGCCAGATAACAATGGGGTACGGTTGGATGGCCGTGGCCGCAGCCGAGGCAGCCAGGCGGGGTGAGACACTCGACCAGATCACAGCCCTCGTAGAAGGGATGAAACCGCGGGCGCGGGTTCTGGCTATCCTCGACACGCTGGAATATGTTTATCGCGGCGGCCGCACCAACTGGGCAACAGCGGTGATTGGCACACTGCTGCGCTTCAAGCCGATCGTTGAGGTGCGGCTCGGACAGGTCGATCTGGTGGAGCGCACTCGGACCATCGAGCGGTCACTGGACCGGCTCATTGAACGGATCCAGGCCATGGGACAACCGGAACGAGCCATCGTGCTCCACACCAACGCTCCTACCCTGGCGGATCGACTGGCCAAGCGATTACAGGCGATCTACCCGGAATGGGAGCCACTGATCGGGCAGGCTGGGGTTACTATTGCCAGCCACGCTGGCCCTGGTGCAGTTGGCGTGGCCTGTGTTTCGACCAGTTGATCGTGAGAGAAATGCATACTATCAGTAGGTATTGGGAAACATGATCTCTTCAGCTTGGGAAAAGCTGACCAAAGTACTAAAGCTGGAGCAGAGTAAGGGCCACCGCGATGATGCGGTCATCGGCGGCCTGGACAAGTTCGTTGACTTGTGGCAAAGCGAGGCCCGCGCCGAGGCACAGGCCGAAGCGGATGCCGCGGCCGAAGGATGGATCGGCGAGATAGCTGCGAGCCTGGCAAACTATGCTGGCAAGGACGAGCACGGGAGAGCCAAAGTGGTAGATCAGGTCCTTGGCCGGCTAGAACAGATCGGCCTCTCTGCGCAGCAGGTGCGCGTCCAGCCCCAGGCTGTAAGGCCAGACGCGCCCTCGGAACAGGCACCCAGCCTGGTACCGCCCCGGCCTCGCCCGGCTACCGGACTCGACGCGCCAGTCGAAAGCCTGCCAGGGATCAGTTCTGGCTTTAGCGCCCGCCTGTGCAAGTTGGGGATCGCAACGGTAGCCGACCTGCTCTATCACCTGCCACACCGGTACGACGACTATCGAACTCTGAAGCCGATCAGCCGCCTGGAATACGGGCAAGAAACGACCATCATCGGTACCATCTGGGAGACCAAGACGCGGTCGACACGAAGCGGCGGCGCCATTGTCAGCAGCATTATCGCCGATGCTTCAGGTACGATCGAAGCAGTGTGGTTCAACCAGCCCTACCTGGTTCGCCAGTTGCGTGCCGGGATGCAGATCGTCCTGAGCGGCAAGGTAGACGAGCACCTGGGGCGGCTGATGCTGCGGGCTCCCGCCTGGGAACCACTGGAACGAGATTTGATCCACACCGGCCGGCTAGTCCCGATCTATCCCCTGACCGAGGGCATCACCTCGCGTTGGCTGCGGCGGCTGATGAAGCGGGTGTTGGACTACTGGGCGCCACGGCTGACTGACCATCTGCCCCAAACAGTCCTGCAACGAGCCGGCTTGATGGACCTGCCGACTGCCATCCGCCAAATCCACTTTCCCGATAGCCAGGAAACGGCCGAACAGGCTCGTCGCCGCCTGTCGTTCGACGAGTTCCTCATGATCCAGCTAGGGATGTTGCGCCAACGCCAGCAGTGGCAGTCAGAACCAGGCATACCATTGCCTCGCGACCAGGCTCTGCTCGACGCCTTCCTGGCTTCGCTGCCCTTTGCCCTCACGGCAGCCCAGCAGCGCAGCCTCGAACAGATACTAGATGACATGGCCCAAAATCGTCCGATGAGCCGGCTGCTACAAGGCGACGTCGGCTCGGGAAAGACAGTAGTAGCCGCAGCAGCCATACTGATGGCCATAAAGGCTGGCAAACAGGTAGCGCTCATGGCGCCGACCGAGATTCTGGCCGAACAGCATCACCACAGCATTGCTCACCTGCTCGATAACGCTCAGGATTGGGGCCTACAGCGTCCCATATCTGTATTGCTGCTCACCGGCAGCGTAGGGCGAAAAGAACGCCAGGAGGCCTATACTGCGCTCGCATCCGGCAAGGCCGACGTCGTCATCGGCACCCACGCTCTCATTCAGCAAGACTTGAGCTTTCACGATTTGGCGCTGGTCATCGTCGACGAACAACACCGCTTTGGCGTTGTGCAGCGAGCTACGCTACGCGGAAAAGGTGCTTCGCCGCACATGTTGGTCATGAGCGCGACGCCGATCCCACGTAGCCTAGCGCTGACCGTCTACGGTGACTTGGACATCTCGGTTATCGATGAATTGCCACCAGGACGCCAGCCGATTCAGACCCGGTGGCTGCTGCCCCGTGAGCGAGAGCGGGCCTATGCCTTCATCCACAGCCAGATCGCCGCAGGCCACCAGGCCTTCATCCTCTACCCGCTCATCGAAGAGACGGAAAAGGTCGAAGCCAGAGCCGCCACGGAAGAATACGAACGGCTGCAACAAACCATCTTCCGAACGGAGCGGCTAGGGCTACTGCATGGCAAGATAAAGCCCGGCGACAAAGAAGAAGTCATGACCCGATTTCGCCAGGGAGAGTTGGACATCCTTGTCTCCACGTCGGTCGTGGAAGTCGGCATTGACGTACCCAACGCCACGGTCATGCTAGTTGAGGGCGCTGACCGTTTCGGACTGGCCCAACTGCATCAGTTTCGGGGTCGGGTTGGCCGCAGTGAGCACAAATCCTATTGCCTGCTGATATCCGATGCTACCTCGCCAGATCAGCCACAGACCAAAGCTACGTGGGAACGCTTGAAAGCGATCGAGGAGACGCAGGATGGGTTTGCCCTGGCAGAAAAAGATCTGGAGCTGCGCGGGCCGGGTGACTTTTTGGGGATCAGGCAGAGCGGCCTGCCCGAGCTGCGCATGGCCAGCCTGAGCAATGTCCAGGTTCTGGAACAGGCCCGGAGCGAGGCCCAGCTCCTCTTTGCAAGTGACCCGACCCTGAGCCAGCCCGAGCACCAGTTGCTGGCGGGGAAGGTGACCCAATTCTGGCAAAGTAGGGGCGAATTAAGCTAAATCAATGGAGATTGGAATGCGCAAAGCCATCTATCCCGGCACATTTGATCCGGTTCACAACGGCCACATCGACATTGCTACACGAGCCGCCGGGCTTTTTGACCATCTGACGGTTGCGATCTATGATCGACCATTGAAGAGCCTGCTGTTCGCTACAGAAGAACGCAGAACAATGCTGGAGAAGGCGTTGGGACATGTACCCAATATCAGCGTGGCAACCTATACTCAACTCACCGTGGATTTTGCCCGGCAGGTGGGCGCCCAGGTGATCGTCCGAGGGCTGCGTGTCATTTCTGACTTTGAGCTGGAATTCCAGATGGCGTTGACCAACAAAAAGCTGGCGCCGGAGATGGAGTTCGTGTGCCTGATGACCAGCCAGGAATATGCTTTTATCAGCGCCAGTAACGTCAAAGAGATCGCAATGTTGGGGGGGTGTGTAGCCGATATGGTGCCCCCTCATGTAGCGACTGCGATGGCGGCCAAGTTCAGGGAAGCAGGCGACGGTGTAGATAGCTGCGTCAAGCTCGTGTCACTGCGCGATTGAGAACTAGCAGATTTGCAGGGAGGAAAGGAAGCGATCACCATGAACAGCATCTTTCATCTCATCGATCGGTTGGAGCGGTTGCTCGGCGAAAGCTGGGGGGTACCGCTCAGCGCATATCGGGTCGTCAATGAAGCTGACTTTCTCGATGTGATCGACCAAATGCGAACGGCTATCCCCCAGGAGATCAAGCAGGGCGAACGCATCACCCAGGAGAAGGAGCGGATCATCGCCCAAGCCCAGGAAGAGGCAGAGCGGATCGTAGGCCTGGCACAAGAGGAGGCGGCCAGACTGATTGATGAACACGAGATTGTCAAAACAGCCGAGCAACGTAGGGCCACCATTATTGAACGGGCACAGCAGGAGGCCGAAATACTGAAAGGTGGGGCCGACGCTTATGCGCACGAAGTGCTGGTCGCCTTGGATGGTCAGCTTGCCAACATACTGACCACAGTTCGCAACGGCTTGGCTTCTCTGAACAATCCTGCGGAACAAACGCCAGCCGAGTAAGAAACCAGCCAACTTTGGCCTGGCGGCATCGGTATTTGACAGGCAACCTACTATCGCCTATAATTGGGCATCCTAATGGCATAGAATAAGCAGGACATCGCCATGCGTTACAATGTTGCCCAGCTTCTAAAGGGGCCGACGGGTCAGCGCCGCCAATACGAGTTGCATGAGGACATCGAAGGGCTGGATGAAGAGCTGGTGCCAATCAAGCCGCTGGTTGGAACCATCACCCTAATGCGAACCAGCCAGGGGATTCTCGTGAGCGGCAAACTGCGGACCAAGCTCCGGGTCAATTGCAGGCGATGTTTGGAACCTTACAACGTAAGCATAGCAATAAACCTGGAAGAAGAGTTCCATCCGACGGTCTTGATCGCAGAATCGCCGGTGGACAGAGTGCTGCGAGAAGAAGAGGATGAAGCGCTGTTGATCGATGCCCACCACATCCTCGATCTCAGTGAGATCATTCGCCAGGAATTGTGGCTGACCATGCCGATGGATCTGTTATGCCGTCCAGATTGCGCTGGGCTGTGCCCGATTTGTGGGGGGAATCGGAACCTCGGAGAATGCCAGTGCAACCAGGAGGTAATAGATCCCAGGTGGGCGGCTTTGCAAGAACTATTGTCGAAAGAACCAGAATCATAGGAAAGGAGAGACTAGCCAGTGGGAGCTCTACCCAAACACAAGCTGGGTAAGGGACGTAAAGGCCGGCGGCGCAGCCATAACGCACTCGTGGCCCGCAATGTCGTTCCTTGCCCTAAATGCCACGAACCGCGCCTGCCTCATCAGGTCTGCCCGGCTTGCGGCTACTACCGGGGCATTGAAGTCATTGAACTCAAGGCCGAAAGCAAAAAATAGCTGGGAGCTGGAAGGTTGGAAGATTGGAGGATTGGAAGGTAACCTTCCAGTTTTCCAATCTTCCAATTTTCTCGGGAAAATAGAATAGGAGGCTACGGTGATCGGTTTTTCCTTGTCTGACGACTTGATAGAGATCCAGACCAGGGCGCGCAAGTTTGCCCAAGAAGAGATAGCGCCCATTGCTGCCGAGTATGACCGCCGGGCTGAAGTGCCGCTGTTCATTGTCGAAAAGGCCAAGGCAGCGGGATTGTTGAATGTTACCATACCAAAGGAGTATGGTGGCATGGGGTACGGCGCCTTGGAAAGCGCCCTCATTGCCGAGGAGCTAGGGGCAGCCTGTGCCGGCATCAGCATCACAATCCTGGTCAACGGCCTAGCCCTGACGCCTATTTACCTGTTTGGCACCGACGAGCAGAAGGAAAGGTTTCTGCGGCCTATCGCCGAGCAGGGCAAGTTAGCCGCTTTCGCTCTCACCGAGCGCGGGGCTGGTTCGGACGCCGGTAGGATCAAGACCACTGCCCTGCCAGATGGGGACGATTTCATCATCAACGGCCAGAAATGCTTCATCACCAGCGGCGGCCTGGCGGACCTGATCACTGTGTTTGCCCTGACCGATCCGGAGCGTGGCACCCGCGGCGTCTCGGCGATCATCGTGCCTGGCAATACACCAGGCATCAAGGTCACCAAAGTCGAAGACAAGATGGGCCAACGGGCTTCGAACACGGCCGAGCTGACCTTCGAGAACGTGCGTGTGCCCCAGGCTAACCTGCTAGGCAAGCCAGGGCGTGGTTTTCCGATCGCCCTGCAGACGCTCGACTTTGGCCGTTCGGGGGTGGCAGCGCTGAGCGTGGGCGTGGCGCGGGCTGCGCTGGAACATGCCACAGCCTATGCCCGTAGCCGTGAGCAGTTTGGCGCGCCGATCATCAACAACCAGGCCATTGCCTTTATGCTGGCCGACATGGCCACCAAGGTCGAAGCTGCGCGCCTGCTCTGTTGGCAGGCAGCGTGGAAGGCCGACAATGGGATGAAAGTCAGTTACTACTCGGCCATGGCCAAGTGCTTTGCCGCCGACACGGCGATGGAAGTCACTACCAATGCCGTCCAGATCTTTGGTGGCTATGGCTACATGAAAGATTATCCGGTCGAGAAGCTGATGCGCGATGCCAAGCTGCTCCAAATCTACGAGGGAACCAACCAGATTCAGCGGCTGGTGATCTTCCGCCACCTTCCGTGAGCCCCGCCGAAATAGGTCTAGACCGAGAGATGGGGATGTACGCGCTGCTATTCCCTGGCCAGGGGTCGCAACAAGTAGGCATGGGGCAGAGCCTGGCGGAAGCCTATCCGATCGCTCGCGAGACCTTTGCCAAAGCCGACGCGGTGTTAGGCTTTCATCTGTCACATCTATGCTTCCACGGGCCGAAAGAGGAGTTGGACGACACGGTCAACACCCAGCCGGCTATCTTTGCTACGAGCATGGCCTTACTAGGAGTGTTGGAATCCATCGGCAAGCTGCCCAAGCCGGTTGCCGTGGCAGGACACAGTATGGGCGAGCTGACAGCCCTGGTAGCTGCCGGCGCGCTCGATTTCGCCGATGGGCTGCGCCTGGCGCGCGAGCGCGGCCGGCTGATGAAGCTGGCCGGCGAGCGGAACCCTGGTGGTATGGCCGCCGTGCTCAAGATGGACGATGCCGAAGTAGAAAAGGCCTGCCGCAAAGCAAGCGACGAGACAGGCCAACCGGTGCAGATCGCCAACCATAACTCGCCAGGGCAATTAGTCATCTCCGGCGATCAAAAGGCGTTGGATCGGGCTATCGAGCTGCTCAAACAACAAGGCGGGAAAAAGATCATCCCCCTGGCAGTGAGCATCGCGGCCCACTCGCCGCTTATGACCACCATAATCGGAGAATACCGGGCGGCGGTCGAGGCCACGCCGCTGCGCAGCCCAACGGTGCCGGTCATCGCCAACATCAGCGCCCGGCCGTTGGCCGGTGTCGGCGAGATCCGTGACGAACTGACCGGCCAGCTAACCTGGCCGGTGCGCTGGACGGCATCGATCCAGGCCATGGTGGCCCAGGGAGTGACCCATTTTGTCGAGATCGGCCCCAAAGATGTGCTGACCGGGCTGGTGAGACGGATCGATCCAACTGTCGAGGCGGTGAACGTCGGCGACGCAACAGCAGTGCAGGCATTTCTGCCGGTACAAAAGGAGTAGTGGATGCAATTCGCAGGCAAGGTCGCAATTGTCACTGGCGGTTCGCGGGGGATTGGCCGGGGCATCGCCCTGCGGTTGGCCGCCAATGGCGCCAAGGTGGTAGTCAACTATCACAGCAACGAGACTGCTGCCAGCCAGGTGGTGGACCAGATCCGAGCCGGCGGCGGCGAAGCGATCGCCGTTCAGGCCGACGTGAGCCAACCAGCCCAAGCCCAGGCTCTGATTGATGCTGCTCAAAAGGCGTTTGGCCGGGTTGATATCCTGGTTAACAATGCCGGGACCACGCGCGATACGCTCATCATGCGCATGAGCGAAGAAGATTGGGACCTGGTCATCGACACCAACCTGAAAGGCACATTCAATTGCATCAAGGCGGCCGCGCGGCCAATGATGCGCCAGCGTTATGGGCGGATCGTCAACGTGACTTCGGTGTCAGGGCTGGGGGGCAACGCCGGACAGGCGAACTATGCAGCGGCCAAGGCCGGGCTGATTGGGTTGACCAAGACAGTGGCCAAAGAACTGGGTTCGCGAAACATCACGTGCAACGCCGTCGCGCCCGGCTATGTGCCAACCGATCTGACCGGTTCACTGCCGCCGGAACTGGTAGAGCTGGCCCTTCAACGAACGATCTTGGGGCGGGCCGGGACGGCGGAAGATATGGCGGCTGCGGTCGCCTTTCTCGCATCTGACGACGCCAGCTTTGTCACCGGTCAGATTCTGACCGTGGACGGTGGATTGTCAATGGGGTAAACCCCCTCTCCCCTGTGGGAGAGGACAGAGTGACTTTCAAATGCCGCCTGAAGGGCGGCAGGGGGGATTTTGTGGAGGAGGATCTCGGCAAGGTGACTATCGCGCCAGGAGTCCTGGTGACGATCGTGCAAAAGACGGCCGATTCAATGCCGGGTGTGGTGCGCCTGTCGCCCAAGGTCCCGGGAGTGGGCCGCCTGCTGGGACCGCACACGGCTGGAAAAGGCGTTCAAGTTCAGGTGGTGGGCAACCAAGTCACTGTAGACGTCTACCTGGTCGCGGCACGAGGTGTAGACCTGTATCAGATGGGGCGACAATTGCAGCATCACATCACACGGGCCATCCACGACATCGTGGGCATGAATGTGAGCGAGGTCAACGTCCACATCGAAGAGATCGAAGCCAGCACAGCACAGCAGTGACACGTCAAGTAGGTGATGAGGTGCCCAAATGAAGGTTCGCCACGAGGCGCGGATTGTTGCTCTGCAAGCACTGTTTGAGATGGATTGCGTTGGGCATCAAAGCGCCGCGGCGCTCGAACAGCGGCTGGCAGAGATGCCTTTGCCTGAGCAGGCGATCCAGTTCGCCCAAGAGCTTGTGCAGGGGGTTACTGCCGACATCACCAAACTGGACAGGCTGATAGAGCGTTATGCGCCCGAGTGGCCGGTGGAGCAAATAGCCATCATCGACCGCAATATCCTGCGCATTGCCATCTACGAGATCCTCGAGTGTGACGGCACGCCCCTGAAGGTCGCCATCAACGAGGCAGTGGAGCTGGCCAAGCAGTTCGGCAGCGATAGCTCTGGCCGATTTGTCAACGGCGTGTTGGGCAGCTTGGTGGCGAAAGAGGAGATCCTGGGCAAGCGATGAACTTTTTCAGCAACATCGGGGCGCTTGAGCTACTGGTGATCCTGCTCCTGGCGCTCCTGGTCGTCGGGCCAGAGCGCCTGCCTCAATTAGCGCGCGATTTGGCCAAGGCGCTGCGCAGCGCACGGCGGGTGTACGAAAACCTGAGTCGCGATCTGGGTCCGGAATTTATGTCAATTCAGCAGACGACGGAAGAAATCCGGACATCGGTCGAGTCGATCCGAACAATCCCTCAGGAGATGGTCACTTCGATCGTCAAGACTGCCGGCCTGGATGAAACCATCACCGATCTAAAGGGCATGGCTGATGAGATCAGCGAGACCCGCCAAACCTTAACCACCGTCACCAAGACGATCACCCACCCTGTGGACACGGCTGTAGGCGCTGTCCGTCACTCGTTGGCGGCCACTCAACCACGCAGACCTGTGGGCGCGGGCGAAGAAACAACCGCCGAAACGCCTGGCGATGTAGGGTCGGAACCGTGAGCACCGCCGAGCCCATGCAGGGCACTCCACCCAATAACCAGGTGGTCATGCCGCTGCTGGATCACCTCAAGGAGCTGCGTAACCGGCTCTTCAAAGTCGCAATCGCGCTGCTGATTGCTACCATCGTCAGCCTCATCTTTGCCAAGCAGGCGGTCGTCATCCTCATCAGGCCGATGGGTGACAACCTGCCCCAGGCCCTCAAGCCAACCGAGACACTGAGCAACTATATGAAGGTAGCCCTCGTCTGCGGGGTGACACTTGCCATGCCGGTCATCGTCTATCAGATCGGCCGTTTCATCACCCCCGGCTTGAGCCGCAGGGAAAGGCGTTACCTGCTGCTGTTGGTGCCTGGCGCCACGATTTGCTTCGTTACTGGAGTTGCGTTTGCCTACTTTGTCATGCTGCCGACGGCGATCCCCTTTCTCCAGGGCTTTATGTCGGACATTGTCAAGCAGCAGTGGACCATCGGCGACTATTTGTCATTTGTTGCCAATCTGCTTTTCTGGATTGGCGTATCCTTCGAGCTGCCCCTGTTTGTCTACTTTCTGGCCAAATTGGGTATTATCAACGACAAGACGCTGCGAAAAAACCGCAAGTATGCGGTAATTGTCATCGCGATGCTGGCCGCCGTCATCACTCCTACAGTCGACCCACTCAACATGGCGCTGGTGATGGGCCCGCTCATCCTGCTATATGAACTCGGCGTTCTGCTGGCGAGGATTGCCTGAACGTCCTGCGGCCGCCGTCATCAAAAGAGGGCATCCTTTACCCGATACCCGCCCGAATCATACAACAACAACAAACAAGGAGTCAACTATGTCCCGTACCCGTATTTTGATCATGGGCGCTGCTGGTCGCGATTTTCACAACTTTAACGTTTTCTTTCGCGACGACAAGCGGTATGAGGTTGTGGCCTTTACCGCTACCCAGATCCCAAACATCGAAGGTCGCGTCTACCCGCCCCAATTGGCAGGGGACCTATACCCTGACGGCATCCCCATCCACGCCGAAGAGGAGCTGGTAGATCTCATCTGCCGGCACGGCATAGACCAGGTAGTATTCGCCTATTCCGATGTACCCCACGAGTATGTCATGCACAAAGCATCGCAAGTGCTGGCTGCCGGCCCTGACTTTAGGCTGATGGGCTCCAAGACCACCATGATTGAGAGCAGGAAACCGGTAGTAGCAGTGTGCGCCGTCCGCACCGGTTCTGGCAAGAGCCAGACCACCCGCCATGTGTGCGATATCCTGCAAAAGATGGGCCACAAGGTGGTTGCCGTCCGCCACCCCATGCCCTATGGCGACCTCGTCAAGCAGGCTGTGCAACGCTATGCCACCCATGCCGACATGGACCTTAACGAGTGTACCATCGAAGAGCGCGAAGAGTACGAGCCCCACATCGACCAGGGCATCGTCGTCTATGCCGGTGTAGATTACGAGCGCATCCTCCGCCAGGCAGAAAAAGAAGCCGACATCGTCGTCTGGGATGGCGGCAATAACGACCTGCCCTTTTACAAACCTGACCTATTCATCACTGTGGCCGATCCACATCGGGCAGGCCACGAGCTGGCCTACTACCCAGGCGAGAGCAACCTGCGCGCCGCCGACATAATCGTCATCAACAAGGTCGATACCGCCGACCTGGCTAATATCGCTCGTGTGCGGGAGAATGCGCTACACGTGAATCCGGCGGTGACCATCGTCGAAGCTGCCTCGCCCATTTTTGTCAAAGATCCAAGCGCCATCCGCGGCAAGCACGTGCTCGTAGTCGAGGATGGCCCAACTTTGACCCACGGCGAGATGGCCTACGGAGCCGGCGTGGTGGCTGCCAAACGGTTTGGCGCAGCCGAGATCGTCGATCCCCGCCCTTACGCCGTCGGTTCAATTCTCAATACCTACAACAAATATCCAACCACCGGGAAAGTACTGCCGGCCATGGGCTATGGCGATCAGCAAATGCACGAGCTGCAAGAGACGATCAATGCCACACCGTGTGACATAGTGATCATAGCCACGCCAGTCGATCTGGGGCGCCTGCTCACAATCAACCGGCCCTACCAACGCGTGAACTATGAGCTGCAGGTCATCGGCCGGCCCACCTTGGAGGAGATCCTGCGCGGACGGTTCTCGGCCGCTTAGCCACTTTTCTTCTGGCTAGAGCGACTAACCAGTACATTTGTGCATTCAGACCTGACAGCTTGCCACCAAGCCTGCCAGGTCTGGAGCCTATTCTATCCAGGGCTAGGGTCGGGCCCTGTGCAACCGGTGCGGTTGTTTACAAACTGGCCACTTTCTGGTATACTGATGGGCAAAGGCAACAATTCAGGATAGGCAGCAATGGCGACTTATGAAGAGCTGATCGACGAATTGGAATCGCTCACCCCGCAGAGCCTGGACGAGCTGGCCCGTTTCGTCCGGTACCTGAAGTGGAAACAGGAGCCAACCCAAGCTGGCGTTGGCGGCGCCTGGACCTTTGACTTTGTCGAGCACTTTCGGCAGGCCATTGTCAGCGCCGAGCACAATCCGGCCGGTATGGACATCAACATTGGGGAGGCAGCCTGCGGCGGCGAGTGGCGGATGGCACTGTGGGAACACCCACCCCTACACGGCTCGGCCATGATCGAGTACCAGGTGCCGGTGCCGGTCACTGTCCGCAACCTCTGTCTACGGTTCGCCACCGGCATCCGCGATGGGTCACGTCTGGCTGAGGGCAACGTCGTCGCCTTCCGGGTGTTCGTCAACGGCTGGAAGTTGTGGAGCGACACCCAGCACCAGATCCGGTGGAAAGAGCACGAGCTGGCCATGCCCGCCCTGGCAGGCGATGTCGCCCGCATCCAGTTCTTCACCGACGGGTTGGGTAACCACGAGTGGGCCTGGGCAGTATGGGGTGAACCAAGGTTGATCGGAGAGTCCTGAGGCGCACTTGCGAGTCCTTTATAGCTAGATTCTTCTCCAAGGAGGTCCGATGAACTTTGAGCTCGACGAAGAGCAACGTTTGGTGCGCGACATGGTGCGTGATTTTGCCCAGCAAGAGCTGGCGCCTCGCGCCGCGCAAGTGGACAAGACTGAGGAATTCCCAGCCGAGAGCATCCGCAAGATGGCCGAGTTGGGGCTGTTGGGCCTGCCCTACCCGGAAAAGTACGGCGGCGGCGGCGGCGACTATGTGAGCTATGCCATCGCCATGGAAGAGGTCGCCCGCGCCTGCGGGACGACAGCGCTGATCTATGCCGCACACGTGTCACTCGGCTGCGGGCCGATCTACTACTTTGGCACTGAGGAACAGAAGCAAAAGTGGCTGCCTCGCCTGTGCAGTGGCAAGGGACTCGGCGCCTTTGGCCTGACCGAGCCGGAAGCCGGATCAGACGCAGGGTCTACACGGACAACTGCCGTGCGCGATGGAGATTCCTACGTGATCAACGGCAGCAAGATGTGGATCACATCTGGGGCCATCGCCGACGTAGTGGTCGCCACAGCCAAGACCGATCCGGCCGCCGGGACGCGAGGCATCTCCTGCTTCCTGGTGGAAAAAGGCACACCAGGCTTTATCCCCGGCAAAAACGAGCCAAAGATGGGCTTGAAAGGATCGGTAACGTCGGCGCTGTCATTCGAGGAGTGTCGGGTGCCGGCCTGCAACCTGCTTGGCAAGGAGGGCGAGGGGTTCAGGCAGATGCTGATTACCCTCGACGGTGGGCGGATCAGCATCGGAGCGATGGCTTTGGGACTGGCGCAGGCAGCCCTCGACCAGGCAACACGCTATGCCAAGGAACGGAAGCAGTTTGGACAGCCAATTGCTAAATTCCAGGCGATCCAATGGATGATCGCCGACATGGCAACCGAGATCGACGCCGCGCGGCTGCTGATCTACCGCGCTGCGGCCATGAAAGATGCCGGCCAGCCGTTCAGCAAAGAGGCAGCGATGGCCAAGCTATATGCCTCCGAAACGGCCGAGCGAGCGGCGTTCAAGGCGTTGCAGATCCACGGCGGCTACGGCTACAGCCGCGAATACCCGGTGGAGCGCATCTACCGCGACCAACGGCTGTGCAGCATCGGCGAGGGGACGAGCGAGATCCAGCGCCTGGTCATCGCCCGCCAGGTTCTGGGCAAGTTCTAGGCAAAAACAAGCGCCAGACGGGCGCGCGTCCGTCTGGCGTGAATTCCAGAGACAGCTTTTAGAGGCCACCCGAGGGCCGAGCCCGCAGGCCGGCCTCGCTGGCGAACAGCCAAATAGGTATAAGCCTGGCTATTGCTTGAGAATCAGCTTATCGTAGATATACCAGACAATGATGCACAGGATTGCCGCGCCGACAGTTGACAGCACCGTATACAGGATGACCCTGCCAAGGTAATTACCGCCGGGCATCAACACGATCCATGAGATTATCAAGGAGACGGCAAACGCAACGGCCACCACGACAAGCAGCCCATACTTGACCAGCCGCTTCTTCCGCATGGTGACATCTTCTGGTGCAGCCTTTTTTGCAGACATATCCTCCTCCATGAATGTATGATAGGCATCACTGCCAATTCGGTACATGCATAATCATACCACAAAACCTGTACAAATGCAAGTCCAGCGAGCAGCGCCATTTGGCGATTTTAACACAAAGGTCTTTAAGCAGAGGAGTAGGCAATGACCGAATCACATCCACTGGTAAAACTGGCAAGGGAAACGATCGAGCTGTATGTTCGAGAAGGCAAGCAGCCTCCTCCCCCCAAAGAACTGCCTCCCGAAATGCGCCGTCCGGCTGGCGCGTTTGTGACCATCCACCGTCATGGACAGCTTCGCGGTTGCATCGGCACGATCCAGCCAACCTGCGACAGCGTGGCCGAAGAGGTGATCCAAAATGCCGTGTCTGCGGCCACTCGCGATCCCCGGTTCCCTTCCATTCGCCGCAACGAGCTGGCCGACCTGGATGTCAAAGTAGACGTCCTAGGCGAGCCCGAACCGATCAGTTCTCCGGACGAGCTGGATCCCAAGCGCTATGGGCTCATCGTCCAGTCACTCACCCATTCGTGGAAGCGGGGTCTCCTGCTCCCCGACCTCGAAGGAATAGACACCATAGACAAACAGGTATACTGGACCCGCTATCACAAAGCCGGAATAACCGACCCCAACGAGCCGGTCCAGATGTTCCGGTTCGAGGTGCAGCGGCACACCTAGGGTGGGCAGGGCACGATCCTGACCAGGGGAAACCTTCCCCACCCATCCAGGAACTGGTCAGGAAAACCCGGCCCGTGGATTAGTGGGTTGCCGTATACTCGGCAAATGCCAACCCCAGCAATGTGATCTGGCCCGTGTCCGGATCGAAAAGGTTGCCCGTGGAATAGATCTTGTCGGCTAGGCCGTACCACGCCCAGCGCTGCACCAACCGGTTGCCGTCGGCTTGATAGCCGGTCTCGCTGTCGGTTGCCGTCAACATCAAGTCGAAAGCAGCGACCAGGAAATCCCGGACCCGGTCAAAGGGAAAACCATACTCCGGCGGCATCAGGACGCTGAACTCGGTCACGATCAAAGGCCTGTCGCGCAGGCCCCGCTCAGCCATCCAGGCCCGGAATGACGCAATCTCACGCTTCAAGATCTCGACGTCGGCATTATCCTCTATTTCGTACAAGATCCCCCTGTCGTCAGGCAGACCTGGAGGGATATCCACACCCCACGATCCTCGTTCCTCGCGGAGGATGGCCAAGTGGATGTTCCACACATCTACCGGCATCGGTTCCCCGTACTTTTCTTCATAAGCCAATAGCACGCCATCCAGGTACCTTAGACGAAGAGGGGTCACCTGCGAAATACCGCCGATCGCTATCCGGGCCGACGGATCGGCGCTCTTGAGCGCCGTGTACACCTGGTGGTAGACTAGGGCATATTCCTCGGGCGTGGCGCAATCTTGCCATATCACGTCCGGTTCGTTCCCCACCAGCCACAACGCGCCCGGCTGCGTGCGGGCGATTTCCTGCAGCGTTTCGGCGTCGGGCGAGTAGGTCGCGCCCAACACCTGCACAAGCGGGGCGAATTCCATGCCTGCCGGCAGGGGCAATACCTGCTCTGTCAGGCCGGTCAGAAACCAGCCCGCTCCCAGCCGTTCCACATCGTAGCGAGCCATATCCGATTGGGGAGCCACCACACCTACCCGTTGGCGTAAGGAAAACAACCCTGGCGAGGGCGTCGGCGCTGGCTTACTGGCCGAAGCTTGCGTTGGAGTGCCGGCCATTCCCGCCGGAGTGAGTGTGGGCCTCAGAGATGTCCCCGATGGGTGGCTAACCATGGGCGGCGTGGGGGACAATCGCGCCTGGACGGCAGCAGATGTCTCCCCAACGGTTGGCGTTGCAGGCTGCCTCGTGGGTGTTGCAGATCGAGGATATGGCGCAGCAGGACTGGGGACCAGGCGCTCCTGGATGGCGCTGGGAGTCACCACAACCGATGGCGTCTCCGGCTGGCTGTTCCTCCAGCTCGAAATCCACGGTACAGCCAGCAACCCCATGCCGATCACAATCAGGGCTACTCCAGCTACGAGCAACCAGCGGGCATGCGCTTTGCTGTCGTGTTTAGCGGAAAATGATTTCAATCTGCTGGTCCGTCGCCAAATACAATTCGAGCTTTACTTCACCAACCTCGATAGCAGCCGCTTCCGGCGTTGCTTTGACCACATAGACATCAGGCGGCAGCCGCACCGCAACTCGCAGCAGGATCGGAGGCGTGCCCGATTGCTTCTGCACCGTCAGCCGGTAGTGAAACCCGTCTTGCTCGTGGGTTACAATCCCCGCCGGCAGTTGCCAACGGAGCTGTACGTCTCGGGCCTCGCCCGGCGGGACGACGAAAAAGAGGCCAAATGCCATCTTGCCCTTTTCTGTCGGGCCGCTATCTGGGCCGGCGTCACCTGGAGGCGCAAATCCGTAGCGATACAGGAGACTACCGGATGGCAGCGGCGCGCGCTCCCGCTCCAAGAGCTGCGATCCCTCTGGCACATAGAAACGGGCGTAATCCCAGTAACAACCAACCATCCCTTCCTCGTAGGTAAGTCGCTCCCTCACTCCCTGGATGCAGGGCTCAGGCTGTGATGGGCTCCGATTGAGGTAATGTACAGTCGCGCCGACCTGGCCCTGCCTGGGGTCGCGCAGATCCACCTGGTAGTCGATCACCCTCTCGACTATCGGGTCTACCTTGTTAAACCCAACATTGGCATCCACTAACTGAAAATAGTCACCGCTCACCGGCAGCAACGCCCCGTCCCACTTGAGCAAAGCGAGCAAAGCCGCCGCTTCCGAGTCATGGAGATAGATCAGAATGTGCCGCTCCCGCAGCCCAACCCACAGAGCCTCCGCCAGCCGGTTTGGATCGACGGTACTGGGTTGAGCCTGTACCCTTTCGAGCATGGCCGTGACCAGCTCGGTCATCACATCTTTCCGGTGGCTTTGCCAGTCACTCCATTCACCAGACGGCGTAAGCCCTGGCTGTGGCTGGGTCCAGGCGTTGCGGATGACTTGCAGAAGGTTTGCCCCGGTCACCGGTTGAGTCGTCGATTCCAGAGTCAGCGGTTCCATCGCCGCGACCAGCAGCCTCAGAGCCTCCTGATCGACGGCAATCACACCGTCCACCGCCAAGTTTTGGTCACGCTGCAACATGCGTTCAGCGACCTGGGCAGAGGTCGGAAAATCGGGCGACCAGTTGCTGTCGCGCAAGAGCCATATCTCGGCCCACATCGTCCGCAGCAGCGCGTCGGGTGGGCTGTCGTGCGGCACAGCCAAGTTGTCCACGCTGTAACTGTCGCGGAAAGCCACGCCAGTTACCCGCCCTCCCTCTGTGGTCACCAGGCCAACGCCCGAAATCCAGCCGCCGGTGGGCCGTCGTTCGTCGTCGTTTTGGGCCAGGATCAGGTAGGTGCGCGGGCTGTCGCCGCCCAGCAGGTCAGGCGCGATCCGGGCCGCCTGGATGCCGCTGCGAAGCAGCGGCAAGGCCCGATCCGTGGTAGCGAGCAACCGGCCCACGCGGGCAGAGAGCCGGTCGGCATCGATCTGCGCCCTCTCGGCCGCGGCGTACGCCAGGGCGGACTCGGCTGAGACGAGTGCTGGCCGGGACTGCTCCAGCACCCCAATCACGCCGGGCAGGTCGAACTGGCCTGCCTGCGCTTGCGCCAGCGCCGGAGACAGAGCGTCGAAAGCCAGTACGCCTCCGTCTGCCAAGGCCTGGGCCATCTCCAGGAGATGCGGCGCGCTGGCGACATCAGGCCCTACCCCCGGCAGCCACCCTAACCAGGGCGCCAGTTTGAGAAAAGGCTGCCCTTCGCTGCGCAGGCAAATGATGTCACTCTGTAGGCCGTGGAGCTGGGCGCCGGCGTCGGTCAGGGCCTGGGCTGAAAAGGTTGGCACAAGCGATTGCAGGGCGCGCAGCCGCACCATGCTGGAATCCAGGCAGGTACGGATGCGCCGGTACTTGATGCCTCCCCAGCCGGCGATCAGCGCCAGCCCGGCGATGATCAACACCAGCGCCGTGAATGTCCGCCATCTCCTCTTTGCCACTCTTACGCTCCAGACCTCTCTGTGCTCATGGGTCAGCCGCCGGTCGTCGGCGCTCGTCGACCAGGCGTTCATCCCACTTGTTCCGGATCAAGGCCGTCATTTTGCGACAGAACGCCTCGCGATCGAACTGGATAGCATGGCGGCGGATGGCGTCCCGGTCGAACGGCAAGTGCGCTGCCCTATCCACCGCTTCGCACAGCGCTTCGGCAGTCTGCCCCCTAAACAACACGCCGGTCAGGCCATCGATCACCGTTTCGACCGCCCCACCTTGGCCGTAGGCTATCACCGGCCGGCCGGTTGCCTGAACCTCGACCGGCGTGATGCCAAAATCCTCTTTGCCGGGAAAGATCAAGGCCTGGCAGCCGCGCATCGCGTCCCGGACCCCTTCCCGCAGCAGGGCGCCGAGAAAGCGGACGTTCGGTCCGGCCATGGCTTCTAGTCGGCGGCGCTCCGGCCCATCGCCGGCGATCCACAGCGGTTTGCCCAGCCGGTTGAACGCCTCGACCGCCAGGTCGATCCGCTTATAGGCCGTCAGGCGCGACACCACCAGGTAATAATCGCCGCTCTCCCCACCGGGAGTGAAATAGGCCGTGTCCACAGGTGGATGGATAACCGTTGAAGTCCGGCGATAGTAGCGATCGATCCGCTGGGCCACAAAGCGCGAGTTGGCCACAAAATGATCGACCCGGCTGGCGGCCGCCACATCCCACACCCGGAAACGATGCATAACCAGGGCGACATACCCCCGTGCCAGCCAGGGGACACGGCGTGCATACAGGTAGGACAGGTCCCAGGCATAACGGGCTGGGGTGTGGCAATAGCAGATGTGCAAGGCCTCGGGTGCGGGGATAACCCCCTTGGCGCAGGCGTGGCTGCTGCTCAAAACCAGGTCAAAACTGGTCAGGTCAAACGACTCGACGGCCAGGGGAAAGAGCGGCAGATAGATCTCGTGCCAGCGTCGGGCCAGCGGTAAACGTTGGACAAAAGAGGTCTTGATATCCATCCCCGCCAGCAGCGCCTCCTGCCGGTTGCGGTTGCCGACGAGTAAGGTATAGACCGGAGCATCGGGATAGAGCTGGTGCAGCGCCGCGGCCACCTGGTCTGATCCGCCCAGGTTGCAGAAAAAATCGTGGACGATGGCGACTTTCATCCGGGGAGCTCCTCTCCCTCGCTCGCCTGCCGCAGCCGCCTGAGGCTGTACCCAGATCTGGCCAGGAAGAAAAGCCCCAACAGGCTGGCCGGCAAATAGATCAGCAGATGCAGGATGACGCCAAAGCCCAGCGCCGTGCTCTTTTCGACGCCGAACAGCGACAGGGCCAAGACGCTCAGGTAATGCAGGACGCCGACACTGCCCGGCGACGAAGGAAGGCGAACCCCAACCTGAGACACCACCAGGATCACCACGGGCGCCACCGCCGGAACTCGGATCCCCAGACTCCACAAAATGAGCTGGTTCAGTAGGACCGTGATAGCCCAAATGGCAATCGACCAGGCCCACAGCCCCAGCACGACCTTGCCGCGCCGCCACACACCAACCGCCGACAGGGCCGACAGGGCCGGCCCGAGCAGCC
Source organism: Anaerolineae bacterium (assembly GCA_016926595.1). The sequence continues at coordinate 32,801 of JAFGOG010000122.1, forward strand.
TGGGCCGGCGCCCCAACAGCCGCTCCAGCCAGCGCGTGACCGCCTGTTGATGACGAGCCACCCAGACCATCGCTCCCAGGACCAGCACAAACAGGCCGGCGCTGAGCCACACCGTCCACGGCAGTTGCCCAGGCGCAGGGCCTGCCTGGAAGCAGGGCAGGATGGCGAGCGCAATCAACAACAGGCTCATGCCCTCTACGACCTTTTCGCCGACGATGGTCGCCAGGGCAAACGCCATTCCGCCGGCTGTTCCCTGTCCGGCCAGGTAGGCGCGCACCAGCGTTCCCACCTTGCCGGGCAGCACGGCATTGGACAATTGGGCGATGTTCAGAATCTCGAACAGCCGTCTCAGTTTCGGCATACAACCAGGTACAAAAAGGCGTTGCCAACGCGCGGCGATAGCCAAGAAGGTCAGGATCTCGATGCCCACGGCAGCCAGCAGCGTCAACGGCTCAGCCTGGCCCAACACAGCCGCCACCTTGTCCAGCCGCACACCCCGCAGGGCCAGAAACAGGCATAGCGCACTGAACAGCAGGCCCAAGACCACTTGCCCGGCCGATCGCGCCATCCGGGCTGGCCCTGCGCCATCTGAAGGCTGCGACTGAAGCGAGTCCATCCCTATCTCGCCTTCCAAGGCAGCACCGGAGAGAGCCGGCGCCAGCCTGTCACCAGTGTGAGCGCAGCCAGCGCCAACAGGTACGGTTCCATCTCCCAGCGGTAGCGGGTGATGGCGTGGTAGGCGACATACACGACGGTCAGGTAAGCGAGCATGCCGTACAGGACGGCATATCGCCGCCAGTGCTTGAGCGACAGGATCAGGCCGGCGATGGCCGCGATCAAGACGCCCCCGTACAGAATCCTGTACGGCAAGATCCAGCTCTCCTGGTAAAAGCCGCTGGACAGCCCGACATTGGGACGGAACCACCACAGGCTCACGAGCTTCTGGGCCAGCAGGCCCAGCCAGCGGCCGGGATGAGCCTGGATGAAAGAAAACGACGCACCATACAAGGCCCGATCGAGGGCCACCTCGTCCAGGGTCGCCGCCGTGTCGCGCAGCTCCAGCGGCAGGGGGTAAGGCTTGACCTGGACGATCGACGCGCCTTCCGGCGCCGACACGGCGTCGCCCGAATAGGCGGCGAGGTCCGCGACCACCACGTCAAAGCAGGAGCCCGTGGTGAATGGGTTATTTCCGACCCAAAAGTTAAACCCGCCATTGGTCGAGATCCACACAAATCGGCGGTGAACCACGAGGTCGCGGGCCAGCCATGGCGCGATGGTGAGGCCCATCATGGCGACGACCATAATGGCCGGCCGCCACCAGCTCTTGAGGCGCCCCCCCAACTCCCGCGGTTTCAGCCCCATGCCAAGCAGCATCACGGCCAGCAGGCCGGCGCTCGATGGCCGGCTGAGGATATTCAAACCCAGCGCTAGCCCGGCCAGCGTCGCCCAGCGCCAGCCCCCTCGGTCGATCAGACAGATCGTGGCCCACAGCCACAGCGCCAACAGAAACGCGTTGAGCACCGGCACGGTATTCTGATCCACCAAGATCAGGAATGGAGGATAGACAGCAGTCAGCGCGGCCGCCGCCATGCCCACCGCCAGGTCGGCCAGCCGCGTCGCGATCCGATACACCAGCAGCACCGTCAGGCTCGACAGTGCCACCTGGACAATGCTGAACGCGATCTCGGGCCACGGTGTGACGAGGCAGCCGGCGATCACAGCCGTGAACAAGGGAGGCATGAACGATTGAAGAGGGCTGGCCGTGCGGTAGCCGTAGAAATCAAAGGTGTGGCCCCGACCCGCCACCCAGTTGGCCGCCGTCAGGCCCGACTCGGACGCAGAGACCAGGTCTGGACCGTGAAAGGCGAAAAGGGCTGCCAGGCGCAGGCAAACCGCCACCGCCACCAGCGCCCACACTATGCGGCGTACCCCATCGACCCTCCAGGCTTGATCTTGAACCATCTCTACTGATTCTTCAAGATCACGGGCAAAAAGACGTGGACCGGGCAAAAGCGCCCGATCCGGTTGGCGGTCGGTGCGGCATACCAGGCGCAGCCTGCACTGTCCAGCGCAATACTGGTGGGCGAGCTGCCAGGTGTAGGCAGGGGGAACTCGGCGAACGCGCCGTCGAAACGGCCCAGCTTGTTTCCGGCCCGCTCAGTAAACCACACGGTCGCAATGTCGGAGGCCAGGGCGATGCCGTACGGCTCGCTGCCGGGCGTCGGCACTGGGTATTGGACAAAGCCGCTGACTGTCGATACCTTAAAGAGGGCAAGGTTGTTGCCCTGCGCCTCGGTCACCCATGGATAGCCGCCCAGGTTGATCGCCACGTCTTCCGGCAGGCTGTTCGGCGTGGTAATGACTGGAGTTTCGGCGATTTCGCCGGTCGAGAGGATCACCCTGCCCAGTCTGTTGGCCTGCGTTTCGGCGAACCAACCGCGATCGCCTCGAATCGCCAGCCCACTCGGCTGCGCATTGGGCGACGGCACGTCGTACTCGGTTATGGCGCCTGTACCCGGCTCCAGCTTTCCGATCTTGTTGCCCGCCCTCTCGGTAAACCAGATATTTCCGCCGCCGTCGACGGCCACGTCCCGTGGCTCGCTGGCGGAGGTCGGAACAGGATACTCGACAAAGGTCCCGGTCTGAGGGTCGAACCGCCCGATCCGGTTGCCGGTCATCTCGGCGAACCACACGTCACCTGAAGCATCGACCGCCAGGCCCCACGGCTGGCTGTCGGTCATCGGAATGGTATACGTGACAAAAGTCTCGGTCTGCGGATCAAACCGGCTGATCTGATTGCCATCCCGCTCGCTGATCCACACAACCCCGTCGGCCGGGTCTATTGCAATCTGAGCCGGGTAGCTGTTGGCAGTAGGCACGGACCACTCCTGAAAACCTTGGGAGACAGCCTGACCGCTAGTCGCAGGCCCGCGCTCCAGGCGCTTTTCGCCGGGAGTCCCCGAATACTGCTTGGCGACAATAGGCAGGCTGACACGATAGGCCGGCACAGCGGTCATCCCACCAACGCTGTTGTTGCACTCGGTCGACTCGGTCACCTGGCGGTCGGCGTCTATCATCCCCGAAATGGAGTAGCCGCCAACGGGCAGATCGGCCAGTGTAAAAGAAATCCAGCGCGACCCGGCCGCAGGCACATCGTCCGCCATCCGCTCGAGGGAGCCGCTGGCCGGCCCGTCGTAATCCAAAGTAACTGTCAAGCCCGTGGAATCGACCGTCCCCACATTCTGCACTTCGACCAATAACGTCATGGTCAGTGTGCCGGTCGGTCCAGGCAGGACGGGCGCCGGCTGCGTCCATAGCCGGCTGAAAACCAGGTCCACGTAGGACAGGGGCGGAAACGAGCTGGTATAGGTGGCATAGTGCTCGCCAAAGACGGTGATCTGGTCCGTTTCGGGATCGAACAGGTTGCCGTTGAAACCGATGCCAGTTCCTGGATCCCAGGGCTGATCGTCAAGGCTGTACCACGCCCAGCGCTGCACCAACCGGTTGCCATCGCTGAGATCGCCCAGTTGCGCATCGGTCACCGTAGCCATCCAGTCAAAGGTGGCGGACATGAACGCTTTAACCCGTTCCGGAGTGAATCCATATTCCACCGGCATCAGGACGCCATATTCCGTGATAATCAATGGGCGATCGCGATAGCCGTTGTCGGCCATCCACTGCCTAAAGGCCCAAATCTGCTGGGTAAAGGTGATTACGTTGTCGTTATCCTGAATGGTCCTGGTGAGCGCAAGGGTTGGGTCCATGCCAGGCGGCACGCCAGCCCCCCACTGGCCCGGCCTCTCGTTGAGAAGCGCATTGTGGATCGCCCATACGTCCACCGGCATCGGTTCGCCGTACGCCGATTGGTATTCGGCAAGCACCCGGTCCAGGTAAGCCAGCCGGATCGGCGACGGCTGGACGATGTTCCCGGGGGCCACTTGAGCCGTCGGATCGCGCCCCTTGATGAACGCATACAGGTCGTGATAGTCGTGCGCATACTGTTCTGGCAAGCGGTTATCCTGCCAGATGCAGTCAGGCTCGTTGCCGATCAGCCAGATTTTCCCCGGGTGGTTGTCCACCACAGGACCCAGCCACGACGGAATCGCGGTATACCCCTCGACGCCGACTCCCAGGGCGCCGTCCATGCCCTCAGGGCTGACCCGGCATGTCGGCAGTGTATAGTCGACGTACCAACCGGCGCTGAGCTGGCTCACGTCGAACCGCTCCGGCCACTGCGGCGAGACGGCGACAAAGCCGTAGCGCTGGCGGTCCACAAGCGAAGAAGTCTTCTCCCCCTCGGCGGGAAGCGCGGCAGAGCGATAAATCCCAGCCTCGGGCTGGGCTTGCGCCAGCAGGAGCGACAGGCTCGCCAGGAGCAGGCCCCAGGTTATGGCTGTTGCTAGGCCGGACAGCGAAACCACAAAGGGACGAGGTGTTTTCAGCCGATCCAGGAAATGGAAGGAATGCGCTGTCATGTCCTTGGCTGCCTTTTGTTCTGGCGACCGCGCCATACCAGCAGCAGCGCGCCTACCACTATCAACAGCAACCCGGCTACTGGCCAAATACAAGATGAGCCAGAGGCAGTACCTGTCCCGCCCACAGCAGGCGTCCAAGGCGGCAGGGTGGATTGGGCCTGCATTCCTGTCGGGCTGGCGGCTGGCCCGGGCGCCTCAGGCGTTGGCAGCGGCGTCGCGCCCGGCTCCCCAACCCCAGGCGTCGGCAGGTCGGCGCTGGCCTCTGGCGAGGGTGTGGCATTCTCGGGGGGGAGAAGCGTTGCATCTGGCGTAACCGCCACTTCCGAGCCGGTTGGAGATGGGGTGGCTGTCAAGCCTGGCTGCGTCAGACCAGGCAGCGGGGTCTGTGTGGCAGTCATGGGCGTAGCGGACACGCCCGGCTTGGGCGTCGGCGTGCGCGGCGCCGAGGTCGGCCCTATCACGCTCGTCGGGGAAGGTGTCACCGGCGAGGGCGTCGGAGTAAAGGTGGGGACTGTTTGGTTCAGGAGGTAACCATCCCCAGCAAGCCCAACAGGCGCCCTCCCAGCCAACAGCCGTAACACCAACACTATGACAGCAGCAAGCACCAAGGGCCGTGCGCTGATCGGTTTGTCGTTCACCCCTCACCTCTTGGAACCAGAGCCGGATAACATCGGTCCTGGCCCTGCCAAATCAGCCCGGGATAGCCGGGCCATCCCCAACCATTTCCAGCACTATCCCCGATCGGGCGGGTACCGTGATGCTATCCACACGCCCACCGGTTACGGCCACCATGCTATCCTGCCATACGTCGCGCAGCCGGGCGCCGTCAGGCAGATAGCCGGCCACATGCACCGACAGCATCACCGGCTGAGAGCTGGCGTTCAGGATCACCAGCAGCGTCTCGGATCCAAACCGCCGGCCATACGCCACCACCCCCTGGCCCGAGAAAAGCCAGGTGAGGTCGCCCCGGCGCAGTGCAGGATGGGCATGGCGCAGAGCAGCGCACTGCTTCACATAGTCGCGCAGGCTCTGCTCCCAACAGCTCGAGTCCCAGGGAAAGCCCCCCCGGCAAACAGGATCCTGGCCGCCTTCCATACCGATCTCGTCGCCATAGTAGATGCACGGCGCGCCGGGATAGGTCATCTGAAATAGGGTCGCCAGGGCATAGGCCGAATCGTCGCCGCGCGCCAGGGTCTTGAACCGGGGGGTATCGTGGCTGCTGAGCAGGTTGAGCTGCACCTCGACCGCCGGGCGCGGATAGAGTTCTAACAAGCGCGTCATTTCGGCGGCAAAAGCCTGTGCATCCATGGGGGCGATTTTGCCCAGGCCACACTTGGCCGCCTCGGACGCAAACAGGTTGTCGCCGACGAAAAAAGCAAGGCAGGCGCGGGTGAAAGGGTAATTCATGATCGCGTCGAACTGATCGCCCTGGAGCCAGCGATGCGCCTCGTGCCACAGCTCGCCGATGATATAGGCTTCGGAGTTGATGCCCTTGACCCGGCAGCGGAATTCGCGCCAAAAGTCGTCGTCGTCGATCTCGGCCGGAACGTCCAGCCGCCAGCCGTCTACCCCGAACTCGATCCAATGGCCGGCCACGTCCCACAGGAACTCGCGCACGCCAGGATTGGCGACATTCAGCTTGGGCAGCGCCGGTAGGTTCCACCACGCTTCGTAACCATGCTGCCCCCTGGGCGCATGGTAGGGCACCAACGGATGGCGGTAGATGATAAACCAATCAACGTAGGGCGACGCCGCACCATTCTCGACGACGTGATGGAACTGAAAGAACCCCCGGCTGGCGTGGTTGAACACCCCGTCCAAGATCACCCGTATGCCGCGCTGGTGGGCCTCGTCGAGCAGGGTCCGTAGGGCCGCGTTCCCACCCAGAATCGGATCGACGCTATAATAGTCATAGGTGTGGTACCGGTGGTTGGCCGCAGACTGGAACACAGGGTTGAAATAGATCGCCGTGATCCCCAGGTCCTGCAAATAGTCCAGGCGCTCGGCCACCCCCAGCAGGTCGCCGCCCTTAAAGCCGTATACGGTTGGCGGGCTGTCCCAAGGTTCGAGGTTCGAGGGTTTGCGCACTCGCTGGCTGTACGCAAACCGGTCGGGAAAGATCTGATAAAAGACCGCGTCCCGGACCCATTCAGGTGTTTCAAACGACGTCATTGTGGCGGCATGCCTCCTGATACCGAATTGCATAAGACCTGGCAATTCCGGGCTGCTGAGCTGCCAGGCAGGGTCATTTTAGCACAGCCATCGCATCCCGTCAAAGTGCTGTCCGCTGCCAGCATTGACAGACTCGCGTACTTGAATTACAATCAAACCGTGTAACCGTTCACCCTCCCGCAGGTTGAGGCGCGGTTTCACGCAGAAATCAGGTGAGTGAGCACATAGGCAGGTCGGCAAATGGTCGAAACAGACAATGCAAGACGCACAGCACACATCACGCACGGCCGAGAGCAAGCCTTGGATCTGCTTGCAGACGTCCTCCGCCTTACGCCAGCCGATGAAGCCGAGGCGACGTTGCTGGTCGAGGATCAGGCGCTGACCCGTTTTGCCAACAGCGCCATCCACCAGAATGTGATCCAGTACAACGCCCGCCTGGCCGTACGGGCTGTCGTGAACGGAGGCGTGGGGCTGGCCCTCACCAACCGGCTGGACGGTGAAGGGCGACGTTGGGCCGCCGAACAAGCAGCCGCCCTGGCCAGGCTTCAGCCGCCTGACCCGGAATTCCCGGGTCTGCCGGCTGGCCAGGCCGTCTCCGAGACGACCTCATACTTTGAGACGACGGCAGCCATGACCGCCGCCCAGCGCGCCGAGGCCGTCGGCGTTGTCGTCCGGGCCGCTGCTGGGCTGGGCTTTACGGCGACCGGCGCGTTCAGCACAACAGTGGGTGAACTGGCCATCGCCAACACCGCCGGTGTGGCTGTCTATGCGCCCTTTACCCTGGCCTCGTTGCGGACGGTGATAGATGCCCACCCGCCCCAAGGGCTGGGCTTTCTGACCGGCTATGCCGACGCAATCGGCCGCGATGTGAGCCAGATCGATCCGCAGGCGGTCGCCGACCGGGCGGTAGACAAGTGCGCCCGCAACCGGGATCCGCAGCCGCTTTCGCCTGGCTCGTACGTCACCGTGTTGGAAGAGATCGCCGTCGCCGATCTGTTGCACTTCCTGGCCCAGCATGGGCTCAGCGCCCAGGCCGTCCAGGAAGGGCGCAGCTTTGCCGTGGGCAAGTTAGGCAGCCGGGTATGCGGGGACAATCTGACACTGTGGGACGACGCCACCGATCCACGCGGCCTGGCCATCCCCTTCGACTGGGAGGGCGTGCCCACCCAGCCCTTGACCCTGATCGAGCGGGGCGTCCTGTGGGGCCTGGCTTACGATTCCCGCTGCGCGGCCAAAGAAGGGCGGGCGTCAACAGGCCATGCCCCATCCCGCATACCCGACTATGCGAGCCGGTGGCCGGCGCCGACCCACCTGTTCGTCGCCCCAGGCCACACGCCGCGCGAGGCGTTGATCGCAGGGGTAGAGCGGGGCGTGCTCGTCACCCGGTTTCATTACACCCACTGTCCCGATCCGCAGCAGGTGATCGCCACCGGGACCACCCGGGATGGGACCTTTCTCATCGAGCAGGGCCGCGTGACCAGGGCGCTGCGCAATCTGCGTTTTACGCAGAGCGTCCTCGACACCCTATCTAACGTCGAAGCCATCGCCGATCGCCCCGAACTGCACCGCGATTGGTGGAGCAGCGCCGCCCATCATGTGCCCGCCATGCGCATCCGCGGCTTTCAATTCACGGGGAGAACCACCTTTTGATGGGCGTGACGGCCTGCCTCGGGCGCAACAGACAGATAAAAGCGCTACATCAGCCGCTGTACGGCCCACATAGCCAGGCCGGCGAAAATGGGTAGCCAGACATTGTCGTTGGGAGGGGGCGACCAACGCTCGGCTAGTGTGGCCACGACCGCTCCTGTCAGCGCGACCAGAGGGCTCAACCCACCCAGGTCCATGCCCACACAGGCCGCGAGCAGACAAGCCAACAGGCAGCCCAGGCTGCCGGCCAGGGTCTTGCGCTGGCCAGGCCGGCCCCACCTTCGCCCGGCAAGCTCGGCCGCCGGATCGCCCCACGTCAGCAGAAGGACAGCCGTGCCGCCGATATCCCGTCCAAACAGGATTAGCGCCCCGAGTGCGCCAACGGCAAACCAGGTGGAGCCAAGCATCTGCTGTCCCTCGTCAGAACGGAAGGTGGAGGGCAGCATGCGCCACAGCAGCCGGTTCACCCCTTGCCACCGCTGGCGCGCTATCTCTGCCGCCATCGACGCGAGCAGCAGCACAGCCGCCAGCGCCAGCTCGAGTTGGTACGAGATCAGCCACCCGAGTGCGGGCAGCCAGGCCATCGCCAGGTGGATCAGCTTGCGGAGCAGACTCATCGAAAACAATTGTACCACAGGTCAGAACAGGATCAAACTCTAACGCCAGGAGACGACAGATGACAACCATACGCCGTATTGGGGTGCTGACATCAGGGGGCGATGCCCCCGGTCTGAACGCCGTCATCCGCGCCGTGGTCAAGACGGCCATTGGCCAGTATGGCTGGGAGGTGATCGGCATAGAAGACGGCTTCGAAGGGCTGATCCTGCCCGGAAAGACGCGGCCATTGGATTTTGCCAGCGTGCGGGGCATCCTGCCTCTAGGAGGCACGATCCTCGGCACCACCAACCGGGCCAACCCGTTCGACTATCCGGTCGCCGACGCAGCCGGCCCTACGGTGCGCCAGGACGTGTCCGCGACCATCCTCAACCGGATCGGCGATCTCGGACTGGACGCGCTGGTAGTGATCGGCGGCGACGGATCGCTGCACATCGCCCACAGGCTCCTGGAAATGGGCGCGCCGCTCGTGGCAGTGCCCAAGACGATCGACAACGACGTGAGCGGCACCGACCTGACCTTTGGCTTTGACACGGCGTTGGACATCGCCACCCAGGCGATCGACCGCCTGCACACCACCGCCGAAAGCCACCACCGGGTGATGCTCGTCGAAGTCATGGGCCGCAACGCCGGCTGGCTGGCGCTGCAATCGGGGCTGGCCGGCGGGGCGGACGCCATCCTGCTGCCCGAGATCCCGTTCGACGCCAACCGGGTCGACGCCAAGATCGAGGCCCGCGACCGGGCCGGCAGCCGGTTCAGCATCGTCGTCGTGGCCGAGGGCGCCAGGCCAAAAGAAGGAGAGCAGGTCTTCCGGGTCGAGAGCAGCTCACCCCTGGCCCGGCGCCTGGGGGGCGTCAGCTTTGTGGTGGCCGATCAGTTGGCGGCGATCTGCGATCACGAGATCCGGGTCACGGTGTTGGGCCATATCCAGCGCGGCGGATCGCCCACGCCGTTCGACCGGCTCCTGGGCACCCGGTTCGGGACCAATGCAGTAGATCTAATCGCCAGGGGCGGTCTGGGCCGCATGGTCGCGTTGCGCGGCGAGTCGATCGTCGACATCCCCATTGCCGATGCCATCGCCCATCTCAAGACGGTGCCGCTCGACAGCGACTGGATCCGCACGGCGCGCAGTATGGGAGTCAGCCTGGGAGACTAGAAAAAGCTCCTATCATATCAAGCTGAGCGCCAGATACCCCACCACACCCTCGACGAGCTGATCCAGCGAGATTCGCTCCTCCACCGTATGCACCAGCCGGTCGTCGCCCGGCCCAAAGCCGAGAGCGGTAGCTCCTGCTTCGGCCAGGTGCCCGCCGTCGGTGGCAAACCGCCAGACGCAGATCTCCACCTCCCGGCCCAGCGCCGCACACAGGGCCGCCCAGGCGTCAAGCAGCCACGGATCGTCGGCGGCGGTGGTGAACGACGGAAAGACGTCTGGATAGCTCACCCGGACGCCGGTGTAGCTGGTCAGCTCCTTCTCCGAGACGGCAATCCGCCCGCCGCAGCCCGGCTCCAGGCTCTCGGCCAACAGCGCTTCGAGCTTGGCGACGATCGCTTCAGGCCGCTCGCCTGGGATGTTGCGCCAGTCGAGCACCAGGTGCAGCGCCGCTGGAGTGACGTTGCCGCTGGCCGGCTCGCTCCACACCCGGGTGGGGGCCACGCTCGAGGCGCCATAGGCCTCGTCGGCGGCCATCTTCAGGCCACGCAGGCCAGCCACGAACCGCGCCGCCGAAAAGTGGGGGTTGATCCCCAGGTCGGGCATGCTGGCGTGGACCGATCGCCCTTCAAAGTGAGCCACCAGACCCACCCGCCCCCGGTGCCCACGGCGCAGTTGGTTGCCGCTCGCCTCGCCGATCACGGCGCGCTTGACATCCAACGTCCGGCCCAGGTGCTGCGACCCCAGTCCGCCGACCTCCTCCTGCACCACGGCGGTCACATACCGGTCGCCGGGCGGGGGTGCGGGCAGCTTCTTGAGCAGGCCTCCGGCGTATACCATGGCCGCCAGGGCGCCTTTCATGTCGGCTGCGCCACGGCCCCACAGCTCGCCCCCGTGGATCTCGCCGCCAAACGGCGGATGGGGCCACCGGGCCGGATCGCCGGCGTCGACGTGGTCCATGTGGCCATTGAACAGCATCGGCGGCCCGCCGCCCCCGGTAATGCGGCCGATGACGTTGCCCACCCCGTCGATCCACACCTGGTCATAACCCAGGCGGGCCATCTCGGCTTCCACCAGAGCCGCCACGGCCTTCTCCTGGCCGGGCAGGCTCGGCGTCTGTACCAATTTCTGAGCAAAAGCCACCATCCCGGCCTGGCCGGCCTCAGCCAGTGCCGCTAGCTGCTGATAGTCCATGACTTGACCTCCTTGGAAACCAGCCCGAGCTTCAGTATTTTGATTCTGGGTTTTGGATTGGGCCCCGTTTCGATCTGAGCACGAGGGCCACAAAGCGGATCAGCGCCAACTGCCGCCGCCAGCGCCATGGCTGATGGATCAGGCGGTGAAGCCATTCCAAGCCGGCCCGCCGCATCCAGGCGGGCGCCCGCCTGGCAACGCCGGCTATGAAATCAAAGGCGCCGCCGACTCCGATCATCGCCGGCACGGCCAGCCGGTCGCGGTTACGGGCAATCCAGCGCTCCTCGGCCGGCGCGCCATAGGCCACGAACAACAGGTCCGGCGCGGCAGCCCGCACTCTGCACACCACATCGTCCTCGTCCTCGGCGCGGGGCGATCCGGCATACGCGCCCGCCGCCTCCAGGCCGGGATAGCGCGTGGCCAGGCGGCCGGCGACCACCTCGGCCACCCCCTCGGCAGCTCCCAAAAAGAAGGGACGATACCCCTTCCAGGCGCAGTGCTCTGCCAGGCGACAGATCCCATCCGATCCGGTCACCCGCTCGCGTAGAGGGCGCCCCAGCCAGCGGGCGGCCATCATCAGCCCCACGCCATCGGCCACGTTCAGGTCGGCGCCGTTGAGCGCCTGCCGGAACCCGGCGTCGTCGTGAGCGGCAACCAGCATCTCTGGATTGAGGGTTGTGATCTGGTGCGGCTGCTGGCTGGCTACATAGCCGTCCACCACAGCCAGCAGCTCGTCGTTGGTCACATCGTCCACCCGCACGCCCAGGATCTCAATCGAGTTCACGGCCAACCTCTTCCAGCACCGCGAGCACCTCTTTTGCACACTGTCGCCACGAGAACCGGCTTGCCTGGCGAAAGCCGCGCTCGCGCAAATCGCCGCGCAGCCCTTCGTCGGCGGCGATCCGGCCCAGCGCCGCCGCCAGCGCCCCCACGTCCAAGGGATCCACCAGCAGGGCGGCGTCGCCGGCCACCTCGGGCAGCGACGACGCGTGAGAGCAGACGACCGGCGCGCCGCACGACATCGCCTCGATCACCGGCAAGCCAAAACCCTCGTACAAGGATGGAAAACAAAAGGCCAGCGCCCCGCTGAGCAGGGCCGGCAGGTCGGCGTCGGGTACATAGCCGGTCAGGACGACACGGCCTTCCGCGGCCAGTCCCAGCTTCTGAACCTCGGCCAGGAGGTCGCCGTACAGCCAGCCCTTTTTCCCGGTTATGACAAGCTGGAGGTCATCGACGTCCTGTAGGGGCGGCCCCGCGTGGCCGCCCTGCAGAGAGGCAAAAGCGTGAAGGAGACGGATCAGGTTCTTGCGCGGCTGAAGGGTACCGACGTGAAGGAGGTAGCGGCCGGTCAGGCCATAGCGCCCCCGGACGGCGGACAAGGCGGCCGGATCGGTCACCGGCGCCAGGCTCTCGTCGCGGCCAGGATAGACGACGGCGATCTTGTCGGCGGAAATCTGGCAATGGCGGACGAGGTCGTCGCAGGTAGCCTGTGAGTCGGCCAGGACGCGGGCCGCCGTGCGGGTGTTGTAGCGGGTCGACCAGCGCAGGTAGGCGTTCTGGAATCGGGTGTGGGCCTCGGGGTAGTACAGGTAGCCCAGGTCGTGGACAGTCACCACGCTTTTGCGGGGATGGATCAGCGGCAGAACGTGGGCCGGTACAAAGAGCAGGTCGGGCGGGCGCGTGGCCATCTCCCACGACAAGCGCAGGTGGGTCCACAGCCGGGGAAAAGGGATGATCCGCCGTTCCGCCCGGCCTTTGAAGAGGCCGGGCGGCGGCGGGTCGTTGAAATAGAGCCGGAAGCGGCGCCCGGGCGGATCATGGCCCAGCGCCAGCAGCTCGCGGGTCAGGCTCAGGGCATAGTTCTCCGTGCCGGTGCGCCGGGCAGCCGTCGTCCGGCTGGCGTCAATGCCGATCAGCATCCTTGGCTGCGACTACTTCCGCCCTCTCTGAAACAGGCCTCTCAGCAGGCTGAGCACGCCGACCAGGATGATCAGCGCCGGCCAGTACTTCCAGATGTCCGACTCTAGCCCGCCCTTGGTATAGGCCAGGCCGACGATGCCAACGATGATCCCCGCCAGGCCCACACCCAGCGTGCCCCAGTCGCGGGCTCGCTCGGCCAGGAACAGCGCGATAAAGGCGACGCCGGCGATGAGTGGAAAGATCGGCCACAGCTCGCGCATCTCCTCCCATTCCCAAACGCCAAGCGTAAAGCCAAAGAAGAACAGCCCCACGAGCGTCGCCGCCACCCCGATCCACACAAAGCCGCTGTCCTTGAGCCCGCTCCCAACAAAAGCCGCCAGGAAGGCCAGGCCACCCAACAAGGGGAAAACGGGCCAAAACCTGTCCCAACCGAACGCCATCGCTGCCAGGAAGGCAATCCCCAGCCCGATCAACCCCAGGCCGGCCCACACTGTTCCAGATCTTGAGTTCATTTCTCCTCTCCCACCTCCAAAGATAGCTGGCCGGGCCCCAAATCCCGGCATTCCCCATCCCGGCCTATTATAGCACGATCCCCCATCCCGGTCAATCACCGCCACGGACCCCTGGGACCGCCGGGCCCCAGCCCGGCAACCACCCTCCCCTGGGACCGCCGGGCTCCAGCCCGGCAAAATGCTAACTCTGATACAGCCCTGTCACCACCGCGAGCTGCTCAGCCGTGACCGGTCCCGGGCGGAGGATAACCGGCGGCGAGACGGTCAGGTCCAGGACCGTAGAAGCCACCCCGCCGGGACACGGCCCGCCGTCGAGGATGAGCGGGATGCGGCCGGCCAAAGCCGCCTGAACCTCGCTGGCGGTGACCGGCGGCGGCCAGCCGTGGCGGTTGGCGCTGGTCGCGGCCAGGGGCGCGCCCAGCCGCCGGCACAGCTCGCGGACAAGCGGATGGTCGGGGACGCGCACGGCGACCGTTGGGCCGCCGGCCGTCACTGCGTCCGGCACCGCCGGGGCGCGGCGCAGCACCAGGCTCAGCGCGCCGGGCCAAAACCTCCCGGCAACCTCCCAGGCCACGGCGGGGATCTCCACACACACCAGCGCCATCGCCTCCGCGCCGGGCAGCAGCAGCGGGATGGCCATGCCGGCCGGCCGCTCCTTCACCGCATAAAGCCGGGCCACGGCCTGCGGCAAAAAAGCGTGAGCGCCCACCCCATAGACCGTATCGGTCGGAAAGGCGATCACCTCGCCCTGGCGCAGCGCGTCTACGGCCCGGCCTGCGGCGCCCGGCGCCTCGGCGGACAGGCAGACGGTGGCGTGCTCAAGGCTCAAGCCGCCACTCCTCCACGTTCCAGGTCTCCACCGTCCCGGCCGGGTCGGCCGCCGGCCCAACCAGATCAGGGCGAGCGACGACGAGCCAGGTCCGCGCCGCCAGCGGCAGCGCCGGCAGATCGTCGGCGAACAGCCTCAGCGCCCGCAGATGATGGCCTGTATAGTCGTTGGAACCGGGCAGCGCCTCGAGCGCCGCCTGGCAGGCCAGGTCATACTCGGGGTTGCTGTACCCGCCGACGTTGTCCCCCCGCCAGTCGTTGGCCGCTGAAGGGATTTCGCCCGAGGTATACAGATCGCAGGAGGGGATCCGCGTCGCGACCCACGCAAACCCGGCCAGGTCAAAGCGCCGGCCGTAGAGCAGGCCATCCGCACCCGAGGCAAAAAACTCGGGTGAGCCTCTGACGGTTATCGTCGCGCTGATGCCGCAGGTCGCCAGGTCTGCCGCGATCAGTCCGGCGGCCTCGATGCGCGCCTCGCTCTCAGAGCCCAGGACGTCGTAGCGGAATGCCAGCGGCGTCCCGTCAGGGATGCCGTTCACCCCATGCGCCTCGCGCACCCCATCGCCGTCGGCGTCCCGCCAGCCCAACCGCTCCAGCGCCGACCTGGCCGCCCCTGGATCAAACCCGTACTCGGACAGCCCCGAACCGAGATAGAGAGGATGATCGGGAGGAATATAAGAATGCATCACCACCGCCTGGCCCAGGTACGCCCTTTCCACCACCTGCCGGCGGTCGATGCACTTGGCCATGGCCTGCCGCAGGCGCGCATTCTCGAACAGGTCAGGGCGATCGGCATCGGGCGCCGGGTCGATGCCAAAATCCAGGTGCTCCCACACCCTGCTAACCTTGGCATACAGCCTGAGCGCGCCGGCGGCCTCCAGCTCGGCCAACCGCTCGCTCTCGCCGCCAGCGCCTGTATCCACGGCCAGCAGGTCACACCGGCCAGCCTCCAGCTCGGCCAGGCTGCGCTTGGCATCCTGGCCGACGAAGCGAAACACCAGCCGGTCAAAGGCGGGCAGGCCCTCGCCAGCGCGAAAATAGTTGGGGTTCCGTTCGGCCAAGATCCGGTCGCCGGGAATCCACTGCTTCAGAATGTATGGCCCCCAGCCCAGGGGCAGTTGAACGTCGTTTCGGCCCTCGGCCAACTGCTCGAGTAGCTGATCGGCCAGCAGGTGGCATGGTTGGGGCGTGACCAGGTTGGCCTGGTAGTCTGGATCCACGAACCCGGGCATGCCCACCCACTGCACCGTCCGCTCGTCCGGCGCCGTGTAAAAGGCCGTGCGCTCCACGAGGTCTAGGCTGCGATCCGGAGCCGGCCCGGCGTACCGCGATTCCTCCATTTCCGCCGCGACCGCCTGGACAAGCTGGAAACCAAAAACCGAATCCTCGGCGGTCAGCGGCGTCCCGTCGGACCAGGCCAGCCCCGGCAGCAGCCGAAAAGTCACCGACATCTGGTCCATCTCCAGCGGCCCGCCGTCATAGCCTATCGCACAGCTTGCCTGACGGCAGCCAGCCGGGCGCACCGCCACCCCCCCAGCCAGCTCCACCACCCTCCCCTCGTTATCCACCACCCGGTCGCCGGCCTGAACCCGGACCGCCTCGATCGCCGCGTCGCCGTCGGCCAGCGACGGCAGCTTTTCCAGGATGACTGGCCTATACTCATAACCAACCATGTCAATCGGGCCGTCATAGATCGCCTCGAGGATCAGATCGCGCGCGTATCCCGGCTCACCGTATAGAAACAGCGTCCTCGGCTCCTCTCCAACGCAGATCGTGCAAGTGCGGGGAACCGGCGTAGGCGTCGGCGAAGGCACAGCGGTCGGCGGGACTGGCGTAAAGGTGGGCGCCAGGGTTGGCCTTACAGGCGGGGTCAGATCGGTCGGGCCAGGCTCAGGGGCCGAGGTTGGCGTCACCGCGGTCGTGCAGCACGCCAGTAAAACGGCAAGAAGGGACAGTTGGGCAATACGCCTGATGATCATCGACCCTGTTCTACATTCCACTCCTGCGGATACGACACAGAACTAGAGACCGGTTCTGACTGCCTGCCTCACGCCCGATTCTACCTCAAGATGGAGGAAAGCGCAAGCGACGGCCTGACAGGCCGGGCTAGGGTGCTGGTACGTTACCGTTTCTCACCGTAGGGATAATTGCGGACTTTTCGTTACCTTGGGCATCCAGCACCACACTGGTGGTACCCAGGGCTGTCCAGAGCGTAGCCGAAAGATGATCCCCCGCGAGGTAGTATACCACACCCCCCTTCTTCACCGCAACCCGCTGATCGCCAAAGTGATAGTACCTGGTGCTGGAATCGACCCACACCGGGGCGGCGCGGTCTGTCGTCGTCCCGTCGCCCAGTTGACCACAGTTGTTGCGCCCCCAGGCCCACACCGTCCCGTCGCCCAACTGGCCATAGCCATTGTAGCCCCAGGCACAGGTCGTGCCGTCGCTGCTCGCGGCCAGGCTGTGCCCTCCCGCCGGCCATGGCCACCGTCGAGACCGCCAGCTCGAACTGGGCGCCGGCACCACCAGCCGCAGGGGCCCGCCATGCTCCAAGGCCAGCTCCTTGCCGTCGTAGCGCCACGCCAACAGGTTCTCCTCGCGCAGGAAATCCTCCAGCGCCAGGTTGGTGGTGAACCCCTGCTCGGCGTAGACCAAGGCGCGGCGCGCCTCGGGCTCGACACGCACGTGGCTCAGCAACTCCCGCGTGCTGACCCCTCCCAACGCGTGTCCAGATTCGACCAGCAGGTGACGCAGTAGATATCGGCCGCGATCTCCTTGACCGGCAACGCCCCAAACTGGTCAAAGGCCCAGCGGGCAGTGGCCGAAGAACCAAGGATCAAGCGAGGTCTTGAGCAGGTTGACACTTTTGCCTGTTTGCGCTATAATTGCGCCAAACCGGCCAAGCCTTTTGGCGTGAGATGGACAGCCAGGGAGGGATGTCCGGCCGATGGCAGAGTAGTTTTGGGGAGATAGCCATGATCACCAAGAAACCGTCGACGAAAAAAGGGCTGGTGCGCGTCACATTCGAACTGCCTTCCACAATGTGGGCCGAGCGGGTCAACCTGGTGGGCGAGTTCAACGACTGGGACACCCGCGCCACGCCCATGACCCACAACCGTTCGGACGCCAACTGGAAAGCGACCATCGAGCTGCAGGGAGGCAAACGGTACCGGTTTCGCTACCTGGTGGACGGCAAGGAGTGGCTCGACGATTGGCACGCCGACGATTACGTCGAAAACCCCTACGGGTCA
>JAFGOG010000123.1 GCA_016926595.1 Anaerolineae bacterium
GCGGGGCTCTGCCGCCAGCTTTTGCGCGGCGATG
Source organism: Anaerolineae bacterium (assembly GCA_016926595.1). The sequence continues at coordinate 35 of JAFGOG010000123.1, forward strand.
CGGCGGACGGTGTCCGGATGTATGGTCCCGTATTTTTTTGACGAGACCACGGCAGAGACGACCTGGTCCAGAACCGGCTCGATCACGATTCGGGGTGCATCGGATAGTTGGGCGCCTCTTTGGTGACAAATATGCTGTGTGGATGGCTCTCGAGCAGGCCGGCGTTGGTGATGCGCACAAACCGGGCCTTTTGGCGCAGCTCGGCCAGGGTGCAGGCGCCGACATAGCCCATGCCCGAGCGCAGGCCGCCCATCAATTGGAATATGTAATCGGCGAGCGGCCCCTTGTAGGGCACCCGGCCCTCGATCCCCTCTGGGACGTGCTTGCCGCTCCCTTCGCGCAAGCCGCGCCCGTAGCGGTCGCGGGCCAGGCCTTTCATCGCCCCCAGCGATCCCATGCCCCGGTACTCTTTGAACCGACGCCCTTCGTAGATGATCATCTCGCCGGGCGACTCGTCCAGGCCGGCCAGCAGGCTGCCCAGCATCACCGCATCGGCGCCCACGGCCAAGGCTTTGACAAGGTCGCCCGAGTAGCGTATGCCGCCGTCGGCGATGATCGTGGCGCCCCGGCGGTGGGCCTCTTCGGCGCACGCCTGGATGGCGGTGATCTGCGGCGCGCCCACGCCGGTCACGACGCGGGTGGTGCAGATCGAGCCCGCGCCCACCCCTACCTTGACCACATTGGCGCCGGCGGAGATCAGGTCGCGGGTCCCCTCGGCGGTGACGACGTTGCCGGCGACCAGGGGCAGGTGGGGGTATGCCGACTTGACCCGCTCGACCGTGTCCAACACGGCCTCGGAATGGCCGTGGGCCGTGTCGATGACCACCAGGTCCAGGCCCTTGGACAAGGCCGCCAGCCGCGCCATCGCCGCGTCGCCGACGCCGATGGCCGCGCCACACAACAGCCGGCCCTGGGCGTCGGTCGCCCGGTAGGGGTAATCCCGTTTGTTCATGATGTCCTTGACGGTGATCAGGCCCTTGAGCGCGCCCGACTCGTCAACCAGCGGCAGTTTTTCGATGCGATACCTTTGCAGGATGGCGACCGCGTCGTCGAGGGTGGTGCCTACCGGCGCGGTCACCAGCTTTTCGGCGGGGGTCATCAATTGGTGGATCGGGATGTTCATGTCGGTCACAAAGCGAACATCGCGGTTGGTGAGGATGCCCACCAGTTTGCTGCCGTTGTGGGTGATCGGCACACCGGAGATGTGGTACCTGGCCATGATCGCCTCGGCGTCGCCGAGGGTGGCATCAGGCGGCAGGGTGATCGGATCGACGATCATGCCCGACTCGCTGCGCTTGACCTTGTCCACCTCTTCGGCCTGCTGCTCGGCCGTCAGGTTGCGGTGCAGCACGCCGATGCCGCCTTCCCGCGCCAGGGCGATGGCCAGCCGCGCTTCGGTCACCGTATCCATGGCCGCCGACAGGACCGGGATGCTGAGCCGGACGCCTGGCGCCAGCTCGACGCTCAGGTCCACCTGGTCGGGCGTCACGGCCGACCGGCCAGGCACCAACAGCACGTCGTCAAAAGTCAGAGCTTCGTTCATGGGACTAGTACAGGAACATCGGCTTGCCGAGCATGTCGGCGATCTTGGGCCGGTACTGTTCGACGTCGTACATCTCGTCCACGTCTACCCGCTTGGTGCCGGAGATGACGCGGTTGAGCGGGACGTGGGTATAGACGCCGTCGCGCAGGGCCACCATCCGCCCCGACCGGCCTTGGGCCACCAGGTTCATGGCCAGTAGCCCGTAGCTGACCGCCACCATGCGGTCGAGCGAGTCGGGAGCGCCGCTGCGCATCAGGTAGCCGAGCTGCTGGTAAATCGTGTTTTCGCCGGTCAGTTTTTTCAGCTTTTCGCCGACCAGGGCGCCGATGCCGCCCAGCTTTCTGTGGCCGTAGGCGTCCTCGTCGCCGCCATAGTGGACCAGGTCGCCTTCTATCTCCCGCGCCCCTTCGGAGATGGTCATGATGCAATAGTCGCTGGGGTTGGCGTGCTTGTCCTGGACCAGCAACATCGCCAGCTTTTGGATGTCGAAAGGCACCTCGGAGATAATGGCCCGATCGACGTCGGCCAGATAGGCGGAGATGAGCGATGTCTCGCCCGAGTTGCGGCCAAACAGCTCCACGATCGCGATCCGCTCGTGGGAGCCGCTGGGCGTGCGCAGGGAGGTGATGAACTCCACGCTGCGGGTCACCGCCGTCGAAAAGCCGATGCAATAGTCGGTGCCGTAGACGTCGTTATCCATCGTCTTTGGGATGGCCACCACCGGAAAGCCCTCGTTGTGCAGCCGGGCGGCGAAAGACAGGGTGTCGTCGCCGCCGATCGGGATCATGGCGTCAACCTCCAACGCCTGCAGTACCTGGAGGGTGTGGGCGGTAAAGTCATAGATCGCCTGCTCGCCATCGCCTTCGACGGGCGCAGCGGTCCCCTGCAGGAAATCGGGCACGTCGGACCCTTTGACCCGCTGTGGGTTGGTGCGCGAGGTGTGCAGAAAGGTGCCGCCGCTGCGGTCGATGGTGCGCACGATGCTTGGGTTCAAGGGGGTGAAGAGGTTTTTGCGCCCATGAGGGCTGTCCAGGTTGCAGCTCAGCAGCCCGCCCCATCCCCTGCGGATGCCTACCGTCTCCCAGCCTTCCTCGTGGGCCCTTTCGACCACGGCTTTCATGGCGACGTTGAGGCCGGGCACGTCACCGCCGCCGGTCAGGATGCCCAGTTTTTTCGCTCTAGCCATTTTGTGTTACCTCCACAGTCGGCGGCGCAGGAGCCGCCGCTGCTGTATTTTCGGCTGCCGTCGATGTTTCAGTATAGCACACAGCCTGCCTGAAGTCCAACCGGACCGCGGCTGGGTCAAAGGTCAGACAATCTCGCGCAGCCAGGCCACTTGGGCGGCCAGCCCATCGCGAAGCTTGACTTGGGGCGCAAAGCCGAGCACCCGCCGCGCCGCCGAGGCGTCGGCCCAGGTGTGACGCTGATCGCCGGACTGCCAGCCCTGGAGATCCGCCCTGGCCGGCCGGCCGATCAGGTCTTCCAGCGTGGCAATGACCTGGTTGACGGTCACCCGCGACCCGCCGGAGATGTTGAACACGCCCCCCGGCGGCGCATCGACGGCGAGGATGTTGGCCTGGACCACGTCGTCGACGAAGGTAAAGTCGCGCGTCTGCTCGCCGCCGCCGTAGAGCGGGAACGGCTCGTCGCGCAGCATGGCCCGGATGAATTTGTGGAAGGCCATGTCGGGCCGCTGGCGGGGGCCGTAGACGGTGAAATAGCGCAGGCTGACGGCCGGCACGCCCCAGTTGACCCAGTAGAGATGGCACAGATGCTCGGCGGCCAGCTTGGTAACGCCATAGGGCGACACAGGGTGGGGCAGCGTGTCCTCGCGGATCGGCAGCGTCTCGACGTCGCCATAGATCGAGCCCGACGAGGCATAGACGAGGCGGTGGAGGCCGCCGCCTTTGACCGCCTCCAGCAGCGCCTGCGTGGCGAGCAGGTTGTCGTGGGTGTAAACCTCAAAGCTGGCGCCCCAACTGGCCCGCACCCCGGCCTGGCCCGCTTCGTGAAACACGACGTCGACGCCGGCGACCAGCGGCCCCAGGTCGGCGGTCGCCAGGTCGGCCTCGACAAAGGCAAAGCGGGGATGATCCTTGAATGCCGCCATGTTCCGCTCTTTGATGGAGCGGGCGTAATAGTCGGTGAAACAGTCCAAGCCGGTCACCTGCCAGCCATCAGCCAATAGTCGCTCGGCCAGGCTGGAGCCGATAAAGCCTGCCACGCCGGTTACCAGGGCTTGGCTCATCTGCGCGCCTCCTGTATGCTTTGAATGACATAGATAATCACGCCGATCAGGCCGGTCAGCAGGACGCCAATGTCATAGGCGGTCGCCAGGGCCAGGGCGTGGGCCTCGTCCACCCCTACCTGGGCGAACAGGAGGATGGTTCCTCCCTCGCGGATGCCGAACCCACCGACAGATGGGACCAGCAGCAGGGCGGAGATGATCGGCACAAACAGAAAATAGATCCACAACGATTGGTCAATACCCACCGCCAGGCCCAGGAGGTAATAGGCCAGGATCAGCATCAGGTTGAAAACCACCGAGGCCGCCGAGGCCTTGAGCAGCGCAGCCGGCCCATAGAGATGGAGCGACTCGTACAGCTCGCGCAGGATCTTGATCCGCCCCAGGAGACGGCCCAGGCCAAGCCTGCGGCCCCAC
>JAFGOG010000124.1 GCA_016926595.1 Anaerolineae bacterium
CGTTTTGGATCTGATTATAGGTGGCAAAAGCGACAAGTCCGAGGGGAATGGTGGTCAGGAGCAGGAAAGCGGTCAACAGCGTCTTGCCCAATCCGCCGCGCATCCCCAGCGCGGAGTACTGTCGCCGGTCCGAGCCACTGCCGCTGTCATCGTCCCTGGCGCCGGCGCTGTTCCGGTCCGTAGTACTGCTGCTGCTCCGGAATGGTAGCATGGACCCCTAGCCCAAATCCCACACAGATTCCCCCTGCAACACCCGCCGGATCTGCTCCGGAAAAAGATCGACGTTGATCGGCTTGGCCAAAAAACCGTCAAAGCCGGCTGACTTGGCCCGCTTCAGGTTCGCCTGGCTCACGTCGGCGGTGACGGCTACGATCAGCGTCTTGGAAAAACGCTCGTCTTGACGGACCCGCTCCAACACCTCGTAGCCGTCCTCCTCTGGAAGATGGATGTCCAGCAGGATCAGATCGACCTGGGGCATCGTATCCCTGGCAAACTCCAACACCTGCCATCCCGAGCGCTTCCACTCCGTCTGCTTGACCCCCAGGAATACCAGCAGCCGGGCCAGGAGGGCATAATTCCGGACATTGTCCTCGACAATCAGCACACACGCGTCCTTGACGTCAATCGCCATATTATCCCTCTGACGGAAAACCCGCTATTCTGCCAAAAACGCCGCTACCTGCATCGGCAGCAAGTCGACGTCAACCGGCTTTTGAATATAGCCCGAGCACCCGGCCGCCAGCGTCTTTTCCCGGTCGCCCTTCATCACATTCGCCGTGATGGCAATGATCGGCACATCCTTCACCGTGTCCAGCGCCTTCAGCCGCGCCGTCACCTCATAACCATCCACCTCCGGCAGATTTATGTCGACCAGGATCAGATCGAACTGTTCCGCCTTTGCCGCCTCGAGGCCTGCCCAGCCATCCTCGGCCTCCACCACCTGGTAACCCTCGACTTCCAGCACCCGCCTTACCAGGATCCGGTTGTCGCGGTTATCCTCAATATACAGAATCTTGGGTCCTGCCGTCTCCACCTCTTCTTGCCCCTTTGCCCCGTCTGTTGATCTGTTGATTTGCCAACTCGCCCAGGCGAAAATACACCAGCCTCAACGCCTGTGTACCCGCTATTATAGCAGAAATCGGTTTCCCTGTCCATAGGACCATAGTCATAGTCCAAGAGTCCGGTCGCCACTTGCCGCCTGCCGTTCTTACCATCTTGGGCTTTTCGTGCTATAATCCGCTCGAAAGGACCAAACCAGGCATGACCATCTTCGCCGACCAGATCAACCACCTGCGCCGCTTCTCCCCACCCGTCCGCCGCCTCCTCCTGTTCACCCTGTTCGCCGGCACTGGCAACGCCGTGTGGAGCCTGTTGTTCAACCTCTACCTCCGCCAGGCCGGATTTCGCCAGGATTTCATCGGCGACCTCAACTTTTGGATGGCCATGGCCTCGGCCCTGACCGCCCCCCTGGCCGGTCTGCTCAGCAACCGGCTGGGCCAGCGGACCATGCTCCTGACCGGCGCCGCCTTGCACGCGGTCGGCCAGCTCATCTCCGTCTGGTTCGTCCAGTCGATCGCGCTGATCGCCGCCATGGCAGTCATAGGCATCGCCTTTCCACTCTGGATCGTCTCTTACAACCCGTTCATGGCCGTCCACAGCCGCCCCGACGAGCGGGTGCCCCTGTTCAGCGTGGTGAACACCATCTGGCTGGCTACAGCCATGGCCGGCAGCATCGCCGGCGGCTGGCTGCCCGGCCTCCTGGCCGGGCTGGGGCTCGCTGCCGAAGCGCAGAGCGTCGCCGCCTATCGGCTGGCGGCCACCGCCGGCACACTGCTCTTCCTGCCAGCGCTGGCCTGCCTGCTGGCCCTGCCCCGCGCCGCCGCCTTGCCGCAGCCGATCGCCCTCGGCGGCGACAAGCCCGGCAACGCCAGCCTCCGGCCTGCCCTTGGCGCAGTAGCCATCCTGACCGGCGTCAGCGCCCTGCTGGGCCTCGGCTTTGGCTCCTACTTTCCCTTCATCAACCTCTACTTCCGTGAAGGCCTGGACGCCTCGCCAGGCCTCGTCGGCCTGATCATGGGCGCCGGCCAGGCCGCCGGCGTCGTCGGCCTGCAATTTGCCCCGTCGTTGGCCCGCCGCTTTGGCCAGGTCCGGGCCGCGGCCATAGCCCAGGCCCTGTCCATGCCCTGCCTGGCGGGCATGGCCCTCGCCGGGCCGCTGTGGGTTGGCGTCGCCTTTTACCTGGGCCGCTACGCCATCTGGAACACCGGCTCGGCCAGCTTTGACGCCTTTCAAATGGAAGCCGTCCCCGACCGGCTGCGGGCGACACTCAACAGCCTGGCCGGCATCCCCAGCGGTGTGGGGTTCAACCTGGCCTGGGCCCTTGGCGGCGCCCTGGGCGGCCGGCTCATCGTCGCCCACGGCTACCCGGCCATCTTTTTCGCCGCCATCGCCTTCACCCTGCCCGGCACCGCCCTCTACCTCCTCCGCTTCCGCCGCGCCTCCCCCCCCGCCGGCGGCGCACACTGACACCGCTGAGATGGTGTGCGGAATTCTCCAGCAAACCGCTGGCCATCGAAAAAAGAACGAGCCTCTGGCTTTTGCCAGAGGCTCAACCGGCATATGCACTCGCGCCCCGTTCTAGTGCATCATCGCCGCAAGACC
>JAFGOG010000634.1 GCA_016926595.1 Anaerolineae bacterium
AAGCCCCCAGAAGCCATCCGCACCCAATCGACCGTCCCCAGTGTACCATACTTTCCCGGCGTCGTCAACTCCGGATCGCCTCCGGCTGTGCTTCGGCTGCATATTCTCACAGCGGAGGTGTTATGGAGGACTTGCGAGTCGTCACATCGTTTCTGGATGCCCTGTATGGGCAAGAACCCAGCGGTTGGGCCAACCACGGTTGGTTGGAAGTCCGCTACCTGGCGGATGGAGAAAAGCCTGCCCAGCGCTGGTACCGGCCCCAGGACGTGCCCCTGGACAAGCTCCAGGCAGGCAACCAGGCAGGCCGCAACGTCTACTTTGGCGTCGGCCTGCGCCGCAAGCACGGTGGCAAAAAGGGCGACGTGCTGGGCATTCCCGCCCTGTGGGTGGACCTGGATGGGAAGGATTTCCCCGAGGGCAAGCCCGAGGCGCTGGCTGCCCTGGACCGGCTCCCGCCCGACCTATCGCCGTCCATCGTGCTGGACAGCGGCCACGGCATTCACGCCTACTGGCTGCTGGAGCCCAGCGTCGCCCTGAACGGCAACGGCGAGGTGGAGCGGGTGGAAGGCATCTTGCGCGGCCTGGCCCAGCAGCTCGGCGGCGATCCGGCAGTGGCCGACGTGGCGCGCATCATGCGCCTGCCTGGCTTCCTGAACGTCAAAGACCCCGAGAATCCGGTCCCCTGCCAACTGCTGGAGGTCCACCCGGAGCGCCGCTTTGACCTGGCTGCCTTTTCCGGCTTTGAGGCGCTGGTGCCCAGCCAGTCAGCGGTGAGCACTGCCGAGGTGCTAGAGCGGCCCAGGCTGCCCACCTGGACCCTGGACTTCCTGGCCAGGGGCACCATCCAGGGTGAGCGGAACAACGTCGCCTTTGCCACCGCCTGCCAACTGCGGGACGCAGGCTATCCCGAGCCGGAAGCCCTGGCCATGGTCCTCGAAGGAGCGGCCCGCTGCGCGCCGCCGCTGCCGGAGTGGGAGGTCGAGGCCTCGGTCAAGAGCGCCTACAGCCGTCCGCCTCGCGAGCCGCTTGCAGACCGCAGAGACGAGGCTGCCGCAGCCCAAGCAGAGCAGCCCGCATCCGCCCCCGCCCCGGCGCCTGTCGAAAGCACCTGGGAAGAGCCCAAGCCGGGGTTTGGCGTGTTCTACACACCCGACGACGCGCCGATCCTGGTCCGCTGGCAGACGTCGAGAGGCGGCTCCCACCGCTACCAGGTGCCTATTGCCCGCTTTGTGCCGAGGGTGATCGCCGAGACCAAGCGCCACAAGCCCGACGGCGAGGTGGTCCGCACCTTCGACTTGCAGGTCAACACCTGGCGCAGCAAGCCCGTCATCAGCATCACGCCCGAGGTCTTGGCCGACACGCGGCGCTTTTTCGCCGCGTGCATGGGCGCCGTCGGCGCCGACGCCCGGCTCATCGACCCCGGAGCGGCGCGCTACCTGCCCCTGGCGGCCATGGAGCTCGCCCCCGAGGATCGTCCGCGTGAAACCATCTACGAGATGACCGGCTGGCAGGAGGTAGGCGGCAACCTGTGTTACCTGTCGCCAGCAGGCGGCGTGGGCGTGCCCGAAGGGGTCAGGGTCGACCTGTCCAACCTGGAAGCGGGCATCGGGCTGAGCCAGGATGGATTGAGCGTCGCCGGCGTCGCCGACGGGGGAGACGACGTCTTTGCCGCCGGGCTGCAGGCGCTCCTCTCGCCGGTGCTGGACAGCTTTCCCAGGGCAGTGATGCTGCCTGCCCTGGGCTTCGCCTTCCTGGCGCCGCTGATGCACTGGTCGCCGGTGCCCGACCGCCCGGCGCTGCACTTTATCGGCTCCACCGGCACGCGCAAGACCGCCCTGCTGGGCCTGCTCCAGGCGTTTTACGGCTGTCCCCGTTTCCTGCTCTCCTGGCAGAGCACCGGCAACCACCTGGAGATCGCCATGAGCCAGACACGCGACATGCTGGTCAGCGTCGACGACTTGAAAGCCAACGTCTCTGACCGGGGCGTGGGCAGGCGGGTCTTGCAGAGCTACGCCGACCGCCGCGGCCGCGGTAGGGCCACCCGCAGCGGCGAGCTGGCCCGCGCCCGCTTTGCCGGGGGCCTGCTGGTCTCGGCCGGAGAGGACATCCCCGAGGGCGAAGCCAGCATCGCCGCCCGCTCGCTATTCGCGACCATCCAACGCGGCGCGGCGGACCTGGAACGGCTGACCGAGGCACAGAAAGCCGCTCCGAGTCTGGCCACGGTGACGGCCCGCTACATCACCTGGCTGCTCGACCAGGGCGAGCCGGACATCCGCAAGGAGTTGAACAGGCGGTTCGTGGCCCACCGGGACTTGTACCGGCAGTCGTTGGCCGCGGAGCGGGGCGTCAACGACGCGGGTCGAGTGGCCACTTCCTGCGCCCTGATCCTGGCCGGAGCAGAGTTCCTGTACGAGTTCCTGCGGTCGGTGGGCGCAGTCTCGCCGCAGCAGCAGGCGGAGATGGTCCTCCACACTCAACTGGAGCTGCTGGAGCTGGCCCACAGTCAAGCGCGGGTTATGGTCGAGGAAACCTACGCCCAGACCTTCCTGTCGGCCCTGCGCACCATGCTGGAGACCCGCGACCTGTACCTGGTGCCGGTCCAGGAGG
>JAFGOG010000635.1 GCA_016926595.1 Anaerolineae bacterium
ATCATCTAGGTTTGTTGATCTTTCTGGGGAGGATTCCCCCCTCACCCCGCCCTCTCCCCCAAGGGAGAGGGAGTTAGTCATCACCCCACCCTGCTCCCCGAGGGGAGAGGGAGTTAGACTGCAAGGTCGCCCAGCTCTTGCCGCAGGGTCAGCAGCGTCCGGTGGTAGAGCGACTTGATCGCCCCTTCGCTGCGGCCCATGATCTGGCCGATCTGGGCGTTGGGCAACTGCTCGACGAATTTCAGGATCAGCAGCTCCTGCCGCTCAGCGGGCAGGCCGCGGATGGCGGCGACCAGGGCCACGTGCCGCTCGTCCCGGGTTACCTGCTGGAGCAGGAGGTCGCCCCGCGGGTTTCCGACAGGGCCCAACCGGTCGAGCGATACCACCTTGCGCCGGCTGCGGTCCCGGTACCAGTTGGCCACGGTGTTGTGGGCGATCCGATAGAGCCAGGAGGAGAAGGGCAGCCCGCGCTGGACAAAGCGAGGCAGGTGGTTCATGGCCTGGTAAAAGACCTTGGCGGTCAGATCCTCGGCGTCGTGGTAGTTGCCGGTCCGATAGTAGATATAGCTATAGATCTTGTCAACGTACTGCTCGTACAGCAGACCGAAAGCGTTCGGGTCGACCTTGGCCCGTTCCACCAGCGCCGCGTCGTTTTCCGGATCTTGCACCAGGATAACCTCACCGCGGTCCGCCGGTGTTTGTCACTAGAACACCGGCAGGCGCGAATAGTTGCGGGGCGCTATGACAAAGCTGAGAGCCGCCCCACCCGCTCGGTGCTGGATTGTACCAAAAAGTGGGGGAAAATGCAACAGATCAGGCAGTGGTTGGACGGCCGCCATCCCCCGATGGGGATCTGCGTGAAACGTGCGGCTGCTGGAGCGTGTCTGCCCAGAGGCGGGAGACGGAATCACCGAAAGGGCTGAAGGGCACTGAAGTTAGCCGCGCCATGATTGTAACCTGTCGATGACTTGGGCCAGGCTGGCGCCTGGCGATCCCGGAGCGGCCAGGAGACCGTATCTCAGGGCGTCGTAGGGATCGTCGCCGCCGTTGCCGTCGTCGTCGGCGTCCCACTTTTTCACGTCTTCGGGGTGGTGGGGGTCGTGCTCGAGGGCCGGGAGGCAGTCGAGGAGGCGGGCGCAGGTGTAAAAGATGTGGAGGGTAGGCGGGATGCCGTTGTCGTGATCGCCGAGGCGGCGGAGGATCTCGGCGCGATAGCCGGCATGGGCGGGGTGCGCTCGCCGCGGATGAGATGGGGCTGCTGGGTCGCGTCAGCCCGTCTCCCCAGATGCTCGCTCCAGCAGGTCGGCCACGCCCAGCTCGGCGGCCATACGGCGCAGATAGTCGCGGTCCAGCCGATCCCCCTGCACCTTCAGCACACCCAGCACGTCGCGCCACTGGCGATCAGAGATCTCGCCGCCTGAGCGGTACCACTCCAACTTGGACAGAACTGTGTCCTCGGCGCTGGCGACATAGAGGCGGCGCTCGGGATCATCGCCAACAGAGTACAACTGCCGGCGGGCCAACTGGGCGCGGTCGAAGGCGCGCGGCCTGATGACAAAGATATCCACTTTGAACATCGTGTCCAGGTGGATGAGGTTGAAGGAGCCGTGATGGCGCACGGCATCGCGCATCATGCCTGCGTCGGCATAGAAGGCATCACCCAAGGCCCGCGCCAGCGGCTCGGCGTGCTCCAGGCGCAGATCGGCCACCAGGTCAACGTCCATGGTGGCGCGCATCACGCCGTGCACGGCGCTGGCAAACGAGCCGCCGAGGGCATAGGGCACGCCGAGGGCATCGAGGGCCTCGGCCACGACAAGCGTGACTGCCATCTGCTCTGCCAGCATCAGCCTTCCTCCGGCAGTGGGCCGTATGCCCGGGCGGCCAGCTCTGGACCAAGCACCAGGTCGGCCAGACGGCGGTCGAGCTCAGCAGGGCCGGCGTCCGGATAACGCTGCCGCAGCCCGGCCAGGGCCAGGGCACGCACGGTGCGATTCATCTCGCTTACCAGGGCCAGCTTGCGCCAGGCCGGCATCTGCCGCAGGCGCTGGATCTGCAACTGCTCCACGTCGGGATGGGTGTCTGCTGCTAGGGTCGTCACATTGGCCTCTACACCCAGGTTAGTGGACGTTGTAACCTGGCGGATGAGATTATACCACCACAAGCGCAATAGTGCAAACCCCCGTTTGTATCAGCTTGCGCTTTGCCAAGTCTTGGGGTAGAATGCGTGCTCAGCCGGCAACCAAGAGAAGAATCATTGAAGGCGCTCGCGGAACAGATTTGGTCGTAGGGGCGAGAAGTGGGCCGCGGGATTCTTGATCGGCAGGATCGATGAGCGAGTACCAATACTACGAGTTCCAGGCCATCGACCGGCCGCTGACCGAAGAGGAGCAGCGGGCCGTGGCCCGGCTGTCGAGCCGGGTGGAGCCGCACCCCAGGCAGGCGGTGTTCGTCTACAACTGGAGCAGCTTTCGTAGCGACCCGGCCAAGATCCTGGCCCAGTATTACGACGCGATGCTGTACATGGCCAACTGGGGCAGCCGGCAACTGATGTTTCGCTTTCCCAAGGCGATCTTGGACCTCGACGGCGTGCGGGCCTACTGCCAGCCGCCCATCGTCGAGGATTATCTGTCCCTCTCGACCATGGGGGAGTATGCCATCCTGAATATCGAGTTCCACGAGGAGGAGGGGGATGACTGGGTAGAGGGGGAAGGCTGGCTGCCGGCGATGATCGGCCTGCGCGACGACATCCTGCGGGGCGATTACCGGGCGCTATACCTGGCCTGGCTCAAGACATTGAAGGTAGAAGACCTGCTCGAGTCGGTCGTCGAGCCGCCCGTGCCGCCAGAATTGGCCAGGCTGACGCCGGCGCTCCGCCGCTTTGGCAAGTTTTTCAAGATCGACAGCTTTTTGATCAAGGTCGCAGCCAAAGCCAGCGGCGACCGACAGGCTGCGCCAGACGGCTGGCTGGGTGGGGCGCTCGCCCGGCTTGAGGATGAGGAACGGGACGCCTTTTTGCTGCGCCTGGCCCAGGGCGAGCCACACCTGTCGGCGGCGCTGAACCGGCGGCTGCGTGAGATTGTCCCTATGACTGAGCCGGAGGTGCAGCCGCGCCGGACGGTGGGCCAGCTCCTGAGACAGGCCAAGGAGAAACGGAAGCAGGAGCGCCGACGGCAGGCAGCAGAGGCCGAAGCCAGGCGGCTCCAAGAGCTGGAGGCGCTGGCCGGGCGCCAGGCCGAGGCGTGGGCTGAGGTGGAAGCTCTGATCGAGGAAAGGAAGGCCAAGCCTTATGAAGAGGCAGTGCGGATGCTTGTCAAGCTGCGCGACCTGGCAAGGCACCAGGGGAAGGAGGTGGCCTTCCAGGAGCGGGTGAATGGCATCTATGAGCGGTACAGCCGGCGGCTGGGGTTACTCGACCGCCTGCGGGATGCGGGTCTGGGTCCGCTGTAAGGCGCGGCGGCTGGCGTTTCAGAAGGGCTTACAGATCAAGGCGCCAAAGGAGAAGATCAATTTATGAGCAAGGTCCTGATTGCCGGCCTGGTGGCCGTTGGGTTCATCATTATGACGATCATCCTGTTCGTGGCGAAAAGGAGGTGGCGCGGCCTGGACATTCCGGCGATCATAAGCGCCATCGGCACGATCGTGGCGATCATCGTCACTATCCTGGCGATACCCGATTCCTCTTCTCAGCCGGCTGCGGTGGCCGAGCCGCCAACCAGCACGGCAACCCCTACCCCAGCCATAACGCCGGGGTATACACTGTATGACGATTTTGAAGCCGAGAACGCGATGGAGGCCAACTGGCGGTGGAACGACGAGGAAGGTCTATGCGGCCAGGAGGTCCGCGCCGGGAAGCTGGTGTTTGAGTGCAGGAATGACTCGACGCAGGACAAGGGCGCCGCGCTGCACCCCAGCCACGCGACGGGGGAGACGGTCGGGGTGGCCGCCATGGTCAGTGTGCAAAAGGCCGGCGGGCCGCTGCAGTTGGTGACTAAGTGGCAGAATCAGGGCGACGGCTCGGAATGGCAGTATCACCTGGAAGCGGAGCCGGGCGTAGTCAGGGCGGTCAAATATGATCTCAAGACCGGATACGATCACCAGATCGTGCTGGGGGAGGCTGCGGTTGATCCAGGCGTTGCACACGAGCTCCGGATCGAGCGGACCGACAGGGGTATGCTCTTTTTCGTGGACGGAGAGGAGGTGGCCGTAGAAACGGCTGCCAATCTCTCGCCGCGATTCAAGATGGTGTACTGGGCCTTTGCCTTCTGGGTATGGCAGGATGGCAATGCCATCGCCGGGCAGATCGACGTGGTGAGCGCAAAGGAGGAGGGGAAATGAAGGTTTTGTTTGTGGGGGGAACGGGGGTGATCAGCTCGGCGTGCTCGCGGCTGGCGGCGAGCAGGGGGATGGAGCTGTACCTGTTGAACCGAGGGCGGACGGAGCGGCCGGCGCCGGAGGGGGTGCGGGCGCTGCGCGGGGATATCCGCGACCGGGCGTCGGCGGAGCGGGCGCTGGCAGGGACGACGTTCGACGCAGTAGTAGACTGGATCGTGTTTACGCCGGAGCAGCTCGAGGCGGATATCGAGCTGTTCCGGGGGCGGACGGGGCAGTATGTGTTTATCAGCTCGGCGTCGGCGTACCAGAAGCCGATCTCGCACCTGCCGATCACGGAATCGACGCCGCTGCACAATCCGTTTTGGGCCTATTCCCGGGCCAAGATCGCGTGCGAGGAGCGGCTGGTGCGGGCGTACCGGGAGGAGGGGTTCCCGGCGACGATCGTGCGGCCGTCGCACACGTACGACCGGACGATGGCGCCGCTGATGGGCGGCTACACGGACATTGACCGGATGCGCAAAGGGAAGAAGGTGGTGGTCCACGGGGATGGGACGTCGTTGTGGGTACTGACCCATCACAAGGATTTTGCCAGGGGGCTGGTGGGGCTGCTGGGGAACGATCACGCCATCGGGCACGCGGTGCACATCACGTCGGACGAGGCGCTGACGTGGAATCAGATCTATACGATCATGGGCCACGCGGCGGGGGCTGAGCCGCAGATGGTGCACGTGCCGTCGGAGGTGATCGCGAGGTTTGACGCAGAGGTGGGGGCGGGGCTGCTGGGGGACAAGGCGCACAGTGTGATCTTTGACAACAGCAAGATCAAGCGGCTGGCGCCCGATTTCGCGGCGACGATCTCGTTTTCGCAAGGGGCGAGGGAGATCGTGGCGTGGTACGACGAGGATCCGGCGAGACAAGTCGTGGACGAAAAGATGGACGGGATGATCGAGAGGATCGTCGCCAGGTATGGCGATTTCGGATTTTAGGGCCGCGGCAGTTAAAAGCCTCCCGCGGGCTCTCCGGCTGGGGGGAGGTTTGGCTGTGGGAAGGAAATCTGGTATAATCGAGAGCTAGCGAGCAGGACGGAGAGCATGGGCGAAGGCGATTGCATGGAGCGGCGGCAGGCGGCGGTGTGCGGCTACTATTGCGGCGGGTGCGACGCCTATTTGGAGGACGCCTGCTGCGGCTGCGGCTATCAGTTGGGGCTGACGCGCCGGGGAGAGTGCGCCGTTTTCCAGTGCTGCGTGGGCCAGCGGGGGTTGGAGCACTGCGGGCTGTGCCCGGATTTTCCGTGCCAAGTGTTCCTGGCCATCGCCGAACCGCTCGAGGCGGCCCGCCGGTACAAGGCATTGCTCCGCCGCGCCGAGATCGGGACCACCGCCTGGCTGGCGGAGCAGTCCAAGAAAGAGAAATAAACCGGGCGCGGGCTGTTTCAGCCACAATCCACGCCGGACAAGTCTGTTTTCAGGGGAGAGCTTGATGCAAGTGCTATTAGTCAAAGATGTAGATAACCTGGGGCAAGCCGGGGAGGTCAAGAAGGTGGCCGACGGCTATGCCCGCAATTACCTGATCCCGCGCGGCCTGGCGGTGGCCGCCACTGCGAGCGCGGTCAAGCAGGCAGAGCTGCACCGGCAGGCGATCAGCCGCCACCAGATCAAGGTCCTCACCGAGGCGCAGGCCTTTGCCCAGGTTCTCGACGGGGTGAGCCTGTCGTTCCAAGCCCGCGCCGGCGAGGGGGATCGGTTGTACGGGTCGATCACGAACGCGCACATCGCCGAAGCGCTCACGGAGAAGGTGGGCCGCGAGGTGGACAAGCGCAAGATCGACCTGGAGGAGCCTCTGAAGGAGCTGGGCACCCACGCCGTCACCGTCCGGCTGGCGCCAGAGGCGGAAGCCAAGATCACCGTCGTCATCGAGCGCGAAGAATAACCAACCCTTGACCGAAAAGACCAAGATCGAAGCCAGCCTGATCCTGCCGCAGGGCAGCGACTGCCAGGCCTGTTTGGGGCGCCTGCAGCAGGCGGTGCAGCGCTACCGCGGCGTGGAGGTAACGCACCTGGACGACGAGGCCGACAGGCCACGGCTGTGCATCCACTATGACCCGTCGGCGGTCAGCCCCGATTATCTGCGGGCGATCGCCGCGGAAGAGGGGGCGATCCTGGCGTGGCGCTACCGGCATGAGACGCTGGCGATCGAGGGGATGGACTGCGCCGACTGCGCCCGGACGCTGGAAACGGGCGTGGCCCGACTGGACGGGGTGCTGTGGGCGTCGGCCAATTTCGCGGCCGAGACGCTGGCAGTGGAGTATGACGGGGAGCGGGTGGCGCGGCCGGCGATTGTGTCGCGCATCCGGGCGCTGGGCTATGACGCGGCGCCGCCGCCGGGATGGGCTGCGCCCGCCGGGCAGGCCGAGCTGGTCTTTCAGGTAGAGGGGCTGGACTGCGCCGACTGCGCGCTGCACCTGGAGGAGGCGCTGCGCCGGACGCCGGGCGTGGCCGAGGTGAGCCTCGACTTTTCGCTGGCCCGGCTGCGGGTGACGCCAGAGGCGGGGGCGCAGGTGGCGCCGGAGGTGGAGCGGGTGGCCAGGGAGATGGGCCAGACGCTCCAGCCAGAGCAGGTCGAGGCCGGCGAAGAGGCCCAGGCCGGCAGGCCTGCCGGCCCGAGGCAGTGGCTGTGGCGCCATCGCCGCGACACGACGGCGGCGGCGGCGGGCCTGTTCATCCTGCTGGCCGCCAGCGCGGATCTGCTCGGATTGGCCGAGGCGGCCGTCGCCGGGCTGTACATCGCGGCCATCGCCTGCGGCGGCTTTTACGTGGCCCGAGCCGGGTGGATGGGGCTGCGGATAACCCGGTCGCCGGACATGAACGCGCTGATGACGATCGCGGCGGCCGGCTCGATCCTGGTCGGCGAGTGGGCAGAGGGGGCGGTGGCGATGTTCCTGTTTGCGCTGGGCAACTCGCTGGAGGGGTATACGATGGACCGCGCCCGGAACGCGATCCGCGGCCTGATCAAGCTGTCACCCCGGCGGGCGACGGTGCTGCACGGCAGCAAAGAGGAGCAGGTGGGGGTGGAGGAGCTGGCGATCGGCGACCGGATCCTGATCCGGCCCGGCGAGAGGGTGCCGATGGACGGCGTGGTGCTGTCGGGCGAGTCGGCGGTGAACCAGGCGCCGATCACCGGGGAAAGCACGCCGGTTGACAAGGGGGCGGGCGACGAGGTGTTTGCCGGGACGGTCAACGGCCAGGGGGCGCTGACCGTGCGGGTCACCCGGCTGGCGGCGGACACGACCATCGCCCGGATCATCAAGATGGTGGAGGAGGCGCAGGCGCAAAAGGCGCCGTCGCAGCGCTTTGTGGACCGCTTTGCCCGTGCCTATACCCCGATTGTGATCGCCGTGGCCGCGGCGGTGGCGGTCCTGCCGCCGCTGACCGCCTGGCTGAGCGGGGCGTTCAGCGCGCCGTTCAGCGAGTGGCTCTACCGGGCGCTGGTGCTGCTGGTGATCGCCTGTCCGTGCGCGCTGGTGATTTCGACGCCGGTGAGCATTATCAGCGCTATCGCCAGCGCGGCGCGGGCCGGGGTGCTGATCAAGGGCGGGGCGCACCTGGAGACGCTGGGGGCGCTGAAGGTGATCGCCTTTGACAAGACGGGGACGCTGACGGCCGGGCGGCCGCAGGTGGTGGAGGTGCGGTGCATCGAGCACCAGGCAGGGATGGCGTGGAGCGAGTGCGCCGCCTGCCGGCATGTGGTGGGGATGGCGGCCGCCGTGGAGCGCCGGTCGGAGCATCCGCTGGCGCGGGCCATTGTCCAGGCGGAGGAGGAGCTGGAGAGGCCGGGCTGGAGCCCGGCGGTCCCAGGGGAACCGGAGAGGCCGGGCTGGAGCCCGGCGGTCCCAGGGGAACCGGAGAGGCCGGGCTGGAGCCCGGCGATCCCAGGGGAGGCACAGGGGCCGGGCTGGAGCCCGGCGATCCCAGGGCGGTTGGCGGCCGAAGGGGTGCAGGCGGTGGCCGGCCGGGGGGTGCAGGGCCGGGTGGACGGGCGGCGGATCACCATCGGCAGCCACGCCTATATTCACCAGGCTTTCCCGGACCTGGCCCACCACCCGGTGTGCGACGAGATCGACGCGGCCCAGGCGGCCGGCCAGACGGCGATGGTGGTCAGCGACGAGCGGGATGGGGTGCTGGGCTATATCCTGGTGGCCGACACGCTGCGGCCGGGCGTGGCGGAGGTGATGGCGGCGCTGAAACGGATCGGCATCGAGCGGACGGTGATGCTGACTGGCGACAATGAGGCGACGGCGCGGGCGATCGCCGCAGAGGCCAAAGTGGACGAGGTACAGGCCGGGCTGCTGCCGGAGCAGAAGGTGACCGCGGTGGAGGCGCTGCTGAGCAGCCGCGGGGCGGTGGCGATGGTGGGCGATGGGGTGAATGACGCTCCGGCGCTGGCGCGGGCGTCGGTGGGGGTTGCGATGGGGGCGGCGGGCACGGATACGGCGCTGGAGACGGCCGACGTGGCGCTGATGGCCGACGATCTGGGCAAGCTACCCTTTGCGGTCAGGCTCAGCCAGCGGGCGCGGGGCATCATCCGCCAGAATGTGGCGCTGTCGCTGGGGATCAAGGCCGCTTTCCTGGCGCTGGCGGTGGCCGGCGTGGCGACGCTGTGGATGGCAGTGTTTGCCGACGTGGGAGCGTCGCTCATGGTCACGTTCAATGGGATGAGGCTGCTGCGAGAGCGCTGAGGAGCAGGGGGGGGACTGCCCCACGTTCTGATTTTGGATTTTCGATTTTGGATTTTGGATTGGGGAGCTGCCTCGGGCAGCTCTTTTTGGGGTGCGGGGCTGGCGCAGCGGCGGCACGGCGCGCCATGAGAAACAGGCGCCGGAACGTCATGCTCCGGCGCCTCAAACAGCACAATTTGTATTGGCCAAACCCAAGTCCTGCGCCGGCAAACTGCGCCGGGACCAGGTGCGGTCCTTGTGTGGAACTACTCAAGCTGTTGCGGACCGAAGGGTTCTTCCCGCTCGAGTGCTCCTACTCGTGGGATCCGGCATGGCCGTCAGGCCAGCGGCCGGTGGGCTGCGGGAGAGACCCTCCAAGTCCCCATGATGATTGGTTCGCCTACCTGGGTTCCCTCCTTTCCTTGTGGCGGCCCCGGAGGCCGCTTCGCTTATCCGCTTGCCCACACCCACGGGCCCTCGCCCGCTTGATGGGCTGATCCCATTATAGCACAGAACTGGGCTCCGAATCCCTACGACTGCCCGACGATCGCTCTACGCAGACAGAGCCGAGTTCCGGTTCCCCAGTTTGACCGTCTCGCGCCGCTGCATTGGGCAGCCCTCTTTTTTGCGTTGGTTTGGCGTGGGATGGGCGTGGGGCGGGGCGGAACGGCTGGCGTTAGGGAGCAGACGGCTCGCGGCCACACCGATCAGGCAGGAAGCCGGCCGCCAGGGGCGTGCCTGAAAGAGGGAGGGTCGAAAAGCCCGTCGCCTGGTGCCCAGGCGACGGGCTTTTTTATGGATGGTAGGGGGTGACTTGAACGGCCTGGGGGCCTTTGGGGGTCTCCAGAACCTCGTAGAGGACCTCCTGGCCCTCCTCCAGAGGGGGGAGGACGCCCTGGTCGGTGAGGGGGACGCCGGTGCGGTGGACAAAGATCTCGCCGCCGCCGTCCTGGGTGAGAAAGCCAAACCCCTTTTCCAGGCTAAACCATTTGATCGTGCCGTGGAGCTTGCCGCCGTACTTGGTGCGCTGGGTGCAAGCTTCGCAGGTGTCAGGGACGGTCACCTCCCGGCCCTGGTCAGCCAGGCGGTGCTGCATCTCTACGGTGAAATAGAAAGTCCTGCCGCATTCCTTGCAGGTGACGAGGGTGTCTCGGTAGGCCATGGTCATTGCTCCTCAGAAAATGATTCAACCACAAAGGACACCAAGGCAATAAAGGTGATGGTTCTCATTGGTCGTGGTGTCCAAAAAGAGATGGATGCTCCCAAGATATCATTTACGGCGGGTCGTTTTGCGCGCGGCAGGGGTCTTGGGCTTGGTCCCCGGCTTTTTCGATGTGGTCCGAGCAGCGCCGGTCTTGGTCGTGGAGCTTTTCCGAGCTGGCGCCGGCTTGGCTCCAGTGGTTTTCCGGCCTCCCTTGGCGGTGGAGGTCTTTTTGGGCTTTTGTGAAGGCGACTCTTTTTTTTGCTCCGGGCGCCCTGGGTCTTGAGCTAGCCTGGTAACCTTGACCTTGCGCAACTGCGATCCTTCCCCTGGGATAATGATCTCACTCGAAGCGACCGGAGCGGTCTCTGACCGAGATGTGGAAGCTCGTTTGGAGGTTTTGGCCGCCGGCTTGGGTGTGGTCTGCCTGGCGCTCAGGAACGCCGGCAGCTCGGGCTGCTCGCCCTTGGGCTTGGCGGCCGGCTTGGGCTTGGGCACGGCCTGTGTGGCGACCAGGAACGCAGGCAGCTCGGGCTGTTCGCCCGAGGTCTTGGGCTTGGCCTGCCTGGCGCGCGATGGGGCCGGCTCCTTCCCCTGTGGAGCGGCTGTCGCCCGTTTGGCCCGCGATGGGGCCGGCTCCTTCCCCTGTGCGGCGGCTGTCGCCCGTTTGGCCCGCGACGGGGCCGGCTCCTTCCTCTGGGGGGCGGCTGTCGCCC
>JAFGOG010000636.1 GCA_016926595.1 Anaerolineae bacterium
GTGGCCGAGAGGCGGGATCTGTAAAGTACCATGCGACGCATGTGCCTGCGCACATGCGTCGCGCCCTGTAATTCGCACTTGCGCCTCTCCCATTTGACCCATAACGGCTTTTTGGGTATAATGCGTCATGTCTTGAACGGGGGTCAAGGAATGCTCCCGTTTATTTTGAAAGACTAGGAGGCGCACAGATCAGCAAGGACAGAACCCGCATCAATGAGGCCATTGACGCCAAGCAGTTGCGTGTGATCGATTCCGACGGCAAACAGCTTGGCATCCTGCCCCGAAGCGAGGCGCTTCGCCTCGCCGAGGAGCGGTCCCTCGATCTGGTAGAGGTGGCCCCACAGGCCGACCCCCCGGTCGTCAAGTTGATGGACTTTGGCAAGTACCAGTATCAGAAGGCCAAACGCGAGCGAGAGGCCCGCCGGGCCAGAAAAGAGATCGAAGTCAAAGAGATCCGCTTACGGCCCATAACCGGGGATCACGACGTCCAAACGAAGGAGCGACGGGCGCGCGAGTTCTTGGAGGACGGTTGCAAAGTCAAGGTGCGCATCCGTTTCCGTGGGCGCGAGATCGGGAACGCGGACATTGGCAGAAAGCAATTGGAGCGGTTCGCCAGAGACCTGGCTGATGTGAGCGTCGTAGAACAGGCAGCGGGCTTTGAAGGGCCAACCATCTTGATGATCCTGGCCCCTGCCCGCGGCAAGTGATTGTTGACTCTGGGTTTTAGATTTTAGATTGTCGAGTTTGGACAAGATCCAAAATCGCGAATCCAAAATCGATTGCCCCCGCAGGGTGAGGGGCAATCGTTTTGTCAGGAGGAATTGGTGCCAAAAATAAAGACCTACAAGGCAGCGTCCAAGCGCTTCGGATACACCGGCTCGGGCAAGCTGATGCGGACCAAGATCGGCAAGAGCCACCTGCGCCGCAAAAAGTCCAAGCGCGTCAAGGGCATGTTCGACGAAATGCACGAAGTCACAGCCAAGGGCGTCAAAAAACGCGTCCGGCGCCTGATCCCATATGCCAAATAGCAGGCGATCGGCGGCCTACAACAGGCAGTGGCCGAGCGCTGGGAGCTGATAGCTAAAGGAGTATCGACATGCCAAGAGCAAAAGGCGGGCCCCGGACCCGCAATCGCCATAATAAAGTTCTGAAATTCACCAAGGGCCAGTTTGGCGGCAAGCATCGCCTGTTCCGGCGCGGCAACGAGGCGATGCTCAAGTCGCTTTGGTACATGACCCGCGACCGGCGCGACCGCAAGCGCGATTTCCGGCGCCTGTGGATCGCCCGCATCAACGCCGCGGCCCATCTGCACAACCTGTCGTACAGCCGCTTCATGTACGGGCTGAAGCAGGCTGGCATCGAGCTGGACCGCAAGACGTTGGCTGACCTGGCCGTCCGCGACGAAGCGGCCTTTGCCCGGTTGGCCGAACTGGTGCATGCACAGCAGGCAGCCGCAAGCTGATTGGCTGCTTGGCCGGTTTGCCGGTCCGGTGATCACCAGTATTCACCACGATCAAGCAAAATATGTCCGGTCCCTCGCCCGGCGGCAGGTACGCCAGCGAGAGGGCCGTTTTGTTGTCGAGGGCACACGGCTGGCTGAAGAGGTGGTGAGAGCGGGCGTGAGGCCCGCTCTCTTGTTTTATACCGAGACGTGGGCCGTTTCCTCTGCCGGCAGTCGCCTGCTGCCGCTGCTCAGGCCGGCAGAGCAGGGCGACTGGCCGGTGAGCGAAGCGGTCCTGGCCGCTTGCAGTGACACCGAGACACCGCAGGGAGTGCTGGCCGTCGTTCCGTTCGTGTCGATCCAGGCCCGGCCGGGGTTGATCCTGATCCTAGACCAGATCCGCGACCCCGGCAACATGGGCGCTATCCTCCGCTCTGCCGAAGCTTCAGGGGCAGGGCAGGTGATCCTGGCCCCCGGCACGGTGGACCTTTACAATCCCAAGGTGGTGCGGGGGGCGATGGGCGCTCACTT
The DNA here is from genome assembly GCA_016926595.1 of Anaerolineae bacterium. The sequence continues at coordinate 1,973 of JAFGOG010000636.1, forward strand.
TCGCCTGCCGGTGGCCAGCCTGGACTGGGCGGCGATTGCCAGCCGCGTCCAAGAACGGGCAGTGTGGCTGGCCGACGCCGCCGGCGAGGTAGTCTGCGATCAGGTAGACTGGACGGTACCCTCGGCGCTGATCGTCGGCGGCGAGGCGGCCGGGGCGGGAGAGCAGGCCGCAGCGCTGGCTACCGGGCGGGTGTCGATCCCGATGGCTGGCGGCGCCGAATCACTCAACGCGGCGATGGCCGCTACGGTGATCCTGTTCGAGGCGGCGCGCCAGAGCAGAACAAGATGAGAATTCGCTCTATAACTTGCCTGGTGAACGCCACCGGCGATGCCATAGAGGCAGCAGGCCGGCTGGCGGGCGAGGCGCGGACGGCATTCGAAGAGACCGGGCTGGCAGTGCAGACCACCCGCCTGGCCACTCAACCGCTGTCGCTCCTGGGCGGCGATCCGGTGCAGCGGGCCCGCGAGCTGTGGGCGCGGTGCACCGCCGCCAGCATGGACTATCTCTCAGTGGGGCCGGTCCTGGCCGACACGCCCGGCGCCGACCTGTCGCCCATCGCCCAGATCCCGGAGCTGATCCGGGCGGCCGACGCGGTGTTTTGCGGGGTGCTTGTCGCCCAGCACGGCCGGGGCATCAACCTGGCGGCCATTCGGCGTACGGCCTGGGCCATCCGTGACATTGCTCACACCACCGACTTGGGCTTTGGCAACCTGCGGCTGGCCGCCCTGGCCAACGTCGGCCCGGGAGCGCCCTTTTTCCCGGCAGCCTACCACGATGGCGGCCCGCCGGCTGTAGCCATTGCCACCGAGTCGGCCGACCTGGCCGTGACCGCCTTTTCCCAGGCCGGCTCGCTGGACGAAGCGCGAGGCAGGCTGGTGGGCGCAGTAGAGGCAACAGCCGGGCGGATCTGTTCCCTGATCGGGCCGCTGGCCGAGCGCCACGGCTTTCGCTTCGCCGGCATCGATTTTTCGCCCGCACCGTTTCCTGAACAGGCGCGGAGCATCGCCCAGGCCGTCGAGCGCCTGGGTGTGGACCGCTTTGGCGCGGCAGGCACACTCTTTACTGCGTCGTTCATCACCGACTGCCTGCGCCGCTCGACCTATCCGCGCTGTGGGTTCAACGGGCTGATGCTGCCGATGCTGGAAGACGCAACGCTGGCCGAGCGCAGCCGCGACGGGTTGTTCACCGTCAACGATCTGCTCCTCTACTCGGCGGTGTGCGGCACCGGGCTCGACACCGTACCGCTGCCAGGAGACGTGAGTGAAGACGAGCTGTCCGGCATTCTGCTCGACATGGCGGCGCTGGCGCTCCGCCTCGACAAGCCATTAACCGCCCGGCTGATGCCGGTGCCGGGGGCGCAGGCCGGCGATATGACCGCCTTTGATTTCGATTACTTTGCCAATGGCCGCGTCCTGGCCGTCAAAAGGCTGGGGAGCCCCGGGCTGTTCCGGCGGGCAGACTGGCTGGCGATCTAGACCTATTTCGTGCTGCGTGTTGCGTGTTGCGTGACCAGCACGGAACACAAAACATGGAACACGGAATGAGTGAAATGGAAAACAACCAACTGACTGCTATTCGGAATATCGGCATCATCGCCCACATCGACGCCGGCAAGACGACGGTCAGCGAGAGGGTGCTATTCTACACCGGCCGCACCCATCGCCTGGGCAACGTGGACGAAGGCACGACCGTGACCGATTTCATGCCCCAGGAGCGCGAGCGGGGCATCACCATCCAGGCGGCGGCCATCACCTGCGATTGGCACGACCACCAGATCAATCTGATCGACACGCCGGGCCACATCGACTTTACCGCCGAGGTCCAGCGCAGCCTGCGCGTGCTGGACGGCGGGGTGGTAGTGTTCGACGCCGTGGCCGGCGTCGAGCCCCAGTCAGAGACCGTATGGCGCCAGGCCGACCGCTACCGCGTGCCGCGCATCTGCTTTGCCAACAAGATGGACCGCGTCGGCGCCGACTACTGGCGCACGATCCAGACGATCGCCCGCCGCCTGGGCGCCCACCCGGTGGCCATCCAGGTGCCGATCGGCGCCGAGAGTGATTTCTGCGGCGTCGTAGACCTGATCGAACAGAAGGCGATTCTCTACTACAGCGCGGAGCACACCGAGCCGGCGGTGGCCGACGTGCCGGAAGAGCTGCGGACAGAGGTCGCTCGCCGCCGTGAGCAGATGATTGAGCGGTTGGCCGAGGCCGACGACGGCCTGGCCGAGCGTTACCTGGATGGGGAAACGCTGTCGCCACAAGAGCTGCGGGCAGCGCTGCGCCGGGCGACGCTGGCCAACAAAGCTGTGCCGGTGCTGTGCGGCAGCGCCCTGCGCAACAAAGGGGTCCAACTGCTGCTCGACGCCGTGATCGACTATTTACCGTCGCCGCTCGACGTACCGCCCCTGGTCGGCACGGATCCCAACAGCGGCGAGCCGGTGGCCTGCCAGCCCGATCCCGAAGAACCGGCCGTGGCGCTCGTGTTCAAGATCAACACCGACCCCTATATTGGCCGGCTGGCCTACCTGCGCGTCTATTCTGGAGCAGTGCGCCGCGGCAGCGCGCTGCTCAACGGCAATAGCCTGAAGCGGGAGCGGATCGGCCGCCTGGTGCGCATGTATGCCGACCGCCGTGAAGAGGTGGATGAGGTTCGCGCTGGCGACATTGGCGCGGTGCTGGGGCTAAAGGGCACCACGACTGGCGAGACGTTATGCGCTGAGGAGCGTCCGGTTCGCCTGGAAGAAATCGCCTTCCCGGCGCCGGTCATCGAGCTGGCCGTCGAGCCGCGCACCAAGGCCGACCAGGACAAGCTTTCGCTGGCCTTGCAGCGGCTGGTGGACGAGGATCCCACCCTTCAGGTGCACACCGACGAGCGGCTGGGCCAGACCGTCCTGGCCGGCATGGGCGAGCTGCACCTGGACGTGGTGATCGACCGGCTGCGCCGTGAATTCGGCGTGGCAGCGCAAGTAGGCCAGCCGCAGGTGGCCTACTATGAGACCATCACCCAACCAGCCCGCGCCGAAGGCCGGCTGGTCAAGCAGACCGGCGGCCACGGCCAGTTTGCCGTGGTCGAGCTGGAAGTAGAGCCATTGCCCCCGGGCAGCGGTTTCATCTTTGAAAACAAGGTGATAGGCGGCGCCGTGCCCAGGCAGTTCATCCCGGCCGTCGAGGCCGGTGTGCGCGATGGTCTGGCCCGCGGCGTCGTCGCCGGCCACCCGGTGATCGACGTCAAAGTGGCGCTGGTCGACGGCAAGACCCACGAAGTCGATTCGTCAGAGATGGCTTTTCGCATCGCGTCTTCGATGGGGGTGCGGCACGCGGTGGCCAAAGCCGATCCGGTCCTGCTCGAACCGATCATGCACGTCGAGATAGTCACCCCCGACGATTACCTGGGCGACGTGATCGGCGATCTGAGCGCCCGCTCGGCAAGCATTACCGGCATCGAGCCGCAGAACGGGAGTGGTCAAGTGGTACAAGCTCAAGTGCCGCTGGCCGCCATGTTTGGCTATGCCACCGCCCTGCGCTCCCGCACCCAAGGCCGCGGCGTGTTTGTCATGGAATTCGACCACTATGCCCAGGTATCGATCGAAGTCGTCAAGGCGCGAGAATAGACCAGATAGGATTAGAAAGAGAAAGGAGATGAGCCAATGAGCTGGTGGGATTCATTTGTCGAATGGCTACGTTCGCTGCTAGGCTCGCCGCCGCCGCCGCCCCCAGGCGAACCGGAGCCGATGCACCGGCGGGTGCTGCTGCTCGTCTTTGATCCATCCATCCCTTCTCAGGGCGGGCGAAAGCTGACCGACGTTCTGAGCTGGAACGATCCTGACCGCCTGGCCCAAGACTATGCCGCCGACCTGCGCGACGCCAGCGGCGGCCTGGCCGATTTCCAGGTCACCGACCGGATCGAGGTCAACGGCTGGCCGGCCAAGATCGACGGCTTTCGCTACGATCCGGACAGTTTCGTGCAGTGCTGGCACAGCAAGAGCGGCTGGCACGACCCGGACCAGGTCGACTATCGAAAGATCATTGCCGATTTCAACCTCCTGGACCGGGTCGCCGCCGGCGAGATCGACGAGGTGTGGATGTTCGCCTCGCCCTGGGCCGGGTTCTGGGAATCGAGCATGGCCGGGCCAGGGGCCTTCTGGTGCAACTCGAGCCCCATACCCGGCACCGACGCGGCCGGCCGCCGGTTCATCATCATGGGCTTTAA
>JAFGOG010000125.1 GCA_016926595.1 Anaerolineae bacterium
GCTGGGCGGCTCGCGGGCGTACGTGCAGTTGGGCCGGCGGGATGTGGGCCAATCAAATCCTGGCCCAGAGATGCCGGGAGGGGGAGGGGATGGCGATGCCGGTTAGCAGGTTGGGGTGGCAAAGGGCCGTTGCCGTTGCGGTGGTGGTTTGCGGGCTGTTGGCGCTGGCTGGCTGCGGCGCGACGCCGGCGCCGGCGCCATCGCCCACGCCGGCGCTCCCTTCGGTCGCAGACCAGGCGTTGAATATCTACAACTGGGATACGTACATCGACCCGGCGGCGCTGACCGATTTCGAGCAGGAGTTTGGGGTCAAGATCCGCTACGACCTGTACGAGAGCAACGAGGCGATGCTGGCTACGGTAGAGGACGGCGCCACCGATTACGACATCGTGGTGCCGGGCGATTACATGGTCGAGATCATGCGCGCCGCCGATCTGCTGGCTCCCCTGGACAAGGCCAATATCCCCAATTTCGGCAACCTGGACGCGGCGTTCGTCAGCCCGGCCTATGACCCCGGCAACCGCTACTGCGTGCCCTATCAGTGGGGGACGATGGGCATCGGCTATAACGTCAAGGCGACCGGGCGGGAGCTGAGCGGTTGGCAGGATCTGTTCGATCCAGCGTTCGCCGGGCGGGTGTCGCTGCTGGCCGATCCGCGCCTGACGATGGGCGTGGTGTTGTTGTACCTGGGCTACAGTCCCAATACCACCAGCGCCTTTGAGATCGCCCAGGCGCGCGATTTCTTGATCGAGCGCGCCGCTCAGATCGCCGAGTACGCGCCCGATACCGGCCAGGATCTGCTGGCCGACGGGACGGTGGACATCGCCTTTGAGTGGAGCGGCGACATTTTCCAGGCGATGGAGGGCAACCCCGATCTGCGCTACGTGATCCCCCAGGAAGGGTCTATCATCTGGACCGATAACTTGTGCATCCTGGCTACTGCTCCGCACAAGGAGATGGCCGAGAAGTTTATCAACTATGTGCTAGAGCCGAAAGTGGGAGCGGCGATTTCGAATTATATCCGCTTCGGCTCGCCTAACCGGGCGGCGCTGCCGTTGTTGAATCCAGAGGATCGCAACGATCCGGCGATCTATCCGCCGGATCAGGTGCGACAGCGGTTATTTTTCCTGACCGACGTTGGACCGGCGGCGACGGAGCTGTACGAGGCGGCGTGGGCCGAGGTGTTGGCGGCACAAGAAAAGGGCGACTGATATGGCTACCGGAACAGCACCGGCACTAGGCACCGGAACAGCACCATCGCAGGGCAGGAAGACTCGCCGGCCGAGGTCGATCCAGACCCAGTTGTTGCTGGGGACTGGCGTCATCCTGGCGCTGGCGGTGGTGATCGCGCTCACGGGCTATTTTAGCCTGCGCCAACTGCAGGCCGGCGTCCAGACGACGCTGCAAGAAGCGAGCCAGATCCGGGACGCGAGCCTGGGCATCGAGAACAGTTTCTTGCTTGCCCGCCAGGATGAGGCGAGCTTTGTGGCCAACTGGCCGTCGATGGGCTACGAGGCCGCATATGACCAGTATGCGCTGTCCAACGCCGTCCGGCTGAGGCAGGCGCAGACGGAGCTGGATAGGATGAGCAGCCTGGTGGCGACGGCCCGCGACCAGGAGCTCAGATCGCTGACGGCTGAGGCCGAGGAGCTGGCGCCGCTGCTGGATAGCTATGAAGCGGCGTTCCTGGCGACGGTGGCCAAGGTGGAGCAGCGTACGCGGGGCGGGGGCCTGGACGCGGCGATGCGAGGTGAGCTGGACGGGTTGGAGGCGATGGTTGAGCCGCTGGCGAGACCCGAGTTCCGCGCACTGTTGTTGGAGATCCGTGCTGCCGAGCGGGGCTATGCGGCCACCGGACGCCAGGAGTACGTGGACGAGGTGCGGCTGCTGGTCGATCGCTTTGTCGGGTTGGTGGAGGGGAGCGACGCGGCTGATCTCGAGACCGATGCTGGCGCCAGTGTGGCGGCGGCGGATCTGACCGGGTCGATCGAGGCCTACTTGGCCCAGTTTACCCGATTGGTAAACGTGGACCGTGACATCAAGGTCAACACCGGGATCTTTCGCGAAGTGACGGCCGATATCGGCGACATGACGGCGGCGATCCGGCAAAAGAGCGAAGCCGGCCTGGCGCGAGCCCAGGATCAGCTGCGGCGGATCGGCCAGCAGAGCACGATCGCACTGGCGGCGACGGCGGTGCTGGCGCTGGGGTTGGGGGTGTTGGCGGCGGTGATGGTGGCCCGCCGCATCGCCGGGCCGTTGGGCGAGCTGAGCCAGGCGGCGCAGCGGATGGGCAGCGGCGATCTGACCCAGCCGATCAAGGCCGGCGGGGCAGCCGAAGTGGTGACGTTGGCCCAGGCGTTTGGCGCCATGGCCGATCGGCTGCGGGAGCTGATCGGCAGCCTGGAGGACCGGGTGACCGAGCGAACGCGCAGCCTGGAGGCCGCGGCCGAGGTGTCGCGGGCGACGACGCTGCTGCGCGATCCTGACGAGCTGCTGCGCCAGGTGGTGGATCTGGTGCAGGAACGGTTCAACCTGTATTACGTTGGGCTGTTCCTGGTCGAGCCACTATCCCCAGCCGCGAGTCCCCAGCCGGGGATCTCCGTCGGCCCTGCACGTGGCGGGGATCTCCGTGAAGCAGGCGGCACAGGCGAGGCGAGGCAGTGGGCGGCGTTGCGGGCCGGGACGGGCGAGGCGGGCGCGACGATGATCGCCCAGGGGCACCGGCTATCTGTCGCTGGCGAGTCGATGATCGGCCGGTGCGTAGCCGAGGACCGGGCCCGGATCGCTTTGGATGTGGGCCAGGAGCCGGTCCGCTTTGACAACCCGCTGCTGCCCCAGACGCGCTCGGAGATGGCGCTGCCGCTGCACTCGCGGGGGCAGGTGATCGGGGCCATGACGGTGCAGAGCACGGTCGAGGCGGCGTTCGACGAAGCGGATATTGCCGTGATGCAGACGATGGCCGACCAGGTGGCGGTCGCCATCGACAACGCCCGGCTGTTTGTGGAGACGCAGGCGGCGCTGAAGGAGATGGAGGCGGTCCACCGCCAGTATCTGCGCGAGGCGTGGACGGGGTACGCGCCGACTGCCGGCGCGACCTACTATGAGACGGCGCCGTCCCGGCAAAAGCAGCCAGGACTTTCACCGGGAGACGGGGGCGGACAGACGTTGGCAGCGCCGATCACGCTGCGCGGCGAGGAGATCGGGACGGTGGGGATCGAGGTTGACACGGAGGCGCGACAGTGGACCGCGGAGGAGGCAGCCCTGGTGCGGGCGGTCACGGACCGGCTGGCGCTGGCGGCGGAGAACCTGCGGCTGCTGGACGAGACGCAGCGCCGCGCCGCCGAGGAACGGTTGGTGGGCGAGGTGACGGCGCAGATGCGGCAGACGCTGGACCTGGACGCCATTTTGCAGGCTGCCGCTCGCGAGATGCGCGGTGTTTTGGATCTCGACGAGGTAGAGGTGCGGATGGGCCGCGCATAGTACCAGATTGGGAGGGCGAGAGATGACCCATGCAAGGATGAAAAAGCTGCTGCTGGCGGCCGTGGCGATGGCGCTGGTGACTGTGACGGCCTGCGGGTCGGAGCCGGGAACGGCGGTTCCAACCAGGCCGGTGATCAAGCTGGCGATTAGCCCCTGGGTGGCCAGCGAGGTCAATGCCACTGTGGCCAAGATCCTGCTCGAGGAGCAGATGGGCTATACTGTCGAGATCGTGCCGATCGACGAGTATGCCCAATGGGAGGCGATGGCCAAGGGGGAGGTGCACGCCGGCCTGGAGGTCTGGCCCTCAGGCCACGCCGAGGACGTGCAAAAGTATATTGTCGAGGCCAAGACGGTGGAGGACGGCGGGCCGTTGGGGCCGGTGGGCAAGATCACCTGGTATATCCCCTCTTATTTGCGGCGCGAGCATCCCGAATTGGCGACGTGGGAGGGTCTGAAGGACCCGGACAATGTGGCTCTGTTTGCGACGGCGGCGACGGGGACCAAGGGTCAGTTCCTGGCCGGCGATCCGAGCTGGGTGCAGTATGACGAGCAGATTATCAATAACCTGGGACTGAATTTCCAGGTGGTGCGGCTGGACTCGGAAGAGAAGCTGCTGGCGGCCCTGGACGCGGCTTATCAGAAGCAGGAACCGATCCTGCTCTATTTCTGGACGCCCCATTGGGCTCACTCGCTGTACGACCTGGTGCCGGTTGAGCTGCCGGCTTATAGTGAGGAATGCTATGCCAGGGCGGCGGAGGGCGGGGTGGACTGCGACTATCCGCCAGACCCGTTGTTCAAGATTTTCTGGTCGGGTTTCAAGGACTATGCTCCGCAGGCCTATGCCTTTCTGAAGAGGATGAGCTATACAAACCTGGATCAGATCGCGATTCTGGCCACGGTGCAGTTGGACAAAAAGAGCGTGGAGGAAGCGGCCCGCGCCTGGATCGCCGAAAACGAGGAGGTATGGAAGGGGTGGATACCGTAGCGCGCCAAGGGCAGGTGGCAGGATGCGAACCAGTCTCCGCACTCGACTGACGGCGATCTTTATCGGGCTGGCGGTGGTGCCGCTGTTGTTGGCGGGCCTGGCGCTGGCCTGGCAGAGCCTCCAGGTGCAGCAGCGGCAGGCGCTGGCGCTGCAGGGCGAGGTGGCCAGGCGGGTTTCGACGGCGGTGGACGCCTTTGTCCGCGGCCTGGAGGGCGATCTGCTGAGTATGGTGCAGGTGCAGGGGCTGGCCGAGCTGGACGCCGGGCAGCAGAAGCAGGCGCTTGCGCAGCTCCTTGACTACCAGGGCGCCTTTGCCGAGCTGACGCTGCTGGACGGCGACGGGCGCGAGCAGGTTCGCCTGGCCCGCCTCAGGACTTTTGCCGACGCCGACCTGGGCAGCCGTTCCACGGCCGACGAGTTTACCATGCCCAGGGCGACTGGCGAGACCTATTACAGCGCGGTGCGGTTTGACCAGGTGTTGGGCGAGCCGCTGATGACGGTGGCTGTGCCCCTGGCGACGTCCACCGGCGGCCAGGGGGGGGTGCTGGTGGCCGACGCGCGGCTGAAGAAGGTGTGGGATGTGATCGCCGCTACGCCGGTGGGCGAAGGCGAGAGTGTGTATATTGTGACCGAGGATGGCCGGGTGATCGCCCACCGCAATCCATCGGTGGTGCTGAGGGGCGCGCGTTTCGCGCCGGCCGAGGATGGGATCCAGGCAGGGCTGGACGCGCCGCGGGTGGTGCTGGCCAGCGATGCGCTTCAATTCGGTGCGCAGTCGTTCAGGGTGGTGGCCGAGAAGGCGACGTCGCAGGCGCTCAACCTGGCGCTCAATGCGCTGGTTATTACGGGTGTTCTGACGCTGATCGCGCTGGCCGGGGCGATTGTGCTGGGGTTTACGGCGGTGCGCCGCATTCTGCGGCCTATTGACAGGCTGACGGCCACCGCCCAGGCTATTACCAGCGGCGATCTGTCGCAGGAGGCCAGGGTGGTGGGCTCGGACGAGATCGCTTACCTGGGCAATGCCTTTAACAGGATGACCGGGCAATTGCGGCAGACGCTGGCAGGTCTGGAGCAGCGGGTGGCCGAGCGAACGAGCGACCTGGAGCGGCGCTCGGCCTATCTGCGCGCCGCCGCCGAGGTAGGGGCTGTGGCCACGTCGATCCTGGACGCAGAGGAGCTGATCGACCGGGTGGTTGAGCTGATCCGCGAGCGGTTTGGGCTGTACTACGTGGGGTTGTTCCTGGTGGGTGAGGAAGGCGGGGCAGGAGGTGAGTGGGCGGTGCTGCGGGCCGGCACGGGAGCGGCCGGGCAGGCGATGATAGCCCGCGGGCATCGGATTCGGGTGGGCGACGCGCCTTCGGGCATGATCGGTTGGAGCATCGCTCACGGCCAGGCGCGGGTGGCTTTGGAAGCGGAGGCTGACGCGGTGCGGCTGGCCACGCCCGAATTGCCCGAGACACGCTCTGAGGCGGCGCTGCCGCTGCGCTCGCGGGGCCGGGTGCTGGGCGCGCTGACGGTGCAGGACACAAAGCCGAGCGCTTTTGACGAGGCGGCGCTCTCTGCGCTGCAGGCGATGGCCGACCAGGTAGCGGTGGCGCTCGATAATGCCCGCCTGTTTTCGGAGAGCCAGGTGGCCCTGGAGGTGGAGCGGCGGGCCTATGGCGAGTTTAGTCACAGGGCCTGGCTGGAGCTGACTCGCAGCCAGGCGGGGCTGGGTTATGTGTGCGATAGGGAGGGTTTCAAGGCGCCGGGACGGTGGCAGCCGGCGATGGTGGAGGCCAGCCGGACAGGCCGGCCTATTAGCGACGGTGGATCGACGCTGGCCGTACCGGTCAAGATCGGCGACCATGTAGAGGGAGCTGTGAGGCTGTGCAAACCTCAGGGGGCCAGGCCGTGGACGCCAGATGAGGTCAGGCTGATGGAGACGCTGGCCGGGCAGCTCGGCGCGGCTTTGGAGAGCGCCCGGCTGTACCGGGATACGCAGCGCCGGGCAGCCGAGGAGCGGCTGGTGGGCGAGGCGACGGCGCGGATGCGGCAGACGCTGGACGTGGACGCGGTGCTGGACACGGCGGTGGAGGAGATGGTCAGGGTGTTGGGGCTGGAAGCGCTCGATCTGCAGGTGGGGATTGTCGAGGGCAAGCGCCGGAGCGGCGACCATCCCCAGCCGCGGGTCCCCAGCCGGGGATCTCCGCCGGCCCCGCATGTGACGGAAATCCCCGTCGAGGGCAAGCGCCGGAAGAAGGGCGCCGCAAGACGGCAAGGGAAGAGGCAAGATGGCGACGGTGAATAGCAGGGCTATGTCGGGCATAGAGGAGGTGCGGGCCTGGCAGCGGCGGCTGCTGCAGGGTGTGCTGCGGGCGCTGGCTATCATCACGCTTGTTGCTGTAGTGACCGGCACGGTCGACTCGGTCGGCCGCGGGCAGTACTGGACGGTGCCTTTCTACTGGGTGTCGTACGCGGTGATCATTCTGTTTGCTTTATGGCGGCGGGCCCCCTATCAACTGGGCGCCTGGTCGGTGATTGTGCTGCTTTACGTGCAGGGTTTCATCGACGTGGTCCAGGACGGGCTGTCGGGCAGCGCCCGTGTCTTTATGCTGACGCTCGTCTTTGCGGCTGCGATCTTTTTGGGACGGCGGGCGAGCATCTTTGCCCTTGCTCTCGCCGTTCTGACGCTGGCCGGCTTTGGGGTGTCGTACACCACCGGCTGGCTGACCGTCCCCGGCGTGACCGGGGTCAGCGACCCGACGGCATGGATCGTCGCCACTGCTACCTTTCTTATGCTGGGTGTGTTGGTGGCAGTGTCCCTCAACTTTATGGTCCCCAGGCTGGCCACGGCGTTGGGCCAGAGCCGCCAACTGGCCCAGGAGCTGGAGGCGGAGCGGGTCCAACTGGAGTCGCAGGTGAAGGAGCGGACGGCCGACCTGGCCCGGCGGACGGTGCAGTTGGAGACGGCGGCCGAGGTGGCCCGCGACGCCGGGGCGATCCGGGACGTGGAGCGGTTGTTGGCCGAGACGGCGCGCCTGATCTCGGCCCGTTTTGGGTTTTATCACACCGGCATTTTTCTGCTGGACGAGAAGAAAGAGTATGCGGTGCTGCGGGCCGCGTCGTCGGCGGGCGGGCAGCGGATGATGGCCCGCGGGCACAAGCTGGAGGCCGGGGACGCGCCGGTGGGGATCGTCGGCGAGGTGGCGGCCCGGGGCGGGGCGCACATTGCCCTGGACACGGGGGCCGACGCGGTGTTCTTTGACAATCCCGATCTGCCCGAGACGCGCTCAGAGCTGGCGCTGCCGCTGCAAGCGCGGGGGGAGAGGATCGGGGTGCTGGACGTGCAGAGCACAGAGCCAGACGCGTTTGGCCCGGAGGATGTGGCGGTGCTGCAGACGCTGGCCGACCAGGTGGCGGTGGCGATCAGCAACGCGCGGTTGTACCAACAAGCGCAGGCGAGCCTAGAGGCCGAGCGGCGGGCGTACGGGGAGCTGAGCGCAAAGGGGTGGCAGGAGCTGGCGCGCCTGGGGGGCACGCTGCGGCGGCGTTATGACCCGCACGGGGTGCTTACACCGGAACAGCACCGGCACCTTGCACCGGAAGGGGGCGCGGGGCAGGGCGGCATGGCGATACCGATCAGGGTCCGCGGCCAGGTGATCGGGACGCTGGACGCTTACAAGCCGGCCGGAGGCGGGCCGGCAGGCGCATCGGGCGCAGGGGAGTGGACGGAGGAGGAGAAGGCGCTGCTGGGGACGCTGGCGGATCAGTTGGGGGCGGCGCTGGACAGCGCGCGGCTGTACCAGGAGACGGAGCGGCGGGCGGCGCAGGAGCGGCTGGTGGGCGAGGTGACGGCGCGGATGCGGCAGTCGCTGGACGTGGACGCGGTGCTGCGGACGGCGGCGCAGGAGATCGGCGAGTCGCTGGGCCTGCATGATCTGGCCATCCGCCTGGAGGTGGGATCGGAATGATGAACTGGATCAGACAATTCCTTGCTCCGCCGGTGTTTGACAGGGACGAGGATAGGACTCGCACCGCCGCTCTGCTCAATATCATTTTGCTGAGTATCCTGGCTGTCGCGGGTCCGATGGCCATCATCGCGCCTTTGGCGCTTCCCCAGCCGCTGCTTGGGGTGATAGTTGCTGTGCCTATGTCGCTGGTGTGTGTGGGCGCGCTGCTCCTGATGCGCCGCGGCTATGTTCAGCTCGCAAGCGTGATACCTGTGTCGCTGCAATGGATTGCCTATGCAGCGCTGGCCCTCATCTCTGGCGGGATAACCAGTATTCTCTGCGTTGGTCTTGTCACGGATGTGGTGATGGCCGGTCTGCTGTTGGGCAGGCGTGCGGCTTTGGCCATCGCCGGTTTGAGCATGGTGTTCGGCTTGGGGTTGTTTTACATGGCGAACGCCGGCCTTCTTCCAGCTCAATACTTTGTCGCCGATGCGGGTACGGCGTGGCTGGTGGTGGCGGCGAACCTGTTTGAGACGGCGGTGATCCTGTACCTTGCCTCCAGCAGCCTCGACCAGGCGCTGAGGCGCGCTCGCGGCCTGACGGCCGAGCTGGAGGGGGAGAGGGGACGCCTGGAGGCGACGGTGGAGGAGCGGACGCGTGACCTGGCGCGCCATGCCCGGTACCTGGAAGCAGCCACGGCCATCGCCCACGACGCTGTTTCGGTGTTGGATGTGCAGGCGCTGCTGTCGCGGGTGGTGACGCTGGTCAGCGAGCGGTTTGGTTTCTATCACACCGGGATCTTTTTCGTGGATCCCACAGGCGAATGGGCTGTATTGCAGACGGCGTCCAGCGAAGGAGGGCAGCGGATGGCGGCCGGGGGGCACCGGCTCAAGGTCGGCCAAACCGGGATCGTGGGCGAGACTGCTGCCCGAGGCCAGCCGCACATCGCCCTGGACGTGGGAGCCGACGCGGTATTCTTTGACAATCCGGACCTGCCCAACACGCGCTCGGAGGCGGCTCTGCCGCTGCAGGCGCGGGGGGAGATCATCGGCGTGCTGGATGTCCAGAGCACGGAGCCGGCAGCGTTCAGCCAGGAGGATGTGGCGGTGCTGCAGACGCTGGCCGACCAGGTGGCGGTGGCCATCGACAACGCGCGGCTTTTCCGCCAGGCGGAGGAAAGCCTGGAAGCAGAGCGGCGGGCCTATGGCGAGCTGGGCCGCCAGGCCTGGACGGAGATGGTGCGCGCTCGCCCTGGCCTGGGCTATCGCTATTACGAGCGCAAGGTGGAACCGATTGGGCGCGA
>JAFGOG010000637.1 GCA_016926595.1 Anaerolineae bacterium
CGGCGCTCGATCCAGGTGTTTGTGTAGGAACTTGATTAGCCGCTCCCCTTCCAGTTTCCGAGCGATGCGCGGCCGCTGCCGAAAATCGGCGATCCAGTCCTCGGCGTGAGGCGGATCAGGGCGAGGGCGGATCAGGCTGAGCTCGACGACGTCGAATGGGCGCAGGATCGTCGCTTCCGGCGTGGTGATGTCGCCTAGCAGGACATGGCCGTACTCGCGGACAGGGCGCACCCAGCGTAGGCCGGTCACAGAGTGCGGCTCCTGGGTCATGCCGGCCAGGCAGACGCCGGCGAGCATGCGGGTGACAGCCAGGATCAGGATCTCTTGAGCAGGCATGGCGGCCTCCGAACCTTTGTTTTCTCCATTGAAAACAGGGTTTCTATCACAGGTGGATCAGCTCCACACCAGGCAGGTGGGCGGCCCACCATTCCGCCACCAGGCGTCGGTGGCAGCGATCGGGCGCGGGCTCGGCGCACAGCAGGCAGGGATGGCGGTAACGGGACAGCAGTTCGCGGCCGATCTCCTCGGCCCGGCGCTCGGCCAGGAGCGGGAGGAAGGCGCGCTCGTAGGCGTTCCATTCGCCATTCTCCTTGTACGCGTCCAGGATCTCGTCTGTCGGCGCCAGGTCAGGCCGGTGCTCGTAACCGATGCCGAAACCTTCCCGGAGGAGAAAGGCCAGGTCGTCGCGCTTGGCAAAACCGGCCAGTTGTGAGGTATTGCGCAGGCGGATGTCGATGACGGCGTCTACGCCCGAGCCCTGCAATAGCCGGACAAAGCGCTCCAGGCTTTTTTGGGTATAGCCGATAGTATAGACGGTTGGCATAGTTCAAACTCAGAAAAGCGACAACTGCTTGGGTTCCTGGTCCTCGTCGACGAGGCTGCCGTCAGGTTGGATGTGGAGTACGCAGACGGCCTGGTCCAGAAGGGCAGGAGTGATCAGCGTGTGGCGGTGGCACTGCCGGTGGTCGCCTTCGGCGCACATGATGGCGGTGCGGCGCTCTGCCGCCAACGTTACCAGGCGGTCGATCCCTTGCTGAAAAGCGGGGCTGGCGCGCAGCTCGTCATAATCGGCCGCGATGCCGCCCGGTTTACCCCCCAGCCGGTCGCCCAGCCAGCCATAGGCGATGCCAGTGGCATGCAGCGCCCGGGCCAGCGTCTCGCGGTTGGCCTGGGGTACGTAGCGACTGTAGGGGCTGCTGCGCACATCGATCAGGAGCTCGATGCCATGTTGGCGCAATAGCTCGATGAACGCCTCAGTTTCATGATTGCTGTGTCCGATGGTATAGATGGTCGTCATGCTGGTTCGTCGTCCGGCTGCTGGGCCGCCTCCAGCTTGCCAAGCCATTGATGTGCGTCGCGATCGAGGGGGTTGACCTCCACCGCTCGCCTGAACGCGGCGATGGCCAGGTCCCTGTCGCCCCGGTCCACGAAAATGAGGCCAAGGTTATAGTGGACGTTGGGTGCGGCCGGGTCGATCTGCAGGGCCTTTTCGAAGGCTGTGATTGCCTGGTTCTGCTGTTCGGCTGTGGCAAGGACCGGGTTGCCCAGGTAGGCCGCTCCCAAGTTGATCCAGATCATGGCGTTGCCCGGTTCAGCGTCCCGTGCTGCTTCCAGGATCGGGATTGCCTTCTTATGGCGCCCGCACATGACATAAGCGCCGCCCAGATTGATGCGCACCGGCACGCTCCTGGCATCCAGCCGGTAGGCTTGTTCCAGGTAAGACAGCGCATCGCTGGCTTTGCCCTGCGCCAACAGGCCAGCGCCGAGGTTGAGCAACCTCATGGCTTCCCCTTTTGCCTCTTGGCTCGATCGTTTCTGTTTTTTCACCTTACCGGCCATTTTTCCGCCGCACCTGGGCGACTCGGGGCAGGATCGGGACAATCTGCTTCTTGCGCGACACGACGCCGCTCATGGTGACCGAGTGGGGGGAAATGAGTGGTTCGCCCAACGCTTCGGCGATCTCGTTTTCCATCCCGTCGATCAGGATCTCGGTCTGATTGTGGACAATGTCGACGATGATAAGCAGCAATGAGGCATAGCCCTTTTCGGCGCGGAGCGCTTGCATTCCGGCCAGGAGGTCGTCGCGGACCTGGTCCACCTGTCGTTTCTGCACCGTCTCCATGTAGCTGATGGCAAAGGGCTGATCGTCGATACGATACTCTTTAAAGTCGGTAGTCAGGATCTGTCGCGGAGTCCGGCTGGTGAGATCGGACACCCGGGCAAAGATCTGGTGGCCAAAGCCAGCCATGTCTACGCCGGCAATGGCCGCCAACTCCTCAGCCACCCGCTGGTCGCGCGGCGTGCTGGTTGGAGATCGCAGCAGGACCGTGTCGGTGATGATCCCCCCCAACAAGATGCCGGCAATAGCTGGCCGAATGGGAATGTTGCCTTCGCCGAATAGACCGGCGATGAGCGTACTGGTAGATCCTACGATCTCGTTGCGGAAAAAGATGGGCGCCCCGGTCTGGATATCGGCAATGCGGTGGTGATCGACGATCCCGAGCAGCTCGGCTTCATCCAGGCCGTCCACGGTCTGGCTTCGCTCGTTGTGATCTACCAGGTAAAGGCCATGCCGCACTGGGTTGATCACGTCACTGCGGGATACCACCCCCACTACCCGGCTGCTGTTGTCCAGTATGGGGAGGGTTCGCTGGCGGCTTAGCTTGTCGCGCACGTCATCGAGCGGCTCGTCGAGAGATGCGGCCAGCACTTGGCGCTGCATTATGTGCCAGATCGGGATGCTCAGGTTGAGCAAGCGTACTGTTGTAAAGGTGTGATGGGGCGAGGAGATGAGCGTCACGTTCTTTTCGCGGGCCAGGGCTATGATCTCGTCAGAAACCGACAGCCCGCCGGTGATGACTACAGCCCCGACCTGCTGTTCGATGGCGACGCGCTGGACATCCTCCCGATCGCCCATGACGACCATGATGTCAGGTTCGAGACGGTCGCGAACAGTTTCGAGATCCATGGCCGCGACCAGTACCTTGTCGCGCAGCTTGCGGCCCTGGATCTCGACCAGCAGGCGGCCGTCGAGCGTCTCGACCACGTTGTCCACTTCCAGGTGGATCTGGTCGATCAGGTCAGGATCCAAGCCGAGAAGCAGGATATTGGCGAAATCTTCGACGCTGATCAGGCCAACCAGGCGGCCATCCTCACCGACGACCGGCATGGCCCGGATGCTGTGCTGGCGCAGTCTCTGACCGATGGCATGGACCGATTCGTCCGGCTTGCCGACGATCGGGTGAGTGGCCATCAGGTCGCGGGCACTGGGGCGCACATCTTCCACCAGGCTTGGGAAGGGGATACCAAAACGTTCGAGGATGTATTGGGTTTCAGGCCAGAGATCGCCCTGGCGGGCGGCAACGACGTTGTCCAGACCCTGGCGCCGGAGGAGCTCGGCATAAGCGATGGCGGATACGATCGAATCTGTATCTGGGTTCTTGTGGCCGATGACATAGATCTTTCTGGGCATCTGGTAACCTGGCTAGTGATCCTCACTGTTCCGGTCGTCGTCGAGCAGATCGTCACCTACATCCTCTTCATCCTCTTCGTCTTCTTCGTCCTCGTCCTCATACCAGAACTCGTCGTCCAGCAGCTTGTCGTCCAGCAGCTCGCCAGCTACGCCTTGGTCGATCTCGCAAAGCGTCAGGTCGAGGCTGCCTTCCTGGAGGGCGATCTCGGCCACCGCTTCGTCGAGGGCCTCGACCGTCTCTTCGTCTGCACCCGCATAGGCATCGCCCAGGATCCGCTTGGCGTCGGAACCGCCTATCTGGCCCAAGGCCCAGATGCTCGCCTCGTGAACCTGGGGATCGGGGTCTTGGATCAGGCGGGCCAGAATCGGCACCGCCTGGCGGAGGCCCAGTTCGCCGCTGGCTCGGACGGCTTCGTAACGCATCGCCGGAGAATCGTTCTCAAGCTCTTTCAGGATGATGGTCCGCCATCGCCGGTCGCAACTGCGGCCCATGCCAAAGACGGCGCTGGCGTTCATCCTTTCATCTTCTTCGTCGTAGGCCATTTCCAAGGCGTCGACCACCTCGGGCACACAGGCATAGGCTGCTGATTCTATTGCCCGGCAGCGCACGTCGACCATTTCGTCGACCGTGTAGAAGCAAGTCAGGAGCTCGGAGAGGATGCGGGCCACGATCGGCGCGTCCAATTGCTCTAGCTCCCCGGCAAGCACGTAACGACCCAAGGCCTCGGCCGCTGAGGCTCTCACTAACGCTGATGGATCAGCACGCAGCAGTCTCAGGAATGAGCCAATGAGGGCTGGGTCTTCGTTCTCCCATAGACCGTCTATGGCCGTCGCCCGCACTATATCGTCCGGATCGCCTAGGCTATGGCGGTAGATGGCGTCAAAGTTGACCTCGAAGCTGGCTTCTGCCAGGTCGGCCAGCGCCTCAATGAGGTGGCGCCGCCGGGTGGCAGGCAGATCCTCCCAGGCTGCCAGGAACAGCTTTAGCCGTTCTCCGGCCAGGTCGGAGAGCGCGAATAACCTGGAGAAGGCGACCGGCCTGGTTTCACCGGCAATTTGCTCCAGTAACCGCTCGAGTTCGTCCACTGATGTCGACATCAAGCACCTGTCCTCTTTCTTTCTGTCCTGTCCATTATACTCGATGATGTGCGAAAGCGCAACAGGCGGTTTTCGGCGATTTACAGCGAGTTGCGCGGCTACAGCCTGCCGCTGCCCGAGTGCGGTCGAGTCTGCCAGCAACCGCGCAGAATGTGGCTAAGC
>JAFGOG010000126.1 GCA_016926595.1 Anaerolineae bacterium
ATCTCCTGGCAGCCGTCGAGCACCCGCTTGAGCTGGCCGCCGTACCGCTCGCCATAGGCAAACACCTGGGCAATAGGGCTTTCGCCGGGCTGATCGACCACCCTACGGACATCCCCGTTAGGGGACTGGCCGGCCAGGATCAGCGGGCTGTGACTCCCAATCGTCTGTTCCAGGCTTTCCCAGGTGAAATAGGGCGTGGCCATCGGCGGCAGGCTGGCCGGCAGCTCGCCGGCTTTGACCAGATCGGCCTTGAGCGCCTCGGCCTGCCGCTCCAGATCGACCACCGTCGCCATCAGCGCTCCCCAGTCGTCCACCAGGCATAGCCCGCCGGCTGGCAGATAATCGAGCAGCGTGGCGGGATAGGAGTAGAAATAGGGCAGGTAGAACTCGATGCCCCGGAAATAACTGCCCAGCTCCAGCGCCGCCAGGTCCTGCTGGTACTCCATCTTGGCTGGCGGGTGGCACAGCGTCAGGTCCACCTGCGCCGCCTGCTGCGCCGCGCTCGGCGCCAGCCGGGGCAGCGCCTCGCTCGCCGGGGCCATGGTGAACCGCTCCACCCGGTCGCGCGAGCGCTGGCTGATCGGGTCAAAGAGTCGCAGGCTGTCGATCTCGTCGCCGAACAGCTCCAGGCGCACCGGCTCTTGCCGGTTGGGGGGGAAAACGTCGATCAGGCCGCCTCGCCGGCTAAAAGCGCCCGGCTCCTCGACCACCACCTCGGGCCGGTAGCCGTGCGCCACCCACACCTCCAGCGCGCGTTGCAGATCGATCTCCTGCCCTTGACGATACTCCCGCAGCCCGATGCGGAACTCGCGGAGCGGCAGCGTCTTGTGCATCACCGCCCGCGCCGAGGCCACCACCAACGGCGGCTCGGGCCCGTCCGCCTCCTTGCGCTCCGCGTCCTTCCACGTCACCAGCGCCGTCAGCGCTGCCAGCCGGTCGCAGATCGTCTCCCGCGCCCATGGTACCCGCTCATAGGGCAGCGCGTCCGGCTCTGGAAAGGCATAGATCGACCGGGAATCGGTCCACACCCGCAACTGCTCGGCCCACTGCATCACCCGCTCCGCGCGAGCCGTGAGCAGGACAATGGGCCGCCGCAGTTGGCGGTACAGCGCCGCCGTCAGGTAGGGCCGCGCCGCGCCGATGACCCCCAGCCCGCGCTCCGGATCCCGAGCCTCAGCCGGGGTCCGGCCTTCGATCTCGTCTACCAGGCGCCTATATGCGGGTACATCCTGGATTAAGGGCAAGAGCCCAGAGAGGTTCACTCAAACTACCTTCGTAGTGGCGAATTTATTCGTCGGCGGCCGGCCCGTTGAACCGGTCCATGGCGGCGATGATCCCCTCCGCCAGCCAGCACTCCACAGCCGCCGCCGCCCGCCCTACTGCCTCGGCCAGGAACGGCTTCTGATCCCGGTCGAACGGCCGCAGCACATAGTCCACCGGATCCATCCGGCCTGGCGGCCGGTCGATCCCCACCCTCAGGCGGGAAAAGGCCTGCGTGCCCAGCGCGTCGATGATCGATCGGATCCCCTTGTGGCCGCCCGAGCTGCCCTCTGCCCGCAGCCTCAGCCGCCCCAGCGGCAGGTCGAGGTCGTCGTATATCACCAATATCCGCTCCGGCGGCGCGTCCAGGCTCCGGCTCAGGCGTCCGACCGACCTGCCGCTCAGGTTCATGAACGTCTGGGGCTTGGCCAGGATCACCGGCCGCCCGCCGATCTCACCCTGGGCTATGCGGGCCAGGCCCCTGCGCCTGGAAAAGGCCAGCTTGTGGCTGCGGGCCAGCGCGTCTACCACCTGAAAGCCGACGTTGTGTCGGTGGGCGGCGTACTCCCTTCCCGGATTGCCCAGGCCGACGATCAATGCTGGGCCTGTCATTCGTCATACATTCCCATGCTCTCTCGCCCGCGGCGAGCAAGCCATCGGAAAAAGGCCACTACCCCATTTCTCGCCGCAAAGAGCAGGCCGATACCGGCAAAAACAGCCGCCGTGCCCGCCACTCCCCAGCACGCCGCATCGCTGATGCCCTGAAACGGCGCGATCCCAAAGAATCGCACCGGCTCCGGCGTTGCCGTCGGCTCGCTCGTCGGCAGCGGCGTATCGGTCGGCCGGGGGGTAGGCGACGACACCGTCGGCACGGCAATGACGATCGTCGGCGTGGCCGTCGGTATCTCTGTCGGCCTGGATGATGTCGGCGTGGCTTCTTGGGTGGGCGTCGCTACCGGCCGGGTATTGACCACCTGGATCCCCCGCACGAAATACTCGTCATAATTTCCGTCCACGCGCACCAAGCGCAGGCGCAGGCTGTACTGGCCGTCGGGGATGACCGTCGTGTCCCACAGTGCCAGCCGGCCCTGCACCACCGGCACGGCGAACGGCGATTGGCCTACCGGGGTCCACTGGTCGCCGGGATTGGGCTGTGGCCCATAGTGGACTTCATATTTTTGGAACTGGGGGTGGCTGGCGCTGCCCTCGATCGGCACCAGGCCGCGGACTTCGGCTCCGTCCCGCGGTGAGGTGATGACCCCCATCCCCTGGGTCAGCGCCGGCGCAGCCCAGGCTGTCTGGATCGTTGCCAGGGCGAGCACCACCGCCCAGATCGTCACGCTCCGCTTCATGCCTGCCCCTCTACGCATAGCATCTGGGCAGTGTAGCACAAAACGGGCGACATGACAAAGACCGGCGGGGGCCAGGTCAGGGTTGCTCTATCTCCCTACCAGTGGATCTTGACCAGAGTCCCCACCGGCGCCCAGGAATAGAGCCAGGCCGCGTCGGCCCTGGTCAGGTTGATACAGCCGTGGCTCATCGGGCGGCCAAAGTTG
>JAFGOG010000638.1 GCA_016926595.1 Anaerolineae bacterium
ATCCCGATCGAGGTCGCGCGCGACTATTGTATGGTGGGCTGCATCGAGACCATGCTGCCCGGGCGGCAGCCGCCGTGGTCGGACAGCAGGTTCAACACGCCGCTGTACCTGCTCAAAGCGATGGAGGCGATGGTCGGGGCGGCGCCTTCATACGAGCGGCTGGTCGCGCTGTTCAGGCACGAGCTGGCGCAGGGCATCGCCGCCCACGCCGAGCGGGTGAACGCGCACCTGGCCCGCTTTCCCGCCGAGCAGTTCCCGGATCCCTTTTTGTCCGCTTTGACCCGCGATTGCATCGATCGCGGCCTGGACGTCAACGCCGGCGGGGCGGCCTTTCCGCGCTTTCACGGCATCTGCATCATGGGCCTGGCGACGATCGCCGATTCGCTGGCGGCGGTGAAAAAGCTGGTCTTGGAGGAGCGGCGGGTGGCCTATGGCGACCTGGTGGCGGCGCTCAGGGACGATTTTGCCGGGGCGGCTCCCCGCTGCGGGGCTGAGCCGCTGCGCCAGATGCTGGAGCACAAAGCGCCCAAATATGGCAATGACGACCCTTACGTGGACGAGATCGCGGCGCAAGTAGTCGAGTGGACGGCCGCAGCGTGTCTCGAGCAGCGGGTGCTGGACGGCGGGCGGTTTGTCTCGGCCATGGCCGCCAACGTGCAAAACATCGCCGCCGGCCGCGAGGTCGGGGCTACGCCAGATGGACGGCGCGCCTTTACGCCGCTGTCGGATGCCGCCAGCCCGTATTTTGGCCGCGATCTCAACGGGCCCACCGCGTTTTTGGCCTCGGTGGCCGTGCCGGACTATCACCAGGTGCTCACCGGCAGCGTGATCAATATGCGTTTCGATCCGGACCATTTCCGCGACGAAGAAGGTGCGCGCCGTTTCAGCAGCTTTACCCACTATTTTGTCTCTAACCGGATCCCGGAGCTGCAGTTCAATTTCACCAAGAACGAGACGCTGCTCGCCGCGCGCGCCGATCCGCAACGCTATCGCAACCTGGTGGTCCGGGTGAGCGGGTTCTCGGCCCGTTTCGTCGAGCTGGAGGCGGAGGTGCAGGAAGACATCATGCGGCGGAGAGCACATACGTAAGTTTGGGGTGATGGCATTGGGTGCAGGGCGGTGGGATAGCATGCTGTGTATTGCGTGGGGCAGGCGCGGTCAGCCTTCACGGACTCATTTGCGGTTGTCGCTGTTTCCACAATCTGGGGCATTCAGGGCATGACCAGGTGAACC
This sequence comes from Anaerolineae bacterium, assembly GCA_016926595.1. Next base: position 1,234 of record JAFGOG010000638.1, read on the forward strand.
CAGTTTAGCTCAGGCTGAACGGCGTGTGCCAGCGCACGATCGGCGGTCCAAAACGCTGCACCGAGATGCTCGGCTACTGCCAGATAGTGCGCATCATAGGCAGTCAGAAGCGCAAAGCGGTTACCTGGATGGGAATGCTGCAAGGATACCACCGCGATGATGAGCAGCTTGACTATGTCCGGCATCTCAATTGCTTCAGCCGGATCGCTCACGCTAGCGCTTCCAGCAGGGCTTTTGCCTCGACCAGGTCCACGGTGTCAAATCCCTCCGTGAACCAGCCAGTGATCCCGGCCAGCAGCTCGCGGGCCTCGTCGTGGCGTCCCTGCGCCCGCCACAGCCGCGCCAGGCTGACCGCTGCCCGCAGCTCCAACCAGCGCGCCTGCTGCTCCCGGGCGATCTCCAGGGCACGCTGGAAGCAGGCCGCGGCGCCCTCATCTTTGCTACTCGCCCTAGACCTGACAGGTCTGTCAGACCTGTCAGGTCTCTCTGCCAGCAGCAGCTCGCCGCGTACGCGCCACACTTCCGCTTCCAGGGGCCGCACGCCGGTGCGCTCGATCCAGGCCAGCGCCCGATCCAAAGCCTCCAGCGCTATTTTGGCCCGGCCGGCCTGAACGAGCATGTGCGCCTGAACCAACGACTGGACGCCGTATCCTGCAGCAGAGCCCATCGCGTCCAAGGCGGACCTTGCTTCTGCCACTTGAGCGAGACCCTGCTCCGATCCCGATCCTGGCCCGGCCGCCCCTGCCTGCCCTGCCAGCAGCTCGGTCCATGCGCTGTAGGTTTGGCCTGTCACGCCCAGAGCCTGCAGGGCCTGGGCGTGTTTGAGGGACTCGGTCACATCGCGGCCAAGGACGGCGTAAAGCGCTCCAGCCACAATGTGCGTAAAGGCCGTGGCCAACGGCTGCTCGATCTCCCGTGCCTCAGCCAACGTCTGCCGCAGGCTCTCCCGGCCCTGGTCCGGGTAGCCCAGCAGCCACAATACAAAGCCTAACAGTGCATGGCAATTCACGCCCGGCTCCCCAGGAAACAACAGGCCCAGACGGCCGCTGGCTTCCGGATCGTGAAAGGCCAGCGCCCGCTTCAGGTGGTCGCGGGCGGCAAGGAGCTGTCCCCGCAAAAATCGACTGTGCCCCAACACCCAGTGGGCGAGCATGAGAAACTGCCGGTTGCCGTCCGTGGCCTGCCCTGGCTCTGCTAAAGAGGCCAGCTCCAGGATCTGCTCGCCCACCTGCTGGCCGCGCGCGGGGTCGGCTGACCAGGAGCTTGTCAGTGCCAGCAGGACGAGCGCGGTGAGGCGCTGCGGGTCGTCCCTCAAGTCCGGGACTTGTCCAAGCTCAAAGAGGCGCGTCAACGTTCGCTTCAGGCTGGGCGCTTGAAAGCCCCGCTCGAGCACCGCGGGATTGACCAGCGCCAGGCACAGGGCCAGCTCCAGGCGCAGCCGCTCACGCGAGGCCGGCACACCTTCCAACAGCGCCAGACCGCGCTCCAGGTGGGCGATCGCCTCTCCATAGGCTACCAGCCGCATCGCCCACCGTCCCGCCTCCAGGCAGCCCGCTGCCGCCTCCAGGGGAAGACCCGCCGCCTCATAGTGCTGCGCCAGCTCGGGCGACAGCGCCGGCAGCTGCTCCGTCGTCGCATGGATCGCTTCCAGGGCCCGTGCGGTCGTCTCGTGCAGCCGCGCCCGCTGCACCGCATCCAGGCTGCGGTAGGCGCTGCGCTGCACCAGCGCGTGGCGGAAACGATAGCGCGACAGGCGCTGTCCGGTCGGCGGCAGGCGATCCAGGCTGACCGCCTCGACCAGCCGGTGCCGGGTCCGCAGCGGGCCGCTCAGGCGCTGCAGGACAGCCTCCTCGCCCCAGTCCAAGACCTGTGCCACCACCTCGGCGGCAAACTGCTCACCCTGCACGCTGGCGGCCTGCAGCAGCGCCCGGTCCTCGTCTGGGAGGCCGGCCATATGCCTGGCGATCACGGCCTCCACTCGCGGCGGCCAGCGCTCCCAGTCTGGCTCGGCAGCTGTTATCCAGCACCCGACCTCGTCCTGCGCCAACATCCCGGCCCGCTCCAGGCTGCGCAGCAGCTCGACGGTAAAGAGCGGATTGCCGGCGGTGTGATCGGTCAGCGCCTGGCGAAAACCCGTCCCCAGGCGGTTTGGCTCCGAATCGATGTAGGCCTCGACGAACGCTCGTCCGTCCGCCTGGTCCAGGTCGATCTGGACGTCGCCCCACTCCCGGATAAGCTCGTGGAGGACGGCTCCAACGCCTGCCGCCGACCCCGATTGGGGACCCGGTGCGGCGGCCTGGCTGCTTTTCCCGACGCCTGTCTCCAAGGGAGTTTGCAGGTCCAGTGCCTCCGGCCGGTAGGCGCAGAGCAACAAGATGCGGCTGCCGGCCAGGCGGCGCCCCAGGTGAAAGAGCAGCGCCGTTGTGCCGGCATCGGCCCACTGCAGGTCATCGATGACCAGGAGCAGAGGAGTCCGCACGGACAGGATGTGCAGCACCTGTGTCACCTGGCCAAACAGGTCGGGCTGCGAGGTCATCGTGTTGAGGCCGGGGCCGGGCGCCTGCGCCGTTTCCTCTCTGGCGCGGCGTACGATCTCCCGCAGTTGGGAAAGCCAGCGCGCGGCGCCGGATGAGCCGGAGCCCTTTGGCAGGTCCCTCGACCTTACTCCGGATACGCTCAGGGCCAGGAATCCCTCGACGCGCTGCAGCAATGCCTCACCCGGCACAAAGCGGTCGATCAGGTCAGGGCTGTTTTCCACCAGGGCTGCGCCCACCGCCGGCAGCGCCTCCCAGGCCCGCCGCGCCTGCTCCAGCGAGAGCGTCCCACCGGCCCGTTTTCCTTCGACATCCCCGGCCAGCGTCTGGAGGATCTCGCGGAACGGCAGGAAAGGATCGCCGGTATCGGCGTGGGCGTTACAGCTCCCGCGCAGCACGATCAGCTTATCGTGCGCCTGGCTGGCTCGCCGGGCGAATTCGTCCAGCAGCGCGGTCTTGCCGCTGCCCGCTTCGCCCACAATCAGCGCCAACCCACCTCCCGATCCGGCGGGCTGGCCGGCGAGGGCCCGGTCGAGCAGGCTGCGCAGCCGGGCCAGTTCATGCTCGCGGGCGACGAAACGGGGCGGCCACGCAGTATCGGTCGTTGGGGGGGCGCGCTCCGGAGCGGACAGGCCCGGCGCGACGAGGGAGGGCCGCGGCTGTGGCCAGGGCTGGGCCAGCCCGCCGTCCCGGATCTGAGCGTAGAGGGCCTGTGTCTCGTCTTCCGGATCGCAGCCCAGTTCGCTGGCCAGTTCCTCCTGGTAGGCGGCGTAGTGGCGGAGGGCGGCATTACGCTGTCCTGCTTGCGCCAGCACGGCCATCAGGCGCCGGTTGGCCGGCTCATCCCACCGGTCCATGTCGAGAAGGCGGCGGACGGCCTGTTCCGCAGCAGCCCAATTGCCGAGACGCTGGTACAGGGCCGTCAAACCGTGGAGCGCCCGGCGCGCCTCCCGCTCGAGATGCTCCCGCTCGGCCAACGCCCACTCTTCGAAAACCGCGCTGTCGCCGACAGAGACTCCTTCGAGGAAGGGGCCGCGATAGAGGTCCATCGCCGTTGTGAGGTGCGCCAGGGCGGCGCGCACGGCGGCCTCGGACTGCCCGTCAACGTGCGGGGGATCTGCCCCCGCCAACGACTCCCAGCGGCTGGCGCGCAGTTCGCGCTGGAAGAGATGCACGTCCACGGATACGTCTGCCGCGGGATTCAGTTGCAGCGTGTCGCGGTCGATCAACAGGAACGGAGGGAGGGTTCCCTGATCGTGGATGGCCTGGCGCAGCTTGGAGAGCGAAAAACGGAGGTTGCCCAGCGCGGCGCGGTCGTCCCAATCAGGCCAGAGCAGCGCGGCGAGCACCGGGCGCGGGTGCTCCCGCCCGGCCTCCACGGCCAGGTAGGCCAGCAGCGCGCGCACCTTGCTGGAGTAGAACTCGGTCAGCGGTCGGTTGTCTAGACTGGCCTGAAAGACGCCCAGCAGGGACAGAGAAAGAGACACAGCAGCCTCACCATGCGAGAACACAGCCCTCGGATCGCCGCAGGCTATTATAGCATAGCCATAACAACCTGGCAACGTTTGATCCGCTCAGGTTTCCGACAGATCGAAAACCTGGCCATGATACCACGTGGACACCACGCTCTCACCACGTTTTTACCACGGCAGGGGTATACAATGGGGCCACACCTATGGATGGTCGAACGCGACCAGGAGGCGCGCGGGCGTGGCTACGGAGCAAGAGTGGCAGGAACTGCTGGGCCGGGCGCTGGCCGACGAGGCGTTCCGAGCGCAACTGCTGGACGATCCGCGACAGGCAGCGCGAGACGCTGGCTATGCGCTGACCGAGGAACAACTGGCCGCCCTGAAGATGATCGACACGCAGACGTTGGCCGAGGCGTTGGACGAGCGGTTGGTCAAAAAGACCATGGCAAACGGTTGGTAGGAGCGCCTGGTCCCAGGCTCCTTTTTAACTGGCGCCGCCACGATGGGCGGCCAAATATCACAAACAAGGGAAAGGAAAAAGACAATGGCGACAGAAAAAGAGATGTACGAGCTGTTGGGGCGGGCGCTCGCCAATGCAGAATTCCGTGCGGCGTTGGCCGGGGACCCACAGAAGGCTGCTGCGGAGCTGGGCGTCAGCCTGACGGAAGAGCAACTGGACGCGCTCAAGGCCTCGGATCTGGCGCAGGCGGCCGAGGGCCTCGACGAGCGCCTCAGCAAATCGTTCTGCTTGAGTAGGGTATCGGCCCGCTACTAGGCTTAACAAGCCCAACCGGCCTGAGAGTCAGCGCCAGACCAGGGTCCCAAGGCAACCGTAGCAAGCCCGGCTGGCTGCGGCGCCTTCTGGGCCCTGGCCGGCGCAAGGGGCACCTCTTGGGCCGCGGAGAGGTCGATCTTCTCCGCGGCCATTCATCTGGAGCGCGTATGCTCGAGTCACGCTACAACCACTGGGCGCATCTCCATTCTGCCCATTACGTTTTCAACGCCGCAACCGGCGCGTTGCGCCGCCTTTCGGACGCCGATCACAGCGCTCTGCAGCGCTTCCTGGCCACGAAGGGCGGCGAGCCCTGTCCTCTGCCCCTGCTCCTGTCGCTGTGCTGCGACGGCATGTTGGTGGCGGAGGAAGTGGATGAAGTCGAGACACTGCGCGGGCGCTATGAGAAAGCCAGGCTTGACTGCAGCAGGCTCAACCTCACCCTCGTCACCAGCCTGGGCTGCAACTTTGCCTGCCCGTACTGCTACGAGGTCAAGCATCCCTCGCTCATGAGTGAGGAGGTGCAGCAGCGCGTGCTGCGCCACCTCGATGAGCGGCTGCCCGGACTGGAGAGCCTCGACGTGTGCTGGTTTGGCGGTGAGCCCCTGTTGGGACAGGCGGCCCTGTTCAGCCTGTCAACTGCCCTCCAGGCGCGCTGCCGTGCGGCCGGCGTGGCGTACACGGCCCAGATCATCACCAACGGCTATCTGCTGGACGAGGCGACCAGCCGGCGACTGGCGGACCACGGCGTGACCCGGGCACAGGTCACCCTCGACGGCCCGCCCGAGGTCCACGACCGCTTGCGTCCTCTGGCCGGCGGGAAGGGCACCTTTTGGCAGATTGTCAAGAACCTGAGGCACGCCGTCAACGATTTCCAGGTCACCATCAAGGTCAACCTGGACGCCGGCAGCTATGACCAAGCCGCGACGCTGCTCGAACTCCTTGCGGACCAGGGGTTGGCGGGCAAGCTGACCGTGTACGCCGATCGCATCCGCTGGAACCTCGCCGAGCCACAGGGGTGCGGCGGCTGCGGCGAGCAGGGGTTCGACCCACGAGAGTTTGGCCCCCTCTGGCTCAGGTTCAAGGCGCTGGCCGTGCGTGCTGGCTTTGCTGCCTGGTCGCTCCCAGTCCCCGGTGGGGTCTCTTGCGTATCCCTGGTCGGGGGCAATCTCACCGTAGGCAGCGAGGGAGAACTCTACCCGTGTTCCAGCTACATCGGAAACCGGGATGAGATCCTGGGAGACCTCGGCACGGCTGCCAGAGCGGGCAGCGAGGCGATCTTTCCAGGCTTTGACCCGTTTGCCGATGCCGAGTGCCGTGCCTGCGCCGCGCTGCCATTATGTATGGGCGGGTGTCCCCACGACGCTGGGTCCTTGGATCCGGGCACGCGTGCGAATCGCTGCTTTGACTCGGTTTACTCCTTCCGCGGGGAGATCGCGCACTATGCCGAGACGCAGGAGGCCAAACGGTAAGCAGCGTGGACTCTGCCGGGCCTCAAGCCGCAGGTGAGGCAGGCACCATCTCTGTTCTGCGAGCTATCAGGAGAAAAAATGAGATTTCTGCCACAATTGGACCCACAGAGCCTGGATCTGTCCGTGCTCAAGCTCCTGTCCCCACAGGATGCGGATTCGCCTGAGCCGGCGCCGGTGGAGCGGTACCCGCTCCTCGAGGACGGCATGGAGCTAATTGGCCGTCCCGTTCTTTAGGTGTGGAGCCTGCTATGGTCGCATCGCTGCCCAGACCCTACAAAGAGCGTGAGCCGGTCGAGACCATCGCGGCCATCCGGCGCATCCTGGCCCCCCTCGGGCTCTCGCCGGAACCCTACGGGTCTGCGAACCCTTACCCGGAGCTGCACTCGGTCGGGTTGTGCCTGCCTCCTTCTCAGGGCAGCTTTGCCGCGAACGGCAAGGGCCGGTCTGCCGAGTACTGCATGGCCAGCGGACACGCCGAGTTCATCGAGCGGTTGCAGAATGGCCTTTTTGCCAGATTCCCACGGACGATCGCCGCATCCTTCCGCGATCGATACGGGTTCTACTACGCCCCGGACGAGCGCTATCTGAGCGAGGAGCAGCTCCTGGCGCTGCCGGGCGATGTGCTGGACGACCTGGTGCGCTACGGCGGCGCCGGGCGGGAAACCTTTGTGCGGCGCTATGCCGCCCGGGCGCGGGCGAACGGGGCGCCGGGCATCGTCGCCGTGCCCTTTTACGATACCGGACAGGGGGATGTGGTCTGCCTGCCGTTCAACCTGCTGCTGCAGGCCACCGGCTCAAATGGCATGGCCGCCGGCAACACGCTGCCGGAGGCGCTCTATCAGGGCTGCTGCGAACTGTTGGAGCGCTGGGCGGCAGCGCGCGTCTATTTCGGGCGGCTAACCCCGCCGACCATCCCGCGCTCGTACCTCCGGCAGTTCGCCCAAGAGGCCGCCATCATCGAGGCCATCGAGCAGAGCGGCAAGTACCGGGTCACGGTCAAGGACTTTTCCTGCGGCGCCCGCATTCCCGCGCTGGGACTGATCGTCGAAAACCGCTCCGCCCACAGGTACCGGCTCAACGTGGGCTGCGATACGTCCTTCCAGGTCGCGCTCAGCCGCTGTCTGACCGAGATCTATCAGGGAATGCGGGACGAGGAATCGTTCGATCGGTTCTGCTCGCCCATCTCGGAACGTGAACCGTCCTATTTCGTGGATGACACACTCGTTTCCCGGCACCGGCGATGCCTTGGCTTTGAGGCGTTCAAGCGCGACTGCCGGGCTGCTTTTCCGGCAGCGCTCTTGGGCGGGGAAGCGGGCTACGCGTTTGCACGGGACGTGTGGGGCCCCAGGGCCTCCTATGAGGAGGAAGTGCAGCGGCTTGTCGCCTTCTTTCATCAAGCTGGCCACAACGTCTACATCCGCGACGTGTCTTTCCTGGGTTTTCCCTCGGTCCGGGTGTACGTGCCCGAGATATCGGCGATGTCAACGAGCCAGGTACCGGCGCCTGGATCGGCTGAATCCTCACTCGCCCTCGCCCTGGATGCGATCGAGGACAAGGCGCTCCAGCTCAAGCGCTGTTCCGATGAGGATCTGGCAGCCGTTGCGGAGGCGCTCGACCGGCTACCCGCGGCAAGCAGGTTCACCGAGGTATTTGGGCTCGAACTGGAGAGGCTCTCTCCCTGGCGGGACGTGCCCCTCGCTTTCCTGTTGGCCCAGATCCGCTACCGCCTGGGCCAACACGGAAAGGCCAGGGAGAGCCTCCATGCCTTTCTCGGCACGCGCGCGGAACCCTATCGCTATCGCTACTATGAGGGCGTGATCCGGTATCTGGCCCTGCGGGCCGAGGGGCTGGCGCATGCCGAGGCAGCACGGCAGTTGGGCCAGGACCCCGAGTGGGGGGAGACGGGCCGGCTCATCGCCGAGGAGATGGCCGACCCCAGCCAGGTATTCCGGTTCACGAAACTGCCCAATTGCCCGGACTGTGAGGCGTGCGAGCTTCAGCCCGAGTGCAACACCGGCGGTGCGCTGGCCATCGTCGACAGGCTCTATCCGGCCATGCGCCAGAATCGCATCGAGCAGAGGGATCTGGCATGGGTCCATCCCTCGGCAGAGCAGGAGGTGGGAAAAAAGTGACTAGGGAGCAAGAGCGGTAGGATCGTCTGCCGGGCCGGCAGCACAATCAGTGGAGGGTTGTAGTGATCCGGCTAGAGGCTTCTGATCGGCGCCGCCCCGATCGGCGGCAACATCCAATCATGTAAAGGAGAAAAAGACGATGGCGACAGAAAAAGAGATGTACGAGTTGTTGGGCCGGGCGGTGGTCGACCCGGAGTTTCGGGCAGCGTTGACCGCGGACCCCGCCAGGACTGTCGCAGTCCTGGGCATCACCCTGACCGAGGACCAAGTGGCGGGGCTCCAGGCCTCGGATCTGGCGGCGGTCACTGAGGGCCTGGACGAGCGGCTGTCCAAACTGAGTCGCATGACATAGGCTTTGGCGAAGCTCCTCCGCCTTCCCTCGCCAGCCCATCCGTGCGGCCCGGCGCCCGAGCCCACCGCAAGGTGGGCACGTGACGCTGATGTGGCGGCCGATGGATACGAGCCCGTTCGTAGAGCAGATCCTACCGAACGGCCTGCGGGCCGTCGCCATCGGCCGCCCGGGCACGTCTACGGTCGCGAGTAAGGTGTTCCTGAAGGCGGGCAGCCGCCACGACGGCGACCGGCACGGCATCGGCCACTGCCTGGAGCACGCCCTCTTCCGGAGCACAACGACGCGCAGCAGCCGGGAACTGTTCGGCGAGATCGAGGATCTGGGCGGCAGAATATCACAAACAAAGGAAAGGAAAAAGACAATGGCGACAGAAAAAGAGATGTACGAGTTGTTGGGCCGGGCGATGGTCGACGCGGAGTTTCGTGGTGCACTGATCGCGGATCCCGCCAAGGCGGCTGAAGGGCTGGGCATCAGCCTGACGGACGAGCAACGGGCCGGGCTGAAGGCCTCGGATCTGGCGACTGCCGAGGGCCTGGACGATCGGCTATCCAAAATGGCTCGCGGCGGGACTTAGGTCTGGTCGGACACTGATAGGCTTTGGCGAAGCTCCTCCGCCTTCCCTCACCAGCCCATCGTGCGACCTGGTGCGCGAACCCACCGGAAAAGCGGACACGTGAACCTGACACGGCGGCCGATGGACACGAGCTCGTTCGCAGAGCGGATCCTACCGAACGGCCTGCGGGCCGTCGCCATCGGCCGCCCGGGCACGTCGACCGTCGCGAGCAAGCTTTTCCTGAAGGCGGGCAGCCGTCACGACGGCGACCGGCACGGCATCGGCCACTGCCTGGAGCACGCCCTCTTCCGGGGCACGGCGACGCGCAGCAGCCGGGAACTGTTCGGCGAGATCGAGGATCTGGGTGGCAGGATCCAGGGCCAGACGGTCAAGGACTATCTCGCCCTAAGCACGGTCACCAGCGCGCAGCACTATCGCACCGGCCTGGAGCTGCTGGCAGACCTGCTCCTCCACCCCCGCTTCGACGGCGCCGGGTTCGAGGCCGAGAAGCGCGTGATCCTGGAAGAGATGACACAGCGGGCCGACATGCGGCAGATCATCTGGGATCTGTATGACCTGGAGCTGTGGCAGGCCCATCCGCTGAGACACCGGGTGCTGGGCTATGAGAGCGTGGTGGCAGCCCTGACCGTGGATGACGTCGCTGCTCACTATCGCCGCTTTTGCGTGCCGTCCGCGGCGGTGCTCGTCGTCTGTGGGGCATGTGACCCGGCGGAAGCGCTGCAAGAGGTCGAGAGGCTGTTCGGCCCGTTTACGGGCGACCCGGCGGAGGTCGAGCCGGTGCCGGCGGAACCGCCGCTGGCCGAAATCCGCAGCAGCATGCTGGAGCGCGCCACCCGCCAGGTCCACCTGGCGATCGGCTGGCCGGCCGTTCCCTTGCGCCACCCGGACAGCACTGTCTTGAAGGCGATCGATCGGATTCTCGGCGTGGGCGGTCGCTCCCGCCTGTATCAAGAGCTGCGCGAACGGCGTGGCCTGGCCTATGCCGTCCAAACCGTGCGCGCCGAGCACGAGGACACGGGCCATTTTGCCGTCTACTCGGCAACCGGTTCAAGGCGCGTGCAGGAACTGCTGGACGCGATCCTGGGCGAGATCCGCCGCCTGCAGGTGGAGCCGGTGAGTGAGGCCGAGCTGCGAGCCGCCCAGAGGAGTTACGAAGGATCGCTGGCGGTGAGCTTTGAGACCAACCTCAGCCTGGCCGGCATCGTTGGTATCGAAACGCTGCTCACCGGGCAGTTTGAGTCATTTGCGAAGGCCGCGCGGCGGGTGTACAATGTCACACCACAGGACGTGCTGAGGGTGGCGAATGCCTATCTGGATACGGAACGGTATGCCCTGGCGATAGTCGGTCCGCTAGAGGGAGAAAGTCGATAGTGAGAGGAGACCCTGTGGACACAGCACCATCAGGCGAGCCGGCTGCAGGAGCCAGTCGAGGGCTGTGGGAGACGCTGGCGGAGAACATCGCAGCCGCGCCGGAACCGGCAACGGACCTGTGGGCCAGCCTGGAGAACCGGCTGGACTTTTCCCGGCGCAAACCGCGCCGCGCTGCGCAGGTTGAAGTGGTCCGCCAGGCCGGGGTCAAGGGGGACAGTTTTTACATCCTGCGCAACGCCGAGGCGAACACCTATTTAAAGATCGATGCCCAGGACTATTTTCTGTGGCAGCACCTGGACGGCGAGCACTCGGTGCGCGACCTGGCCGTGGCCTACTTTGCCGCCTACAGGGCCTTTCCCTTTGACCGGCTCGTCCAACTGCTCGATCAACTCAAGGCCAAGCAGTTGCTGGAGGACAGGCCGATCCACGTGCTGGGCGGCATTGCCTTACGCCTGGAGGAACGTACCCTGGCCTACCGCATGCAGCGCTTCGCCGACACGTCGATGCAGAAAGAGTTCAGCCTCAAAAACGTGGACAGGCTGTTTGCGGCCATGTACCGGCGCCTGGCGTGGCCGCTCTTTACGCGGCCGGGGCTCATCGTGTGCGGCCTGGTTGCCCTCACTGGCCTGGTCCTCTTTGTCCGGCTGCTGCTGAGCGGTACCTATTCGGTGGTACAGACGGCCGGCTCCTACGGGCTGGGGCTGCTGGTGCTGCTGCTGGCCAACTACACCATGATCTTTTTCCACGAGAGCGGCCATGCCCTGACCTGCAAACACTACGGCCGGAGCATCCTCAAGGGTGGCATGCTCTTTTACTACGGGTCGCCGGCCTTCTTTGTCGATACGACCGACATCTGGATGGCGCCAAAAGCGGCACGAGTCGCCACCTCTTTTGCCGGTCCGGCGGCTGACCTGGCCGTGGGTGGGATGCTTGTCCTGGTGAGCACGCTCTTTTCGCAGCTGCCCGTGAGCGCCGTGCTGTTCCAGATGGCTGCCGTAGCCTACCTCGGCGTCCTTCTGAACCTGGCTCCATTCATGGAGCTGGATGGCTATTTCATCCTCATGGACTGGCTCGAGATCCCGCTGCTGCGCAAGAAATCGCTGGCGTTTGTGCGCAAGCGGCTGGTCTCCAAGCTCTTGCGCGAGCATACCCCGTTCAGCCGCGAGGAGCGCATCTTGGCCATCTATGGCTTGTTGACGGGTGCCTTTACCGTTCTCACGATGTTTCTTTCGATCTACTTGTGGCAGAGCCAGGTGCGGGGGCTGATCGAGACGGTGTTGAGCGGCCGCGATATCCTGTCCGCGGTTCTCGCCGGGGGGCTGGCGCTCCTGGCCGGCGTCCCGCTGATCTTGGGGCTGCTCGTCAGAGTCATTTTGCTCGCCGACGCTGGCCTGGCACGGCTGCGCGAAAAACGTTAGATCGGCGCGCGATAGGAGGGACAAATGGGCCGAGGACTATTCGATCGTCTGGACGGTGAGCTGGCGGCGCGCGAAAAATCACCCGGGCTGAGCATGGCCGATTTGCTCACGCTGCCGGAGCCGCTGAGCGGCTTGCTCAAGTGGCTGATGCGGCAGAGAACGGCGGCTTTCGCGGACGTGGCCGCCTTTCTTGGGGGGGATGAGGCGCAGGCGCGCCTGGCGCTGGCCGACCTGCTCGACAAGGGCTTGATCCGCGAGCTTGAGATGCGCGGCGCGACACAGTACCGCGTGCGCCTGGCGCCCAAGCGCGGGCGCGCGCTGCCGGCGAATCTCTGGCAGGCGTTGAGCGACAAGGTGGAAGGAGAAGAGGAGGAGCGGCCATGAAATGTTTTCACTGTGAGCAAGAGGCGCGCGGCGTGTGCAGTTTCTGCGGGCGTGCGCTGTGCAAAGAGCACATGAAAAAGATGCCGGCCATCCTCACCATCTATGTGGGTGAGGCGAACACGCCCAAGGCGGTGGTCGTCGCCGATGCGCTCTACTGCGGGGTCTGCAAGCCGCAGCCGGAGCCGATCGAGATGCCGGAGCTGTATTGAGATGGAAAATCCCTTAGAGCGCGAGCTAGAGATCGGCCGCCAGATCCAGGCCAGTTTCCTTCCCGAGCAGATCCCACAGTTACCCGGCTGGGAGATCGCCGCCCGCTTTCAGCCGGTGCGCCAGGTTGGCGGAGATTTTTATGACGTTTTCCCACTCGTCCAGAACCGGCGCCTGGGCCTGGTCATCGGTGATGTGTGTGGCAAAGGGGTAGGGGCGGCGCTCTATATGGCGCTCTTTCGCACGCTGATCCGGGCCTTTGCCCAACAGCACCAGACGTTACATTGGATGGACGCCTTATCGGAGGAAAAACCGAGCCGGCAGATCGGTGGCCGACGGCCTGTTTTGCCTTCTATTGGCACCAGCGCGTTGAAAAACGCCATCGAGTTGACGAACAATTACATGGCCGACGTGCATGGCCACACCAGCATGTTTGCTACAGTCTTTCTCGGCGTCCTGGATCCATCGAGCGGCATGCTCCTGTACGTCAACGGCGGTCACGAACACCCACTCCTGGTCAACTCGGCCGGCGTCAAGGAAAGGCTGGCCACGACCGGCCCCGTGGTCGGCCTCTTTGCAGGGACGCGTTTCGATATCCAATCGGTTTGCATCGAACCGGGCGATATCCTTGTCGCTTTTACCGATGGGGTGACAGAGGCATGTAATGCACAGGGCGAGTTCTTTGAGCACGAACGCCTCTATGCTTTGATGGCGCAGCCCGTTTCAACCGCTTCCGAGCTGCTCGACTCTATTCAGGCGAGCGTTCGCGAGTTTATGGGCGAAGCGGACCCATCGGACGACATCGCCTTGCTGGCCATACGGCGGCAATAGCCTTTGATTTGAGAAAGGATTCCTATGTCGAAAATTGTTTCGATTCATTCGTTTCGCGGCGGCACCGGCAAATCCAACACCACGGCCAACCTCGCCGCGCTCATCGCCGCGTTGGGACACCGGGTGGGGGTGGTGGATACCGACATCGCTTCGCCGGGCATCCACATCCTCTTTGGCCTGGAAGAGGATCAGATCGTGCACGCGCTCAACGACTATTTGTGGGGCAAGTGCGAGATCCAGGAGACGGCCCACGATGTGACAGCCAACCTGGGTGGCGACATCAGCGGACGGGTGTTCCTGGTTCCCTCCAGCATCAGGGCCGGCGAGATCGCCCGGGTGCTGCGCGAGGGCTACGACGTGGGGCTGCTCAACGACGGTTTCCAAAATCTGATCGAGGCCCTGGATCTGGATGTGCTGATGATCGATACCCATCCCGGCCTGAATGAGGAGACGCTGCTGTCCATCGCTATCTCGGATGTGCTCCTCATCATCTTGCGCCCCGACCAGCAGGACTACCAGGGCACGGGCGTCACCGTCGAAGTGGCCCGCCGGCTGAGCGTGCCGCAGATGATGCTGGTGGTGAACAAGGTGCCGGCGGTCTTTTCCGAGGCAGAGGTCAAGGCGCGGGTGGAACAGGCCTACGGGGCAGAGGTAGCCGGGGTTCTGCCCCATTCCGATGACATGATGGCCTTGGCCAGCGCAGGCGTCTTTGTGACCCGCTACCCGGATCATACGATCACCCAGACGCTCGAACAGGTCGCAGAGCGGCTGTTGGCGTAACCGGACGATCCATATGTCTGATCTAGAGCTATTGAGCCGTGAGGAGGTGCTTGGCGGGTTGACCGCCAGGCGTGCACAGACCCTGCTCTATCTCATCGAGAGCCGCACCGCGCACCTCGTCGCGAGCTCGCAGCAGGCGTTGAATCCATTTCTCACCGCCGAGGGAGAACGGCAGCGCGACCTGGTTTTTCTGCAGGCGTTTGCGCTCGGGCGTGAGCCGCCGCTAAAGCCAACCATTCAAGACCTCGAACGGTATGCGCCAGAGTGGCGCGTGCTTGTCCCCGACAATGTCGAATTGCGCGCAGTGATCGCGCACCTGCTTGCCGACAGGTTTGTGTTCACTCATGCCAGTGTGCCGCGTCTCCGCGCCGCACTGGCATTGGATGACGCCGCCGTTCAGCGCGCCTATGCGCGCCGGTATGGCCAACCACCGCAATCGATCTATCAGCCGCGTGTCCGGTTGGCCGAAAGGCTGCGCTGGAGCGGCGCCTCGTTCGCGAGCCGACTCGAATCGCTGCCGCCGTTTTGGACGGTCTTTTCGTTGACCTTGACCGAGACGGTTGGCAGCGGTATCCTGGCTCTGCCCATTGCCTTGGCGAGCATTGGCCCGCTCCCGGGCCTCGTGATCCTGATCCTGCTTGGCCTGGCGAATGTACTGACCATTGCAGCGCTGGCGGAAAGCCTCGCGCGCACCGGCAGCGTCCGCTACGGCAATGCCTTTTTCGGCCGCCTCGTCTACGAATACCTGGGCCGCGCCGGCTCGACTGTGGTCATCTTGGCCCTGGCTGGCTTTAACCTGGCCACGCTTCTCGGGTACTATATCGGCCTATCCAGCGCGCTCTCGGCTGTCACCTGGGTCCGCTCCGAGATCTGGATCGTGCTCCTCTTTGGCGTCGGCCTGTATTTTCTTTCTCGCGGCTCGCTCCGCTCCACCATCACGTCGGCGCTCGTGGTTGGCGCGGTCAACATGGTCATGGTTCTGCTGCTCGTGCTGCTCGCCTTTGCGGCGTTGAGGACAGAAAACCTCACCTATGCCAACGTGCCTCTGCTCAATGGCCGTCCCTTCGAGCCGGCCATTTTCGGGCTGATCTTTGGCGTCGTCCTTTCGGCTTACTTTGGACACAGTTCGGTGGGTAATTGCGGCAAGCTGGTCCTCAAGCGTGACCCAAGCGCACGCTCGCTGATCTGGGGTACGGTTGCCGCGCAGCTCACAGCCATCGTTCTTTACTGCGTCTGGCTGCTGGCGGTCGGCGGCGCCATCCCCGCGCAAACACTGGCCAGCGAGAAAGGCACCGCGCTCGCCCCGTTGGCGGACACAGTCGGGCCTCTCGCCAATGTGTTTGGACTGGTGTTGGTCGTGCTCGGAATGGGCATGGGGTCGATCCATTCCTCACTCGGCCTGTTTTCTCTCGTACGCGAGAGACTGCCCGAGTCTGCGCGACCGGTTTTGCTTCTGCTGCGTGGGCGGAGCAGATTGCGCCTGCATCCGCGCCGCCCCGGTGAGACGCCATCCCTCACCCTCACCTATCTTGGTTTGGCCGGGCGTGTGCCCAAATTTGCGCTCGACCGTCATACAGGCCCGCGCGCCGGGCATCAAGCGTTCACGGTAGCGGATCATTGGCAGGATGCCGAGTCTCAGACGCAGATCGACGTGTTGGACGCGAGCGCGGATCACGTGCGGCTGCAGGTCACGAGCACCCTTGCGGCCTCGGTTGAGGAGCAAGCAGAAGCCGTGGGCGTCCACCTGCTCGATGTGCTGCTTGCACCTGGCGCAGAGCCGCCGCTCGTACGGTGGCTGCTGCGGCACGGCGCGGCGAGCCTGGCCGAGGTAGCCGAATCGATGGGCCAAGATCAGGCGCGCGCCCGTGCGCAGTTGACCATGCTGATCGAACAGGGCATGGTACAAGAGGAGCGCACGGAAGGAGAGACGCGCTATCGTGTGCGGCTGGCGCGGCGCGGGCGCCGCACGCTCCCCGCGCAGATCTGGCAAGCGCTTGACCCAGGTGTTGCCCCACCTCCAGACAAACCTTCCGGGTTTGCCAGGTTTCGCGAGTGGGTGGTGGTGCTTTTGTCGGCGCGGGCGAGCCGTTTCTGGCTCAGCGCATCCCCCATCGTCCTGGTCCTGCTCATCGCCGAATGGCTGACCCTGACAAACAGCCAGTCCTTTACCTGGGTTCTCAATCTGGGTGGGGTGCTCGCCGCGCCGATCTTTGCCGGCGTTTTCCCCGCGCTGGTCTTGGCGTCCAGCCGGCGCAAAGGGAACGTTGTGCCTCAAGTGGTCTATCGCTTCATCGGGCATCCACTGGTATTGGTTGCGCTCTATGGTCTGTTCCTGTCCAGCCTGTTTGTGCACGGCCTGTTCATCTGGCAGGGGGTTCCCGAGCGCGCAGCGGCGCTGCTGGCCGGCCTGATCGTCCTAGGGGTGACCGTCTATGTCCTTCGGCGCGGTGCGTTGAAACCGCGCGTGGTCGTGGAATGGCGGCAGGAAGGGCAGGATCGGGCAACCTATGCGGTCATCGCGCGGGGTGCGTTGGTGCCGGCCAGAGTCAGTCTGCACTATCGCGACCGCGAAACGCCCTACCAAGCTGCTGAGGACTGGGTGTCCAATCCGTCATCCCTGCGCGGCGCATCGTTCGAGATCGACACGCCCGCGCGCGAGCTCCAGGTGTGGGCACACCAGGTCACGCCGGAAGGCGACTCGACACCGCTGCCGGCATGCTTTACCCTCTCGTCCGCTGCTGGCGACAAGCATGCCTTGCAGGACCTGAGTGCGGGACCGGTGCTGGTGCCATGGAGCAGGGCGGGTGGCCGCGTCCGACTTTTTTTCCAGTCCGTCGATTCCACGACAGCACCGGAAGGAAAAGGATGGGAAGCCACATGAATTCCCAACAGGTGAGGGGCCAGGGCCTGGTTGCCATCAGCTCAGCGCCTATGCGCCCACAAGGAGAATGAACCATGAGTATTTCCGGGTTGGGCGACTCTGGTGCGCTCAGCGTCGCTGCCGCTTCCCTGCCGCCGCTCCCGGCGCGCATGGCCGGGCGCCCCTTTGGCGCCGATGAGGCCGGGCGGCCGATCACCCACACCAAGGGGCACGTCATACGCGGCGCGGTCGAGTATATGCTGGAATGCGTGGTCCGGCGTGCCGTCGCCGCCCTGCCCGAGGGAATTGACAGCGCGGAGCGCGAGACACATCTCGCCCGGGCCCGCGCGGCGGCGTTGGAGGAACTGGTGGCCCGCCTCAACGCCGCCATCCCCGATCCCCTGTACCACGTCACGGGCGAGTATCTGCTGGACGAGGCGCACAGCTACTCCACCGAGTTCGACGCCTTTGCCTGTGAGATCTGCCGCCAGATGTCGGGCGACCCGGACTACCATTTTAACCGCGCGGTCAAGACCATTCCAGCCTCCCTGGCCTACCTGGGGCGCCCCTTTTCCCTGGCCCAGGTCTACACGATGCTGCCCCGGCTGGTGTCCAAGTTCGCCGAGGCTGATATGCGGCCGGTGCGCACAAGCCCCGGTTCGGCGGTCATCCAATATGACGCGAGCCGGGAAATGGCTGAGCTGCCCGAAGGCCTGCGGTCGATCTATCTCTTGAGCGCCTGCCAGCACGCGCAAGGCGCGCTCGCCCAGATCCCGCGCATCGTCGCCGGACTGCCGGTGGCCGAGGTCAGGGAGACGCGCTGCCAATTACACGGCGACCCATACTGCGAATGGGAGTTCACCTGGCAGGAGCCCCAGCGGCGGGGGCTGTACCGGCTGTGGCCTCGGCCCTCGCAAGAGGACGTCGTGCAGGACGTGGCTCCTGAGCCAACTTTGCCCAGATCCGAGGTGCCTGGCCTCCGGGGGGCGACGGTTGAGAAGCCAGCCTCCGCCCCGGCAGCTTGGTCCCAGGGGGATGATCGGCCCGCCAGCAGTGCGGAACCCGCCGATGTCGAACTGCCGCCGCTTCCGCCGCACATGGTGGGGCGTCCTTTTGGGGCCGACGAGCAGGGCCGGCCCATCCGACAGGCCAACGGCGCCTCGATCCTGGGGGTGATCGCCCAGATGCAGGACTGGGCGGAGCAGCGTCTGCCTGCCGGCGCCGGCGCTGTCGAACGTCAGACGGCTGCGGCCCAGGCGCGCGAGGTGGCGCTGGACCGACTGGTGGAACGGCTGAACGTCGCCATTCCCGACCACACCATGCACGTGACCCGTGACTATCTGTTGAACCCAGGCCACACCTACTCGCACGAATTCAACCTGTACGCCAACGAGTTCGCCCGCGAGATCTGCGGCGACCCCGAGTTCTATTACCACCGCGGCCTGCGCAGCATTCCGGCCTCGATATTCCACATCGCCAGGCCACTGCCGCTGAGGCAGGTGTATAGCCTGCTGCCCGGCCTGGCGGCCAAGGTGACCCAGACCGACGTCCGCACCGTGGTGACCACCGCCGACTCTGCCGTGCTGCAGTGGCACCCGGGACGCCAGCTCGAGGAGATGCCCGCCGCCATCCACCGCCACTATATGCGCATGGCCTGCCGGGCCTATCAAGGGGCTTATGCCGCGATCCCGCGACTGCATTCCAACCTGCCGCCGGCGCGGGTCAAAGAGCTGCACTGCCTGCTGCATGGCGACCCCTACTGTGAGTGGGAATTCACCTGGGAGGCTGTCAAGCCGCGCGTCAGCGTGGGCCTCTGGGCGGGCGTGCTGCTCTCGCTGTTCCTGCTGGGCGCCCTCGTGCTGCGCCTGGTCCCTTTGGCCTGGCTGGCCGGGTTGGCGGTCCTGCTGCCTGTGACCATTGGGGTGATGGCCTGGCAGCTCGGACGGATCGGTCACGACCGCAACCAGCAACGTCGCCTGCTGCTGGATCAGCGGGAGAGCGCTGAACAGCACTATGACGAACTGCAGCGGGCCAGCGCCGATCTGCAGCTCTCCAACGCTGACCTGCAGCACCGCCTCGCCGAGCTCACCGCGCTGCACGAGATCGGCCTGGTCACCGGCGCCACGCACGACCTGGATAGACTGCTGGATGAGAGCTTGAGCACCGTGACCCGGCACTTGGGCTTTGACCGGGCGTTGATCCTGCTGGTGGACGGGGAACGGCGCCTGTTGGTGGACGGGCATTCGGTCGGGGGCACGCCGGAGGTAACCGCCACGGCGCGTGAGATGGCTGTCTCGTTGGACAACGAGGGTTCTTTTCTCAGCCAGGCGGTGCGCCTGGGCCGGCCGGTGCTGGTCACCGATGCCGCGCAGGTGGCCGACGAGCAGACGCTGAGCTACGTCCAGGCCCTGAAGACGCGCCGGTTTATGGCGGTGCCCTTGCTGGTTCACGAAACGGCCCTGGGCGTGCTCGCCGTCGACAACGCCACGACCGATCGCCCGGTGACCGAGGACAGTTTTGAACTGCTGATGACGGTGGGCAGCCAGATCGCTGGCGCCATCGACCGGGTGCGGCTGTACCAGACGCTGGAGCAGCGAGTAAGAGAACGTACCGCCGAGCTCCAGGCAGCCAACGCCCAGTTGGGGGGGCGCACCGCCCAACTGGAGATCATCAACAGCGTCCAGCAGACTTTGGCCTCCAAGCTCAACATCCAGGCCATATACGACCTGGTCGGTGACAGGATCCGCGACATCTTTGATGCTCAGGTGGCAGCCATCGAGGCCTTTGACCATTCGGCGCAGCTCAGTTCGCTGCTTTTTGCTATGCAAAACGGACAGCGCATCTCTGGAGGGCCGCCCACTCCCATGGGCGACATAGCCAGGCTCTTGATCAACACACGCCAGCCGGTGCTCGTCAATGAGGACGCGGCAGCCCGCGCGGCTGAGCTTGGTTTGACCCTTGTTCCCGGCGCCGCAATGCCCAGATCGATGCTGTTTGTGCCTCTCATTGCGGGCGATGTGACAACGGGATCCATTTCGCTTCAGAATGTCAACCGTGAGCACGCCTTCAGCGAGTCAGACGTGCGGCTGCTCACCACCCTGGCTAACAGCATAAGCGCAGCTCTGGAGAATGTCCGCCTCTTTGAAGCTGAGCAGCGGCGAGCAGACCAGTTCCAGGTCATCAGCGAGGTGGGTCGCCGCATGACATCCATCCTGCCCCCCGACGAGCTCTTGCAAGAGATCACCCGCCTGGTAAGGGAGACTTTGGGTTACTATCTGGTGGGCATCGGTTTGATCGAGGGCGACGAGCTGGTCTTTAAAGCCGGATCCGGAGCCGTCTGGGAGAATCCCCAGTTTCAGCCGCCGCGCATCAAATTAGGTCGGGAGGGGATCACCGGCTGGGTGGCTCGCAGCGGCGAACCACTGCTCGTGCCCGACCTGAGCCGGGAATCGCGCTACTATGGACTGGCCGAAGCCAGCGAGATGCAGTCGGAGCTGGCCGTGCCCCTGATGACAAAGGAGAAGGTGATCGGCGTGCTCCATGCCCAGAGCGATCGCCTGAACGCCTTTGACGAAAGTGACCTGGCGGTGCTCCAATCCCTGGCCCGCCAGGCGGCCATCGCCATCGAGAACGCTCGCCTGTTCGAGGCCGTTCAGGAATCGCAGCGCCGTACGACCGACATCATCGAGTTTCTGCCCGATGCTATACTGGTGATTGACCGCGACGGGCGAGTCATCGCCTGGAATCAGGCCATAGAAGAGATGACGGGGATGAACGCGGCAGAAATGCTGGGCAAGGGAGATTACGAGTATGCCCTGCCTTTCTATGGCGAGCGCCGGCCCATCCTGATCGACCTGGTGACCCTACCCCAGCAGGAACTGGAACAGAACTATGCGCACATCCGCAGGGAGGGCGCGATCCTGATCGGCGAAACCTACGTGCCGCAGCTCAAGGCGGGCGGTGCCTACCTGTTGGGAACCGCTTCGGCGCTGAATGATTCGCGGGGCGCGGTCGTGGGTGCGATCGAGGTCATTCGCGATTTCACCGAGCGTAAGCATATGGAAGAGGCCTTACAACAGGCCAAGGAAGCGGCGGAAGCGGCGACGCAAGCCAAGAGCGCGTTCCTGGCGACCATGAGCCACGAGATCCGCACACCCATGAACGCTGTGATCGGCATGACCGGCCTGCTGCTCGACACCCCCCTCAGCGCCGAACAGCGCGAGTTCGCCGAGACGATCCGCACCAGCGGCGACGCATTGCTGACCATCATCAACGACATCCTCGATTTCTCCAAGATCGAGGCGGGGCACATGGAGCTGGAGCGACAGCCTCTTGACCTGCGCGCGTGCGTGGAGAGCGCCGTTGACCTGCTGGCGGGGAAGGCGGCGGAGAAAGGGCTGGACCTGAGCTGCGCGATCGAGCCCGATGTGCCGGAGGCGATCGTGGGCGATGTGACCCGCCTGCGGCAGGTGCTGGTCAACCTGCTGGGCAACGCGGTCAAGTTCACCGAGCAGGGCGAGGTGGCGGTGACGGTAGAACGCAGGGGCGAGGCGGCTTCCTCCCCACAGGAGCTGCACTTTGCCGTGCGCGATACAGGAATCGGCATCCCAGCGGAGCGGCAGGGGCGCCTGTTCCGGTCGTTCAGCCAGGTGGATGCCTCGACGACGCGGCGCTTTGGCGGGACGGGGCTGGGGCTGGCGATCAGCAAGCGGCTGACCGAGTTGATGGGCGGGCAGATGTGGGTCGAGAGCGAGGGTGTCCCGGGAAAGGGGAGCACTTTCCACTTTACCGTCCAGGCCGAGGAGGCGGAAAGCGTGGCGCGGCGTCCCCACCTGCAGGGCATTCAACCCCGGCTGGAGGGCAAACGGGTGCTGATCGTCGACGACAACGCCACCAACCGGCACATCCTTACCTTGCAGACCCAGGCGTGGGGTATGCTGCCCCAGGCCACAGCCTCGCCGCATGAGGCGCTCTCCTGGGTGGTCCGCGACCTGGAGACCGGCGACCCGTTCGACGTGGCGCTGCTCGACCTGCAGATGCCCGAGATGGACGGGATGACGCTGGCGAGCGAGGTGCGCCAGGTGCGGGACGCCAGCAGCCTGCCGGTTGTGATGCTGAGTTCGCTGGGGCCGCGGGAGGGGCGTGGAAGAGACGTTGAGCTGGCGGCTTATCTGCTCAAGCCGGTCAAACCCTCGCAACTCTACAACGTGTTGATCGGACTCTTTGGCAGCGAGCAAGCGCTCCCCTCTGTAGAGGAGCGGGCCGGCCCTCGTTTTGACGCCGATATGGGCAAGCGGCACCCGCTCTCCATCCTGCTGGCGGAGGATAACGCGATCAATCAAAAGCTGGCGCTGCTGGTGCTGGAGCGGCTTGGCTACCGGGCGGATGTGGCGGGGAATGGCCTGGAAGCGCTGCAAGCGCTGCGGCGGCAGCCGTATGACCTGGTCCTGATGGACGTGCAGATGCCCGAGATGGACGGGTTGGAGGCGACGCGGGCGATCGGGCGCGAGGTTGCCCGCGAGAGGCGGCCGCGGATCGTGGCGATGACGGCGAACGCGATGAAAGAAGACCGGGAAGAGTGCCTTGCGGCCGGGATGGACGATTTTATCGCCAAGCCGATCCAGGTGGACGAACTGGTGGCTGCGCTGAACCGCTGCCCGGCCCAAGCGCTAGAGGCAAAGGCGCCTCCGGTGCAGCGTGCGGAGGCCCCGATCCCCGAGGCGCCGCCCGTCCTCGACTCGATGGCGCTGCAGCGCCTGCGGACCGCGTTGGGCAAGCGAGCAGACGCGATACTGCCGGGCTTGCTGGTCAGTTTTGCCGTCGACGCGCCTCAGTTGATCCTCGACGCGCATAGGAGCCTGGAGCAGGGCGAGAATGCCGACCTGCGGCGGGCAGCGCACACGCTCAAATCGACCAGCGCCACCTTTGGCATGATGGCGCTCTCGGCGCTGGCACGGGAACTAGAGTACAAAGCCCGAGATGGTGCGCTGGAAGGTGCGGAAGCGCTTCTGGCGCGGATAGAAAGCGCGTACGAGCAAGCTCAAGCGGCGTTGGAAACGCTGCGAAAGGACTAGATAAATGACCAGCCCGGGAACGATTCTGGTGGTGGACGACAACCTGCTCAACCGCATCCTGCTCTCGACGAGTCTGCAAGAAGATGGCTACACGGTCGAGATGGCGGAGGATGGGAGACAGGCCCTGGAGATGCTTGGGGCGCAGCCGTTCGATGTCGTCTTGCTGGACCTGCTGATGCCCGAGATGGATGGCTACCAGGTGCTGGAACAGATCAAAGCCAACAGCGCCTGGCGTACCATTCCGGTGATCATTGTCTCGTCGCTGGATGAGATGGAGAGCATCCTGCGCTGCATCGAGATGGGCGCTACCGACTATTTGCCCAAGCCTTTCGATGCCGCCCTGCTGCATGCCCGGATCGGCGCCTCGCTGGCCAGCAAGCGGCTGCACGATATGGAACTGGAATATATCGAGCAGGTCGGGCACGTCACCCGCGCGGCGGCGGCGGTGGAAGCGGGCACCTTCGAGCTGGACAGCCTCAACCCAGTCGCGATGCGCCAGGATTCGCTGGGGCAGCTGGCGCGGGTGTTTCAGAACATGGCCCGCCAGGTCTATGCCCGTGAGCAGAGCCTGCGCCAGCAGGTGCAAGAGCTGCGGGTCGAGATCGACGAGGTCAAAAAGGCGCGCCAGGTCGCCGAGATCACCGAGACCGAATACTTTCGCGACCTGTGCGCCAAGGCGCAGCGGCTGCGCCAGCGGCGTGACAAGTGAGACATCCACGAGGAACGCAAAAGACAGCGGCGACTTGCTCACGGATGGGCATTGGGATTCTCGGTGTGCAGTCCTTCTACCTGAGCGGCGGACAGAAGATGGTCATCATGCGCCCCGCTCCTCGATGATGATCTGCGACAGTGGTTTACCGGGTGCACGGCCCAGTTTGTCGGCCAGCGCCCGGCGTTCTTGCTCCGAGACTGGGTCGGGCGGAACCGCGCGCGAGGGCGGGCATGCCAGTCCCGCCGCGACCCGGTTTTGGATGATCTGCTCCAGTTCGATCGCGGCTGCGAGCGGGAGGGGGCGGCGGCGTTGCACGCCCGGCTGTTCTTGCCCTGGTGACCTACCGCACCTTTGTATCATGAAAGCATTGATATGGAAATCAGGCGCTTGAGAACAATGCTTTGTTTGATCGATCCCTGCAAGTAGGGCGACCGCATTTATCCAGTGAGGACCTTGAGTAAGTAGTCCGGATCCCATCCGCATCTCAACCGCTTGTTCTTGATGCCGCG
>JAFGOG010000127.1 GCA_016926595.1 Anaerolineae bacterium
ATGGCCGCGAGCTACGTCCACTGGGCCGACCGTGTGCAGACCGAGATTGGCCTGGGTTCGCTGGATCTGGACCTGGAGGCCTTGATCCAGACAGAGACATTTGCTGCTGGGGAAACACAGCTGCAAGGTCTGGTCGAGGCGGCCCTGGTTGGCAAAGTCACCGCTGCGCTGGTCGAATTGGCCGAAGCGAGGATGGACAGCTTCTGGGCAACACAGAAACCGGCTGTCCGCGCCCGCTGGGAGGTAATCGCGGATGCTGGTCGAGTGCTCCTGGAAAGCGCGCGCGTGGAATCCACACTCAAAGGCAAGTCGTGGTCGCCCGAAACCCTCATATCTGAGTACGCCTACGGAGACAAGCCGTGGTGCCGTATGGATACGGCCCAGCGCCACCTGGAGCGCGATTTCCGCCGGTTCGAGTTCGACCTCCAGCAGCACGCCTCGCTGCTGAAATTGGTAACCCGGGCCCGCCAGCGTTACGCCAGTGTGTCCGATGATCTGGCGGAACGCTTCACCCGGGCCTATTTTGACGGGGCGTTCGAAGTCGCCGGCGTGTTGCAGCAGATCGACATCTATCGGCAGACCGTTGCCCCGGCGCTGCAGGAGGCGCCCACGGCGTATATCCTGGTGGACGCGCTGCGTTTCGAGATGGCCCGCGAGCTACTCGACATCTTGGAAGGTGCTTGGACAGGGGACCTTGCGCCGGCGCTGGGCACCCCACCCGCGGTGACCGAGGTGGGTATGGCGGCTCTGCTGCCCGGCGCCGAAGGCGGGCTAACCCTCCTCCCGGCCGGTGGAAACAAACTGGCTGCCGTCGTCGCCGGCAAGACGCTCAAGACCCGCCAGGACCGCCTGGACCACCTCAAATCGGCGGTGGGAGGGAACATAGCCGTGGCGCGACTGGACCAACTGGCCCCCCTGACTAATGTTCATCTGCGCGAGGCGATCGAGTTGGCTGCACTGATCGTGGTAACGGCCACCGAGGAAATCGACGGGTTGTGCGAGAATACCCCGGCGCTGGCCCGGCGTATGCTGGACGACGTGCTGAACCAGCTCCGCCGAGGGATCAAGACCCTCTTCAGCCTCGGGGTGCGCACCATCGTGATTAGCGCCGATCACGGCTATCTCTTTGGCGAGAAACTGACAACGGGCCAAGGCATCGACGCACCTGGGGGAAATACAGCTATGCTGAAACGCCGCGTGTGGATCGGCCAGGGCGGCGCCGACCTGCCGGGGGTACTGCGCGCCCCCCTCTCGGCCCTGGGGCTTGGCGGCAACCAAGAGCTAGCCACGCCGGCCAACCTTTCCTGCTTCAAGGTCAGGGGGGGCGCCACCGAGTACTTTCACGGTGGGCTGTCGCTCCAGGAACTGGTCATCCCTGTGCTAGTGGTTCGCACTAGCGTGGCCCCGGTGCCACCCACTGGCGCCCCGATCAAGTGGGAACTTGCCCTGGGCAGCGCGGTCATCTCCACTCGCTTTCTCTCCGTAACGGTCGAAGGACACACGGAGGACCTGATGCCCATCGTCCCGCCCATCGTGCGCGTCGAGGTCCGGGCGGGAGACGAGACGATCTCGGTGCCGGTTTCAGCCGCGTACGGTTTCCAGGACGCAACCAAGGACGTCCAACTGGAACTGGAGCCGGGCCAGCCCCGGATGATCGCCAAGAACACGATTGCGCTGGCGATCACCGAGGAGCGCGAAGTGGACAAGGTAACGGTGTACCTGCTGGATGCCGCTACCGGGATCAGCCTGGCACGCCTGGAAGACGTGCCTATGGCCATCGCCTTGTGAGGTGCGTGATGCCCGAACTGGATCGCAAGGTAACGGCCGCCTTTGCCGGCCGGGTCGTGCGCAAGGACCTGGTGCGCCAGGTCAAGGTCGGGGCTAACGTGCCCAGCTATGTTCTGGAGTACCTGCTGGGCAAATACTGTGCAACCGACGACCCAATCGCCGTGGAGGCCGGCTTGCGCCTGGTCAATGGTACGCTCGCCGAGCAGGTTATCCGCCCGGACGAAGCGATGAAGGCCCAGTCGCGGGTAAAGGAGCGCGGCAAGCAGCGCTACATCGACAAGGTGCTCGTACGGTTGGACGGCACCAAGTACTGGGCCGAGGTAGTGAACTTGAGCCACCGTTTCGTGCACATACCGGACACCTTTGTCCGCAACTATGAGCGTCTGCTGGAGGGCGGCGTCTGGGCCCAGGTGGACATCGAGTTCCGGGCCGAGGAGGCGGAAGAAGGACGGGCCCGGCCTTTCTACATCACCGATCTCAAGCCGATCCAGGTGGGCAGTTTCGAGATGGACGACTACTGCGCTGCCCGCGCCGAGTTCAGCACTGATGAGTGGCTTGACTTGCTGATCCGTTCCATTGGTTTCGAGCCGTCGTTCTTCAGCCGACGGGTCAAGCTGCTGATGCTGATGCGCCTGGTGCCGATGGTCCAGCGCAATTTCAACCTGATCGAGCTGGGGCCTCGTGGCACGGGCAAGTCGTACGTCTATCGGGACCTCTCGCCCTATGCCATTCTGATCTCGGGCGGCAAGACCACCGTCGCGAACCTTTTCTACAACATGAGCACGCGGCGGGTGGGCCTGGTCGGGATGTGGGACGTGGTGTCCTTCGACGAGGTCGCCGGCATCCATTTCTCCGATCGAGACGTCATCCAGATCCTCAAGGACTATATG
This sequence comes from Anaerolineae bacterium, assembly GCA_016926595.1. The sequence goes on from JAFGOG010000127.1 coordinate 2,679, forward strand.
GAGAGCGGTAGTTTTAGCCGCGGCCGGGAGGAGCTGGTCGCCGAGGCCTCGATCGTCTTTAACGGCAACATCAACCAACCGGTCGAGGTACTGGTGCGAACGGGCACCTTGTTCCAACCCCTGCCGGAAGACATGCAGGACATGGCGCTGATCGACCGTCTGCACTTTTACCTGCCCGGCTGGGAAATGCCCAAGATGCGCAACGAGTTTTTCACCGATCACTATGGATTTGTAGTGGACTACCTGGCCGAAGCGCTGCGCGAACTGCGCCGGCGGAACTATACCGAGGCCTTTGACCGCTACTACAGCCTCGGCGGGCACCTGAACACGCGCGACGCGCGGGCGGCACGGCGGACCGTGTCCGGTCTGGTCAAGCTCCTGCACCCCGCGGGCGATCCCTCTCGGGAGGAGGTACGCGACTACCTGGAGTTGGCCCTGGAGGGTCGCCGGCGGGTCAAAGAGCAGCTGAAGAAGATGGGCGCGTTCGAGTACTACCATACTTCCTTCTCCTACGTCGACACCGAGACAATGCAGGAGCACTTTGTTGGTGTGCCGGAAGAGGGCGGTCAGCACCTCATCGGCCAGGATCCGCTGCCGCCAGGCAGCGTCTACACGGCGGCCCTAACCGAAAGCGATACTGTGGCCCTGCACCGTGTCGAAGTCAGCCGGATGAGCGGCACGGGGAAACTGCGCTTGACCGGCATCGCAGACCGGGCGGTACGAGAATCCATTGTCACGGTCTTTGACCACGTCCGGGCGAACAAGGCCACCTTGGGCATCGAGCGTGAAGTGGAGAACCAGGATTTTCACGTCCAGGTCGTGGACCTGATGCAGAGCAAAGCGGGCGCCCCGGTGGGGATGGCCTTTTTCGTGGCCTTGTATTCTTTGCTGCGGGAGAAACCGGTGCTGGCCGGTCTGGTCGTGCTGGGGGAGATGACGATCCAGGGTAATGTCCTGCCGGTGCGCTCGCTGGTGGAGCCCCTGCAGGTGATCATGGACAACGGAGCTCGGCGGGTGCTGGTTCCAGTTAGCAATCGCCGCCAGTTCATGGAAGTGCCGCCGGACATCATCGAGAAGGTGGACCCGATATTCTACTCAGAGCCGCTGGCGGCCGCGCTCAAGGCGCTGGGGATGGGGTAGACACTGGGCAGAGCGGCGCGGCGCAGCATCCCCAGGCATGCGTTGTGGTACGGCGAGGGGTTTCGAGGCGTATGGAGGTGCCAAAGTGAGATATACCGATAGCGTGAAGAATTATGTCGGGACTTTTCTCAAGGTCATCCACAGACTGGGGCCAATACGGCAGGACGATACGATCATCGTTCTGTATCTACGCCCACGAAAGCGGTTCCTTTTCGCCGGTTACTGGCCGGGGTATGAGCGCACGGCCGCCGCGGGGAAGTGGTCTAAACGTGGGCAGACAATCTCTCTCAGCGGGCAGGGCACTCTATCGGCAGACTTTCTCTTGACCTCTGAACGACGGCCTCTGTCCCGAGTTTTCACTATCGTCAATCAGGCTTTCACCCCGACACTAACCGCTGAGCAGGAGCTCGAGGGCTGGAGCTTGCTGAGTTGGGTGGGGCCATTCACCTATGTCGGCGAGTCGACGGTAATCGACCCGGACGGTCGGTGGCTGCCGGATTCACTTGTCACGGTTGATGCCTGGATTGAGCGGATTGCTGGCGTCGCTTAGTGGCGCCAGCGGTTACTCCTACGATGCGGCTACCGGTTCTCCAATCCCCGCCGCAGGTCCGCATCGAGCTGCGCGGCCGTGACCACCTGGACGCCCAGGGCCTGGGCCTCGCTGCGGGCGGCCGGGGTGCAGCCAGCGCGAGCAAAAAGGACATAGTGTGTCTTCCACCCGGCTCCTAGCGCGGGGAGATGCTTGACCACCTGGGGGCCCTTGTGCTGCACCAGGTCGCGGACCACCTCGCGACCCACCGCATCCCGGCCCCACTTGCACTCCCCGATCAGGACGTGATGGTCCTGCCAGTTCATCCCCACGACGTCAGTCTGGACAGCCCGACTCCAGTGGGCGCCCACCTCCCGGATGGTCACGGGCAGGTGCCCGGCCTGGCTCTGCTCGAGCACCCAACGCCGGCCCAGCTCCTCGAAGGCGGTGGCTCCGACAAAGGCCCGCAGCCCTTCGTAGATCCGGGTAATCACGCGCTCCGGCTGGTAGTCCACTTCTTCCTGGTAAGGCGCGACGAAACGGAAGTAGAAACGAAAGAAGGGATCCAGCAGGCGGTAGCGTCCCTGGCGCGAGCGGTCGCGCCGGGCCGGCGGGATGGTAATCGGCGTCCGCCGCTCCACCAGGTGCAACTCCTGCAGGCGGGACAGGTAGGCGGAAAGGTGCCCACTGCTGATCATTGTGGCGTTGGCCAGGTCGGCCAGGGTGTGGTTGCC
>JAFGOG010000639.1 GCA_016926595.1 Anaerolineae bacterium
TGCCCCCAAGGGACCTCGAATCCCTGTCGCCATCCTTCTGGGAGATTGCTGAACTGTCTAACTGCAAGTCCTCAGACTTCAACATGAAAGGTCCCGGCGAACTGGGCACTAGTCCGTATATCAGAAGTTGACAATCATTCGCTCCAGGGCTACGCAGTATCCACGCATCCCGAACTACTCTCATGAACACACCATAAAGCAGTAACCTGTCCAGTGCAGGTAGTATGAAGGCCGGCTCTGAGATCCTTCCTCAGAGCCGGCCTTCTGTTGTCTGGGGCATACCCTCTGGCAGAGACATCTGAGTAATGCACTGAGCAGTCCCTCTCTCTGTCACTCACAATGCGCACTGTTTTGCCGCTACCGCGGCAGGCTGGTGGATTGGGGGTGTGACCCCTGATCACACTACACGGAAAGGAAGTGTGCGCCCATGCAGAGTGACGGAGAAACTCGCGGGATGCGGCGGGTCAGGACACTGACTATCTTGGACGAACCTCGTTTCGTACGGGCACTTACTCTCGTCATCGACCCTGCCGATACTCTCGGCTTGTTGCTCGAGATCGGTGCATTAAGCGTTCGTAAAAGAATAACTCCGTGCGTTTGGCTGCGATTTACCCAGCGAGTGACCGAAGTAATACTTTTACAAACCCCAAGAGGCGAGGATCTCGCTATCGTGCGCCGCACCCGCAAAGCCCTCAGCCCGGCCTACGACCGCGCCAGCGATCGGAGGGACTGGGAGCAGGTCCACACGATCGGCGTCCTGCAGCAGGCGCTGGCTGCCCCCGACTACGCCGCCTATCTCGCCTACTACACCCGCGAACCCGCCCCTGGCGAGGCAGCGGATCGGTTCGCCCATGCCCTGGCCGTCGTCGGCTGCGCGGCTGACACGCTCGGCTTGTACCGCCGTCCGTGGGAGATCGAGCACAACGACCTCGGCCTCCCACATTGGCGGAAGCAGATCTGGCGCCTGCTCCTGGACATGCCGGACAACGCGCTTCTCCAGGCACCCACATGCACCTGTAGCGAGTCCGGCAGCGCGAAAGCACTGACCAGCGACTCCGCCCACGCCGTGGAGGGAGCCCCATGATTGCCTACGTCCTCTCCCAACTCGGCCGCGCCCTGCGCGAAACCCTCACCCTGGAGCCGGCCTCGCCCTCGGTCAGCGTCAACTGCACACGCTACCTCGTCCGCCTGGACGGCACCCTCCACCAGGTCCGCCGTGACCGCGTCTGTAACTGCGGCGGCACCCCGCACTCCCCCTGCCCCGCTTTGCCCCTCGTCCAGGATTACCTGGCCGGCGGCGGCCCGCGCCCTTCAGGCCGTGACGAATCGACCTGGCCCCAGTCGTGGGCCACCGTGCCCTCCACCTGCCCGGTCTGTGACTGTCCCACGGTCGCCGATTGGTACCTCGACAGTTCCCACGGCCCCGGCTGGCGCTGCACCCTCGACGCCGGCCACTACTGGCTGGTGCGGCTGAACCCTCTCCGCCGCGCCCTTGCCAAGTATCACCAAACCCCCCGCTGTCTCTGGTACGACACCCCCGAGGCCGAACGGCAAGCATGGCCGGGGGGCTACAGCCATCCGGCGCGCTGTGTGACCCATCCCAATATCCTGGAGGTGATGTTTTGAAACCCTACCCCTTCACCGAGGACCAAGCCCGCTTTCTGTACGAGAAGGCGGGCTTTGCTGCGTATTGCGCCTACCGCCGTCTGGAGCGCGACGTAGACCGCGATTTCGAGGATATCAAACAGGAAGCGGTTCTCGCTTTCTGGAAGACCTGGTGCCAGAAGGCCGATGTGGGCTATTCCTTCGTCGCTGCGCGGAATGCCGCCCTGCAGAAGCTGGTACGCCACAAGAACCCCTACGCCCTCAGCCTGGACTATGCCTATGACCAGGGCGACGGACCCTGGATCGAGCGGCTGGTCGTCGCCGACGAGGAGGACGAAGAGTCATCTGGCTGGCTGGGCGACGACGAGCTGGAGGATCTCGTGACCTACCTGTTCACCTCTCCACCCACGAAGGAAGCCATGGACAACTACCGCCGCATCCTGCGCCACCAACTGGCCGGCCACAGCCTCGAGCAAACGGCACAGATGCTGGGCTGGCACCGCGAGGCGGTACGCGGCCAGTTCCGCCGGTTGGTGGCCAAGCTAGCCCAGTACTACGGCGTCGTCGGCACCTGGCAGGCGGTGTCCACCAAGTTGAAGCAGGACAGAAACTGGGACGAGGCACTGCTGGCCATCGCCGGCAAGCCGCCGGGGGCACGCACGGTGGCCTACAACGCCGAGATTCTGCGCCTGTTGATGCGTGGCTATGACATGGCGGCCATCGCCGTCGAGTTGGGCAAGAGCGAGAGTGCCGTCAAGGATGCCCGGAAAAAGCTGAAGGCCAAGCTGGTGGCTTACTGCCAGGAGCAGGGCATCGAGCCGCCGGCGTACAACCGCAACGGGGGTGGTTGGCGCCCGGCGCACCATTTTGGCAATCACCACGGCGCGCCCGCCAGGCCCGCCTGAGCCCGGGAGCCTTGGTCTACTCAGACCGGGGCTCCTTTTTTTCGTGCGCGATCGCGGTGGAGTGCGGTGCCTTTGGGGTCGACGGCGTGGAAGGTGTTGCGCCGGATGACATTGCCGCGCCCCGTGGCCGGGCTATAGAAGCGGGCCGATCCTATTGGAGACCGGCCAATCTGATAGGCACAGGAAGATCGCCGTGGCTAGCGGCGCAGCACCAACGGCAAGAAAACGGATTCGGTGAGGGCGATACCGGCAGGTACGTCATAAGTCGGGCCGCTGCCATCTGGTGGACGGACTGGTGCGCCGGAATCGAGGGAGAAACGCGCTGTAGCCTGGCGACTCGCATGGGCGGTGACGAAATAGGAACCTTCATCAGCATTCGCTGTAGATAGGACAAAGGTACAGCGGCCATCGGCATCGGCCAGAACACTGCCGAGCGCCAGGCCATTGACCGCAACCGTGACTTGTGTGTTGGCAGGAAACCCGGCGCCTGCGGCCGAGAAAAAACTACCCGGGGCACCGCTGGCAAAGTTCAACGTGAGTGTGGGGGGAGGCGGTTCGACCTCGTAGGTGAACACGCCGCCGCCATACGTCCCGGCATAGAGGGTGGTCGGCGTCATCGGGTCGATCGCCAGGACCCAAACACGGGGATTGGTCAGGCCGGTGTTGAATGTGGTCCAGCTCTCGCCCCCGTCTGCGCTCCTGAACACACCGCCGCCATAGGTACCGGCATAGAGGGTGGTCGGTGTCATCGGATCGATCGCCAGGGCTCGAACCCAGAGTGCGGTCAGCCCCGTGTTGACCGCACTCCAGTTCCCGCCGTTATTTGTGCTCTTGAACACGCCGCCGCGTGTCCCGGCATAGAGAGTAGTCGGCGTCGCCGGGTCAATGGCCAGCGCTCCGACATAGAGATCGGTCAGACCGGCGTTGATCTCATGCCAACTCCCTCCGCCGTCCGTGCTCTTGAAGGCGCCGCCGCCGTACAGCCCGGCATAGAGAATAGTCGGCGTCGCCGGGTCGATCTCCAGGGCCAGGACAGCGTGATCGCCTAGACCGATGTTGGCTGCGCTCCAGCTCGCGCCGCCATTCGTGCTCTTGAACACGCCGTCGTCTTCTATCCCGGCATAGAGGGTGTTTGGTGTCGCCGGGTCGATCGCCAGGGCGCCGACAGTGCGCTCGCCCAGGCCGGTGTTGATCCAGGCCCAGTGCCCGCCGCCGTCCGTGCTCTTGAGCACGCCATGGTAGTATGTCGCGACATAGACGTTGCCCGGTGTCACCGGGTCGACCGCTACGGTGGTGACAAAGAACAGGTTCAAGCCCCGATAGACCATGCGCCAGCTCGTGCCGCCGTCCGTGCTCTTGGCCACGCCGCCGCCATACGTCCCGGCATAGAGCGTGGTCGGTGTCGCCGGATCGATGGCCAGGCCTTTAACCCCTGTCGCGGTCAGGCCGCTGTTGGCCTCCTGCCAGCTCCCACCGCCATCCGTGCTCCTGAACACGCCGGCGCCGTGGGTCCCGACATAGATGGTAGCCGGCGTCTCCGGAGCGACCACCAGGGTCCATACGTCGCGATAGGTCAGACCGGCATTGACTGCGCTCCAGATCGCGCCGCCGTTTGTGCTTTTACACACGCCGCCGTCATAGGTCCCGGCATAGAGCGTGGTCGGCATCCCCGGGTCGATCGCCAACCCCCTGACGTCGTAGCTTGTCAGGCCGGTGTTGATCTCGATCCAGCTCCCTCCGCCATTGGTGCTCTTGAAGGCACCGCCCTCTGTCCCGACGTACAGGGTGGTCGGCGTGAGCGGGTCGATCGCGAGGGACAGAACACGGGGATCGGTCAGGCCGGCGTTGGCCTCGCTCCAGCTCATGCCGCCGTTCGTGCTTTTGAACACACCCTGGCTGGCCAATCCGGCATAGAGGGTGCTCGGCGTCGCCGGGTCGATCGCCAGGGCATAGATTAAGCCATCGGGCAAACCGGTGCCGACTTGGTACCAGCTCGCGCCGCCGTCCGTGCTCTTGAACATGCTGCGCCCGCAGGCGTAGAGCGTGCTCGGCGTCGCCGGGTCGATCGCCAGGGTTCGAACCCAGAGATCGGTCAGTCCCGTGTTGACCGCGCTCCAGTTCCCGCCGCCATTCGTGCTCTTGAACATGCCACCGGATGTCCCGGCGTAGACAGTGCTCGGCACGGCCCGGTCGACCGCCAGAGCCCAGATCCAGGAATAGATCAGACCGGTGTTAGCCACGCTCCAACTCGCACCGCTATTCGTGCTCTTGAACACGCCGCCGTTTTCTGTCCCAGCATAGAGAGTGGTCGGCGTCACCGGATTGACCGCCAGGGAGATCACGGCGCCGCCTTCAGGTCCATGGTTTGTCCAGGCCCCGATCCCGCCGGGCGCCGTGGCTGCGGCTAGCCGATTGGCGCCAGGTAGGACCAAGAGGCCGATCAGAAAAAAGCTGCAAAGTGTGATCGTGTGCCGCATGATGATTCTCCGCTTTCTTCAAGATGATTGATCTGCCTCCCGACCCCGGCAGAGGTCTGGAGGGCTCGCTCCCATTCGCCGTCGACCAAAAGGACCTATGCTCGCCAGCGGTAGTCTTGCCCTCGGCGATAGGATTCAGCCGTGGCGTTTTGGCGGATGAGACCTTCGCTCAAACCTGGAATGTTCATCCCCAGGCTCCTCTTTCAAGCCCCTGTTGCGTTCGTGCTCAAAGCTTCCCCAGCTTCTTCAGCCTTTTTGATATCTTGCAGAGCGAAAAAGAGACGCGCGTATTCATAGGTCGCTTGGATCTCTAGCAGTACCTCTCCTACTCGACGTCCATCGCTCAACGGCGTTTCTAACTTGCTCATGGCGAGCAGCGCGCGACGCAGTTCTTCACGCCCTGCTGGGCCCAGACTTCTCACCTCTTCTGCTCCTTGCACTACATTCCACAGAAGCCAGATCAAGCCGCGCTGCCGCACTGTCTGCGCGTCGATGTGACGCTGCAAGGCCCATTGTATACGACGGCTCAATCCCAGTTCTTCCAACAATGAAAACAGAGAGCTGGTCGCATGTTGCGCTTCATTTTCCCACTCGGCAGGGGATTTCATTTCTTCTTCATCGTAGCGACGATCAGCCACTGTGACCTCTAGCTCCAGATATACGCCACACTTCGGGCATGCAATAATTGTCATGTTCACTCCGTTCTCCCGATCGGCCGGATGGGATGGCCGAGTACGGCACCTGTTGTGCTACAAGACGACTGGCACGCCATGGTCTTGCTCGTCGGTCAAAATCTCAAAGGCGGCACGGTGCCGTGTGCCCAGGTTCAACGGCGGCTGCCCTGGTCGCTCCAGGGTGAGCTGGCAGGCCGCCAGCTTGGTGTTGAGGCACGTCTTGTGCCCGCCCGGCGGGTTGTCGTAGCGCAGCCCAACAAAAGATGGTTGGCTCGCTGGAAGTAGCTTTCATAGTGCCCACCCGCGTCACCGGGCCGAAAGCGACAGCGGTTCCAGGTCGCTCGATCGAGGGTTGGATCATTCATAGTGCGCCCTGGCTCGGGCCAGGAACTGGTCGTACCAGGCTCGTATCGCCGCCTGGAACTCGGGGCCGAGCCGGTGCAGCTTGAGCCCGACCAGGCCGTAGGTCAAGGGGATCACCCAGTCATCCGACGAGCCATACAGCTCAGTGGCAATCAGATCTCCCCTGGCTTTAGGCGCGGGCTGGCTGAGCAGCTCTCCCAGCTCAAAGCAGCTCACTGCCACGTCGGCCGCTTCTTGGATCCAGTCCA
>JAFGOG010000640.1 GCA_016926595.1 Anaerolineae bacterium
TGCTCCTGAACACGCCGGCGCCGTGGGTCCCAGCATAGACGGTAGCCGGCGCCCCTGGGGCGACCGCCACGGTCCATACGTCGCGATAGGCCAGGCCGGTGTTGACCGCGTTCCAGCTCGCGCCGCCGTCCGTGCTCTTGCACACGCCGCCGTCATAGGTCCCGGCATAGAGCGTGGTCGGTGTCGCAGGGTCGATCACCAACCCCCTGACGTCATAGCTCGTCAGGCCGGCATTGATTCCGATCCAGCTCCCTCCGCCATTGGTGCTCTTGAAGGCACCGCCTTCTGTCCCTACATACAGGGTAGTCGGCGTGAGCGGGTCGATTGCCATGGACAGCACGGTGCGATCGGGCAAGCTGGTGCTGACCTCGTACCAGCTCGCGCCACCGTTTGTGCTCTTGAACACGCCCCCACCGGCCAATCCGGCATAGAGGGTGGTCGGCGTCGCCGGGTCGATCGCCAGGGCATAGATTGAGCCATCGGGCAAACCGGTGCCGATTTGGTGCCAACTCGCGCCGCCGTCTGTGCTCTTGAATACGTCGCGCCCGCCGGCATAGAGCGTGCTCGGCGCTGCCGGATCGATGGCCAGTGCTTCGACCCAGAGGTCGGCCATCCCCGCGTTGGCCGCGTGCCAACTCCCACTGCCATCCGTACTCTTGAACACGCCACTCCTTGTCCCAGCATAGACGGTGTCCGGCGCCGCCGGATCGATTGCCAGGGCAATGACCCAGAGATCGGTCAGGCCGGTGTTAGCCACGCTCCAACTCGCACCGCTATTCGTGCTTTTGTATACGCCACCGTTTTCCGTCCCGGCATAGAGCGTGGTCGGCGTCGCCGGGTTGACCGCCAGGGCGATCACGGCGCCGCCTTCAGGTCCATGGTTTGTCCAGGCCCCGATCCCGGCGGGCGCCGTGGCTGTGGCTAGCCGATTGGCACCAGGTAGAAACAAGAGGCCGATCAGAAAAAAGCTGCCAAGTGTGATCGTATGCCGCATGATGATTCTCCGCTTTCTTCAAGATGATTGATCTACCTCCCGACCCCGACAGAGGCCTGGAGGGCTCGCTCCCATTCGCCGTCGACCAAAAGGACCTATGCTCGCCAGCGGTAGTCTTGCCCCCGTCGAAACGATTCGGTCGTGGCGTTTTGGCGGACGAGACCTTCGCTCAAACCTGGAATCGTCATCCCCCGGCTCCTCTTTCAAGCCCCTGTTGCGTTCGTGCTCAAAGCTTCCCCAGCTTCTTCAGCCTTTTTGATATCCTGCAGGGCGAAAAAGAGACGCGCGTATTCATAGGTCGCTTGGATCTCTAACAGTACCTCTCCTACTCTGCGTCCATCGCTCAAAGGGGTTTCTACCTTGCTCATTGCCATCAAGGCGCGACGTAGTTCTTCACGGCCTGTTGGGCCCAGAGTTCTTACCTCTTCTGCGCCCTGCAAAATCTCCCAAAGATACCAGATCAAGCCACGCTGCCGAATTACTTTCATGTCCATGTGACGCAGGACAGCACGGTGTGCACGACGGCTCAAGCCCAGTTCTTCTAGCAACTGAAACAGAGATACTGTCGCGAGTTGCACTTGATCTTCCGAATCAGCAGGCGATTTCATCTCTTCTGCATCGTAGCGACGACCAGCCAACGTGACTTGTAACTCCAGATGCGCGCCACACTTCGGGCATTCAATGGTTGTCATGTTCACTCCGTTCTCCCGATCGGCTGCGATGAGATGGCTGAGTCCGATACCTGTTGCGCTACAAGACGACAGGCACACCATGGTCTTGATCGTCGGTCAAAATCTCAAAGGCGGCGCGGTGCCGGGTGCTCAGGCTCAATGGCGGCTGCCCTGCCCGCTCCAGGGTGAGCCGGCAGGCTGCCAGCTTGGTGTTGAGGCACGTCTTGTGCCCGCCCGGCGGGTTGTCGTAGCGCAGTCCAACAAAGGCGGACGCTGGCGCCTCGATCTGGCCGCGGACGCGCACACCGGCCGCCTGCGAGTCGAAGGACCAGGAGAAGTAGCCAAACCGGCCGTGAGCCCGCACCGACTGAAGCAGGCTGTTGAGCGCGAATTCCTGGCCCTCGACCCGGAGCACGATCAGGGTCAGCCAGGGCGTCCAGAGCGGGCCCAAGCGCACGCGTGCCGTGGAGCATTCCAGAAAGGCATCGGGACGGCCGTCAAAGCCGGCCACCTGGCCCCAGGCATAGCGGTCGGTGTGCCGGCTGCCCCAGTTGTGGTTCTGGCTGCCCACCCAGCCGTCGACCTCGACGGCCTGGCCGTTCACCGACAAGGAGCCGCGATACAAGGCCTGGGGCGTGCCCACGAGCGCCTTGGCCTTGGGAAAGCCGCCCTCGTACATCGCCGGCGGCAGAAGGAGCAGTGGCCGCTCGCCACCTTCGTACTGCAAGGACCAGGTGATATCATCCCCTCTGGCCTTGGCTCGACTTTCGAGCTGGCCGTCTTTCAGCAGCGCTTCGCCGATGCGAACGTCGAGATCTTGGGCTGAGAGAGCGCATTGACCAATGGGCACGACCTCTTTGGCCGCCGCGATCCGCCCCGCCTCGCCGTCAAAGTAGATGGCCCACAACTCGCCCACGGCGTCGTCCGGCCGGCCTTGCGGGCTAAAGACCGTGTAGCGGATCCAGAACGCGAGCGGACGGCAGGGATGGTTGGCCCGCTGGAAGTAGCTTTCATAGTGCCCACCCGGGTCACCGGGTCGAAAGCGGCAGCGGTTCCAGGTGGCTCGCTCGACGGTTGGATCATTCATAGTGCGGCCCTGGCTCGGGCCAGGAACTGGTCGTACCAGGATCGCACCGCCGCCTGGAACTCGGGTCCGAGCCGGTGCAGCTTGAGCCCGACCAGGCCATAGGTCAGGGGGACCACCCAGTCATCCGACGAGCCATACAACTCGGTGGCGACCAGGTCTGCCCTGGCTTTAGGCGCGGGCTGGCTGAGCAGCTCTCCCAGCTCAAAGCAGCTCACTGCCACGTCGGCCGCTTCTTGGATCCAGTCCA
>JAFGOG010000641.1 GCA_016926595.1 Anaerolineae bacterium
AAGGCGATAAAGAGCGCGCCGAGAATGTGCTCGTCGACCAGCGTCCAGCCGATAGGCCGGCGCAGGTAGGGATTGAGGCCCAGGCCGACGTGGCTGACCCGCCTCGGCTCGCCGCTGTGCTCGTCAAACAGCTCGTTCAATGCCTCAGCGCCGCTGGCGGCCTCGATGCGCTCGATCCGGCCCTGGGCGAAATGGAGCACGACGTCGGTCGCGCCGCCTGCTTCCGGCAGCCACAGGCTGCCCTCGGTCTCCGTTTCGAGGACGGTCGTGTGGATCGACCCGGCCGGCAGGTTGCAGTGATGCCGGCCCTCGTCTCGGTGCCAGGGACGATCGCCCTGTCGCAGGTGCAGCACGTGATCCACGCCGCTGTGAATGGCGATCGTCTGCCCCTCTTTTACGGCATCGAGCACACGATCGACCTGCGCTTGCAGCTCTTGCGCGCTGGCAAGCAGGGCCGGCAGCAGGATCGCCTCCAGCGATTCGAGGCTGAGCCCCAACTGCTTTGCCCTCGCTGTGGTGGGAACGGCGACCAGGGTGGCGGGCAAGGCGCGCGCCTCTTCGGCCACGGTCAAACGGCCTATGGCTTGCTCCCAGGCGCGAAAGCCTTCGTGAGAAACCACATCCCAATCCGGTTCCGCGCCGGCCAGGGTCAAGATGCAGGCGGCTTGATCGACCCACCGGCTTCGATGGCGATCCCAGTGAGTGAGATACGCGCGCGGCACCTCGTTCCAGAGCCGCTGCCTGTATTCGGCGGGGACCAGTTCGATCAGGGGTGTCGCGCCCTGCGCTTCAATGGCCAATGCTATCTCGAGCAAGACGTCGAATCGCCCCGCCGCGTCGCGAACGAGGACGAGATCGCCCGCTTGGATGCCAAGCACCTGGACGATACGCTGTACGACAGCGGGCCATCTTTTGTCCATCTGAGCCTCCCTGGATCGTTGACCGCAAACCAACCGCCACGCCGCGTCACTAGGTATAGCCCAACGCCTGGCGTATTCTCTGCACCGTCGCATGAGCTGTATCGCTGTTCAATGCCTCTCGACTCAACTGCGACGGATCGCTCAAGTCAAACCACCTCACCTCAACGCTTTCGACGTTATCGGGGCTGGTGTGACCTTCAATCGGCGTGCACAGGTATATCTTGAAACGCCAATAGGGACTGTGGGGGTGGCTGGGACCGTCGATCAGCAAGCGCTCGATCCTGACATCCAGGTTTGTCTCTTCCTTGATTTCGCGAACGACACACTGTTCCTCTGTCTCATCATCCTCACGACCACCGCCGGGGACGTTCCAGCATTCGTATTCGCTCCCGAATTGTTGTCTCACCAGCAAAAGGTGTCTTTCCCGGACAACGGCACCTTGATAGCGCACGACGCGCTTCATGGTTCTATTCTCGTTTCCTGTTCGCGAGGGGCCGATACGCCCTACCGTTTTACGCCATGGCATTCATTTGATGTCTGCCACTATCATACCACGGATTGGAGGTGAGTTCAATACCGATTCGGATGTTGTGATGCAGTTTGGCGTGACTCTGTTTATCATGTTACTCTGGGCTGATTCGGCTACGGCGTCATCTGCCCCAGGCACAGCTCGGTCACGGCGCTCGAGGTTAGGACGTCGTGCGGGCCGCTTTGCCCGTAAAGACGTCGGTGGTCATCGTGTGCTTTGCCGCACCCGCTCTGGCAACGGCCCTTTGACGGCATCTGCCAGCTCGCGCATCTCGGGATAAAAGGCCTCATCGCTGCCGGCCGCCTGGTAGATCTGCTCAGCGAGTGGATCGAGCTGGTCTGCCAGGTTGCCGCCGCTCTGCTGGTGGCGCACGATCGTCTCGACGATCTGCGCCAGGTACGGCGAAGGCCAGGCCTTCTGGGCGTTGGCGAATGCCTCGTCGTACGTGCACCCTGCTTCCAGGTCGGCCACCACACTTTTGCACAGACTCGCCGTCGGTTCCGGCGCGCGGCCGGGCATCGCCTCTATCACCTGCCGCAGGCTGTACCCGGAACGCAAGGCCAATCCCACCACGATCACAAAATCACTCAATTGACGATCCAGAGAAATGGTGTCCATGGCCTTGTCCTTTCTATATCGATTGCTCAATGACCTGCTGCTCGTTCAGTTCTTCTAGCAGCTCCTGCCACATCTTGAGCTGCTCCTGAGCCAGTGCCCTGATCCTGCTCCGCGTGTCGACGGCTGGGCTCGGCGCAGTTTCGCCATCCGGCCCGATCTTGTCATCGGCGACGGCCGAGAGCCAGCGCCCGATGCTCGGCTCGTTGTTCCAATAATGTCCTGCTTGTGCGGCCAGGAGCCGGAGCGCGTGCAGGCGGCGCGCGCCCTCTTTTCCCTTGCCCAGGTGAAGGTTGATCGTATAGTACTTGTCTACGTCTTCCAGGCTGATCTTGCGCGCGGGTACGGTGACACTCGAATGGGTGTACAAGGTGTCCCAATCAGAGTCGGTCAGGCCCGTGTCAAAATACGCTTTGATCGCCTCGCCATGACGGTCCAGGACATAGGTATCCGCGTCCCCGCCATAGTCCTCACGGATGCGCGACCAACCGTGGTCCCACATGTTGTCGCGCAAGATCAGCCTGCTGTCCTCGTCCTCGACGTCCAGGTCATAGATAGCGTAGGCGTTCTTGTTCCACCGTACCTGCAGCTTCATCGCAAATGCCTCTTGGTCTTTCTGTGAAGGATTCTCTATATTTCTGAAAATTCTATGCAGATTCAAATTCTATATAGATTATCTCTTATTCTATTCAGACTAGCAATAGTACTCTGGTACTATTCAGGCGTTTCCCTGCCACATCTGGAACGACTCGAAGCGGATCGCGGTGCCCTCGGGGTAGGCGCCGGGGTAAATGGCAGGGTTTAAGCTGCCGATGGCATACACGCCCACCTGGAGTGGGCCGGTGGCTGCCCAGGTGGTGTGCCCCGCAGCATACCACTTCTCACCATCCGTGCTGCAAAAGGCGTTGACTCGATCGCCATTCCGTTCCAGGCGCAGGTGAATCCGGGCCAGGTCATCCTGGTCGCCGGGCAGCGAGCCGCGCCCGATCACCACATCTTTGTTATCCAGGCAGCCCATCAAGATCACCTGGCCTTTGCCGAACTCGCCCATACCCAATCGCAGGTAGTTTTTTTCGTCCGCCCACAACAGCAGCCCACCCATACCCGGTCGGTCGTCCAGGGCGGGGCAGCAGATCGTCTGCACGATCACGTCGCCGGTCGTTGGTCGCACCAGCCGGGGTGCACTGCGGTTGAGGCCCCACAGGTCGCGCCCGTTGGCCGCGCGGATGACCAGCCCGTTTTCCATCGTGCAGGCACAGTCGCTGAAACGGTCGTGCCACGTCCAGCCGGGCAAAGCCAAATATTCCAGACCTGTCAGGTTTGCAGAACCTGACAGGTCTACCGGTTCCAGGTACCACTGCGCCAGCCCCGTTTCCTCGACCTCGGGGTGTGCCTGCCGGTAGCGGTCGCAGAAGGCGCGAAAATGCTCCAGATCCGGGCTTGTCGCTTCGAGGCCAATCAATACACAAGCGAGATAGTCCGGAAGCTCACGGGAAAGTCTGAGTTCGAGTGCCTCCTGAAACAAGCGCGCCGCCTCGAGATGCTCCCCTTTGGCACCATAGGCATATCCCAGTCCTGCCAGTGTCCATGCCTGCAACACGTAGATGTTGGTCTCTTGTGCCAATCGAACCGCGCTGAGGAGGTGATCCACGGCCTCGTCGTGGCGTCCCCGGCCCAACGCGACCAGGCCAAGGTACCAGCGCACGCGTATCAGTACGTGGGTAGGACCTATAGATTGGACAGTCTCAAGAGCCTTCTCCAGGCGGGACTGGGCTTGCGCCAGATCGCCGAGCTCCAAACAGACGCTCCCGATAAACATCCTCTCCCATCCGATGGCCTTGGCGTCGCCAATCTGGGTGGCGATTTCCAGGGCCTGGCGATACGCTGGCAGCGCGCCAATCAGATCGCCGATCAGGCGGCAGTTCCACCCACTTAGCCTGCACGCATCGCCGACGCCTCGCAGATCGTGGTGCTGCCTGGCCTTTCGCTCGAAAACGGACGTCCACCTGATCGCCGCCTCTACGTTTTGGGTGTTTTGATGCGACTCGACAATGTGAAAGTAGACCGGCCGCAATTCCTCAACATAAGGCAGCCGTTCGACAAATTGCGCGGTTCTGAAAGCCCATTCCTGGTACTTGCCAGGATCCCCCAAGCCGAACGCAGCTGCTGCCAGGTGGCCCATCATCAAAGCGCCTTCGACCGATTCGGGGTCGTCCTTCAGCAGGGCAAGCCCTTCTTCGGCCAGGTTGTCCAGGTCACTGTGTTGGCTTTGCCAGAAAAACACTTCTCCCAGCCAATAATAGAGCCGCACCAGCGCGTGGACTTCCAGTCCCGTCTCTTTGCCCAGGGCAATTGCCTCACGCAGCGGGTCTTCGACCTCGCTCACCCGGCCAACGCCAAGCAGCACCGTCCCCAACCCATACAGCGCCGCCAGCCGCCAGTTCGTGTGCTGGGCCATGTCCGGCCGCTCTAACAGGGCCAGCGCCCGCCGGAAGGAGTCGATCGCTTCTTCGTTGGCATAGGCCAGGCGCGCCTGCTCGCCGGCCTTGAGCAGGCATTCGACCGCGCGGTCCGGCTCCTCGGCTCGCTCCCAGTGGTGGGCCAGCAGCCCGGCCATCTCTTGGGCGCGTTCCGGAAAGAGCCGCTCCAACGTCTCGGCCACCTGGCGGTGGGTGGCTACTCGCTCCTGTTTCAACAGCCCGTCGTAGGCCGCCTCGCGGGTCAGCTCGTGCTTAAAGATGTATTCCAGCTCCGGCAGGCGCGCCCGCTCGCGGATGAGCTGCTGGCGCTGCAGGATGAGGAGGTGGTCAGTGAGGCAGCTCCTTCCCTCTCCCGGCGATGCAGTTGTCGCTGGGAGAGGGACCGAGGGTGAGGGCATCGGGGGTGAGGGCACGATCTCGGCCAGGACGCGATAGGGGAACGCCCGCCCGATCACCGCGGCCAGGCGCAGCACGCGCCGCGTCTCCTCCGGCAGGCGGTCGATGCGCGCCGCCAGCACGCCGTGCAGCGTGTCGGGCAGGGCGCTCTCGGCCACCGCCCGCGCCGCGCGCCACTGCCCGCTGCCGGGGTCGCAGGCGTTCGGTCCGCCGACGCGCGCGATGGCGCCGCCGTCGATCAACGAACGCAGGATCTCTTCGACGTAGAAAGGATTGCCCTCGGCCTGGGCGAGGATGCGCCGGCAAATCTCCGCTGGCAGCGCTTCGATCTGCAGCAGGTGGCCGACCAGTTCCTGGCTCTCGCCAGCCGAGAGGGCATCCAGCCACAGATCGGTATGGCGGTGCCGGTAGTCGCGCGCCGCCGTCTCCTTGAGCTGCCAGCAGCCGTGCTCCGTTTCCGGACGGAAGACGCCGATCAGCAGCAGCGCGGCCTGGTCAACCAACGGGAGCAGCCGCTGCAGCAAGGCCAGCGAGGTGGGGTCGGCCCAGTGCAGGTCCTCGCAGACCATCACCAGCGGCCGCTGCGCGGCGACACAGGCGATCAACCGTTCCACCGCCTGGAAACACTCGGCGCGCAGGCTCTCCGGGGGCATACGATGCACAAAGGCAAACTCCTCTTCCAGGGGCAGGGACAGCAGCTGGCCCAGGTAGGGATAGACCTCGTCCAGACACGCCGGGCACAGCGCCTGCACCCGCGCGCGCAGCGTCTGGCGCACGGCGAGCGGTGGGGTGTCCGGGGTCACCTCCAGCATGCTGCGCAGCACGTCCAGCCACAACAGGTAGGCCACCGAGCCGCCGTAGGAGAGACAGCGGCCTTCGACCCAAAGTGGAGTCCGGGTTGCGTGGTCCGTATGGTGTGTCGCGTGCTTGGTATTCCGTACCAAGTACTGCGTATCTGCTACCAAGTGTCTGGCTTCCGCTACCAGGCGGGATTTGCCGATGCCGGCTTCGCCGACCAGGGTGACGATGCCGCCTACACCGGCGCACACCCGCTCGACCGCCGCTTGCAGCGTCTCGAGTTCGACGTCGCGCCCCACTAGCGGCGACGCCAGCCCCTCGATGCCCCGTCCTTTGCCCGGCGTCGCCTTGCGGGCCAGTGGGCGAGCCAGGCCTCCGGCGGCAGGTAGCCCTGCGGACGCTGCCCACTCGAACAGCGGCCGCACCAGGCGGTAGGTGTTCGCGCCGACCAGGACGGATCCCGGACCGGCGGCAACGCCGGCGCGTCGGGCCAGCGTCAGGGCCCGGCCAACGACGTGCTGCCTGTCCTGGGCGTAGGTCATGAACGCCTCACCCGTGTCCACACCAACGCGCAAGCGCAGCTCTGGCTTGGCGCACGTTGTTTGCTGCATGGCCAGGGCGGCCAGCACCGCGCGCTCGGGGTCGTCCTCGTGTGCAACCGGGACGCCAAATAGCGCAGTCAGGCCGTCCGCGCGCCGCTCATAGACCTGGCCGCCAAAGCGGACGATCTCGGCTTCGAGGAGATGCAGAACCTCAGCCATGCTGGCCGCCCATCCGTCGGGGCCAAGGTCGTCCAGCAGTGCAGCCGACTCACTCACCTCGGCCATCAGTGCAGTTGCCAGCCGACGCTCGCCCGCCGGGGAGATGGGCGTGGGCTGGGATATGTCGGGTCGGGCGGTCGCGTGCGGCACAGGCGGTGGAGCTGGCCGCGCAGCATCCACGGAGATGGGGAACGCGTCTGGCGGCCTTGTCTCCAGCCTTATTGCTTCCGACTCAACCCGCACCGGCATGAGCTGGCCCTCGCGGATCGCCTGGTAGAGCTGTGTGGTCTCTGCGTCCGGCGCGACGTCCAGTTCCTGCTTGAGGATGCGCGCACACGTCTCGTATTGGGCCAGGGCGGAGGCACGCTCGCCGCTCAGGGCCAGGGCGCGCATCAGCGCCCGGTGCGCCCCCTCGTGCCAGGGTTCCAGCTCCAGTTGGCGGCGGGCAGCAGCCTGAGCGCCGGCAGTGTCGCCGCGCGCCTCGGCTGCGGCGGCCAGCCCCTCCAGGGCGGTCATCATCTGGCGCTGCAGGCGCTCGCGCATCACCAGTGTCCACTGCTCGAAGGGTGGGCTGTCGGCCAGCGAAAAGCCTTCCAGGAAGCTGCCCCGGTACAGGGCAACGGCCTGTTCCCACTGCCGGCTGTCTACCAGGGTCTCGAATGCCAACACGTCGATCTGGTGGTCGCCCTCGGCGTTGAAACGGATGACCTCGCGCTCGACGGTCAGGCAGGGGGGGACCATCTCGCGGTCGTGCAGCACAGTGCGCAGGTGCGAGAGGGCATTGCTGAGGTTGGTGCGCGCCGAGCGCTCGGGATAGTCGGGCCACAGCAGCCCAGCCAGCGTCTCGCGGCGGTGCGGCCGCCCGGCTT
Organism: Anaerolineae bacterium; assembly: GCA_016926595.1. The sequence continues at coordinate 7,369 of JAFGOG010000641.1, forward strand.
CGACGGCCAGGTAGGCCAACAAGGCGCGCACCTTGTCCGAGTGAAACTCGGCGATCGCTTTGCCGTCCAGAGACACCTCGAACGGTCCTAACAAGGACACTGCCAAACGGAGCATGGATCATCCTTTCACGGCAGCACTGAACCATCCTTATCCTGTTCCCTATTATATCACATTTCCGATGAGATCGCGATGAGATCGCGATGAACGATCGCACGGCCTCCGATGAAGGCAGCTGATATGCTGGAGTCACAGTCAAACCAGCATGCACTGCCAGATAACACAGGAGGCCAGGGATGTTCAAGTCAAGATCGAGACTCAGCGGATGGATGGTTATCTTTTTTCTGTTAGGTATAGGTGTGCTCAGCAGCGCGTGCAGCGTGGGCCCGTTCGTGGCTTATGCGGATGATGCGGCCCATCCCCTTCCGCCGGTGGCGACCGTCTCTGCCGGCGAGCCACTGCTCCAGGTGAGCCTTTCTTCGGCCGAAAGCAGCCTCTCCTGGGACAGCCGCCTGGCCGCGCCGCAGCCATTCGACTTGCCCGTCGTTTTCCTGCACAACCAGGGGCAGGCTGTGCCAGAAAAGGGCCGCACGCTGTTTATCCGCATCGCGGGGTTGACCGGCGGCATACCGGTTCAGATCCAGGCCCTTTCCTGGCACGAGAACCGTTCGGTGTGGGAACAGCCTCTCGAGATGCTCCCACCAGACGGCAGTCTTTCGAGCTGCGGGGATGAAGGCCGTTCAACGTGGGAGCGCCACCTGGAGACCCAACGTGTACTTTTGCCCGACCGGCCTTGCACGGACGCCGAACCCTGCGTGGTCGAGTGGGTGCTGGACGCGACCACCATGCTGAGCGACCTGTACCGGCTGACGCTGCTTGACGGCAGCGGCAGTCTGCTGTGGCAGAACCCCAACCCCGAGCAGCCCGATTTTGCCGCCCTCGACACCTGGCAGATCGGCATCGATGGCCACCTGGTGCGCATCCTCTATGCGACCCTGTTCCCCTTTGCCCGCGGCGAGAATGACCTGGACAACCGTCTGTCACCCCAAGACGTGCACGATTTCATCGCCAACCAGGCTGTGCCGATCGTCGTCGAGAGCTGGCGGACCCAGTTTGGTGACTGGGGGTTTGGCCCGATCCATCCTGAGTGGGATGCAGACGGCGTGGTCGAGATCGTGTTGACCACACCGCCCTTTGCCCTCTTTGACGGCACGGGCACCTATACCGTGTCCACCTACGCGGATGGCCGGCCCTATCCGGAGCGGCGCATCTGGATGTTTACCAGCCACAACACCTTCCAGGCTTACGATACGTTGGCGAATGGGTTCAAAGTCATCTTTGCCCACGAGTTCTTTCATATGGCCCAGTGGAACGTCTTGCTGGCGTCCGGCTACCCGGCACAAAGGTGGCTCAATGTGTTCGTCGAGGCGCAGGCGATGGCTGCCACTTCGGTCCAGTACCCGGAGCTGGAGCTGTCCAAAGCGCATCTGGTCTATGCTAACAGCCAGTATGGCGGCACGGCGGCGCATTTCCTGGCCCAGCGGCTGGAGACATCGTACGCTGACTTTGAGGCCGAGCGTGCCAGCCTGTACGATGCGGCGTTGTACTGGCGCTTTTTGTATGAGCAGGCTGGTGGAGAGATGCACGTTTTGCGGGCGGCGTTGGAGGAAATGGCCCGCCAATACCAGCCCGACATCGTCTCCGCCCTGGGTGGAGTGATGGATGCCGCCCTGGCCCGCGCCGGCAGCCCCAGCCGGACGTTTGCGGACAGCCTGGTCGCTTTTGCCGGGGCCAATTTTGCCCTGCGCCTGCAGAACGGCCGCTGCGAGGCGTTGGATGGATCCGGCTGCCTGAACAAGCATGTCGACCCCGACCATCTCTACCCCGACCCGCCCCTGGCAGCCGAGATCGCTTACGGTGGGGCAGAGGTGGCCTATCGAGGGTCCATCCCGGCCAGTTACGGCACCGACCTGATCGAGGTGACGCTATCGCCCGTCCTGGTCGGCCGGCCCATCAACATCGCCCTGCACAGCCAGGGTGCCCGCTTCGCCGTCCAGGTCTGGAAGCTGGGCGACCAGGAGGGGGAGAAACCAGTCGCGCTGACGGCGCAGCCCGAGCCGATGGTCGATCAAGGGGATGGTCACTATACTTTTTCGATCGCTTCCCTGGATCCGGCGGTCAACAGGCTGGTCGTGATCGTCACCCGCCTGGATGCGCACGAGCGGGCCGATCCCGTGGGGGCTTATACTATCGTCTTGGGGCCTGAATAGCCCTTGCGAATCGTCGTTCTTAATTCACAGCAGCTCGATGAATACCGAAACCGTCAATTCTGCCTTGCGGATCAGGTCTCGCAGGAGACCAGGCGACAGAGAGCGGTGTAAGGGGATTGAAAGCGTATGAGAGGCAAGCCTTGCTTGCGCCGTACCTCCAAGCAGAGTTGAATAGCCTCTCGTATGTTCTGCAGCGCCCCCTACCTGGTCTCTCCCTGGCTCATACAGCCGGGGATAACCGGGCACTCAACGATATACCATCCTTCCTCATCTTGATAAAGAGTAACAGGAAATCTCTCAACTCTCATCGTCTCACCTAAAATGCCTGGATCTAACCCCATGTTATGTGCCTGGCGACAAGCGCACAAGCTGGTTTTGCACGGCTCTTGCATTGTCATTGCGAGTTCCCCATGGTACTGTGTGCTACGGTTTCCATGGTGGCATCTGTCGTTGCGAGGCACGCGCACTTTGCGTGCCGAAGCAACCCCCAACTGGTCAACAGACCAACGGCCTAAATGTCATTGGTAGCGGAGCGAAGCAATCTCCACCTATGCGTCAAGGGGATTGCTTCGGGCAAAGAACGCCCTCGCAATGACACTGTCAAGGGACTTTGCAGCAGCCATACTGCAGCTCCCGCGCCGTGCTTCTTGCTGCTCTCTACGCTCCCATCCGTGTATCCGTGGTTTCCGTGTCGTGCTTCATCTCCGCCAGCAGCTCCCGCACCGTTTCGCCCAAATCCCGTGCCCGGCCGCGCGCCTGCGCCGCCTCGACGACCTCCGGCGGCAGGGAGGCGGCCGCCGCGGCGATGGGCGGGCCGAACACATCCTGGTACCAATGCGAGTTGGCGATGTGCGCATACCGTTGGGCCAGCGCGTATACCTCCACCGCCCGCTCCGCGAGCCCTTCTGCAGCCAGCCACAGGGCAGCGCCCGGCAGGACGCGTATCGGCACGATGCTCGACTGCTCGTCGGCGGCCGCGCGCAGCGCCGCGACCAGGCACTGCCACGCCGCGTCGCGACGGCCCGCCAGCAGCTCCGCTGCCGCCCACTCCCCGCCGTAAAAGGACCGCAGCACGCGGTACCCGGCCTCATCGGCCACGGCCAGCGTCTCGCGGTACAGCCGGCTGGCTTCCTCGGCGCGTCCCTCCAGCAGCGCCTGCATGGCCAGCACAGGAAGGGCGGCGCTGACGACCAACCAGCTGTTCATCTCGCGCCCCAGGGCCAGGCTACGCTCGGCGTAGGCGCGCGCCGAGCCATAGTCACCGCTGTCCAGCTTGATGTGTCCCAGCCATGCACTATAGTATCCCCATTGGACGCGGTCGCCTAGCTCTTCGATGCGCGGCATATACTCTCGTTCAAACACCTCAATTGCCTCGACAGAGCGTCCGGCGATGAACCGGATGCTGCCCAGCATCTCGTACGCTTGCGCCAGCGAGGCCAGGTCGCCCCACTCGCGGGCCAGGGCCATCCGCTCCTCGACGACGTGCTCCGCCTCGGCAAACCGTCCCCGCCAGCCGTAGGCCAGGTGCAGATAGTACAGGCAGGTGGCGATGCCGTGCTGTGCTCCCAGCGCGCGGAACAGGGCCAGGCTTTCTTCATACTGCCGCCCGGCGTCGTCGATCTTCCCGTCATTGTACTCCAGACTGCCCAGGATGAGCAGCACGATGGCCTCGGCCCAGCGGTCGCCCAGCGCACGGTACAGGGCCAGGCTCTCTTCCAGCAGCGCGCGGGCGCGAGCCACCTCTCCGCCGGCCAGGTGAACGGCGAACACGCGTAGGACCAGCGCCCGCTGCCGGCGGAGATCCAACCCGGTCAGCTCCGACCGGGCCAGCAGCGCCTGGCAGCGCTGCGCCAGCCGGGCGCGGATCGCGTCATCCGGCTCAATGGCAGCCTGCCGGGCCAACAACTCGACCAGGATGCGCACGGCCTCTGGTCCAACGGCTGTCCTGCCGGCGACGAGGGCGGACAGCCGTTCCGCTGCCTGGGCGAAGAGGAGGCACGCCTCCGTGCTGCGCCTGCGCCAGTCGTAAAACAGGGCCAGCCACTCCGCCGCCCGCCCCACCTCGGCCCAACGCCCTCCTTCAACTACCCACTCCCACGCCGCGCGCAGGTTGCCCAGCTCGACCTCCATCTCACCCAGCGCGGCTCGCTGGCGCGGCCCTTTCAGCTCCACCGCCCAGCGCGCCAGCGCCGTCAGGTAACAGATCGCGTGCCGGTCGCGCGCGCCCCTTCCACCATCGGGGGATTGGGCGAGCTTTTCCAGCGCATACTGGCGCAGCAGTTCGTGCACGCCGTAGCGCAGAGGCCACGCTGGCGGGGCCAACGTCCCCGGGTTCACGCTGACGTGGGCTGGCGCCTTTTCGACCTGCAGAAAGGACTTGTGCACCAGGGAACGCAGCACGCGCACGTCGGCACCTGCTATTTCCTGCGCCGCCTCGGCCGTGAACCCGCCGCGGCAGGTGGCGAGTGCAGCAAAAACCGCCTGCTCGCGCTCGCTCAGCAGCCGCCATGACGCCTCGCACACGGCACGCATGCTGCGCTGGCGCGCGGGCAGGTCGGGCCACGCTGTCTCCAGAAAACCCAGGTCCTGGGCCACCCGCCGGGCGATGTCGGCGGGGGAGAGCGCATCCATCCACGCCGCCGCCAGCAGCAGGGCCAGGGGCATGCCCTGCACCTGGCGGCAGAGCCGGGCGATGGAGGCCCATTCTTCCCCCTGCGGGGCCCAGCCAGGGTGGGCGCGCCGCGCCATGGCCACGAACAGGGCCACCGCGCTGTAGGTGGGCAGGCGCTCCGGCGACTGTTCCTGCTCGGGTGGGCAGTCCATGCCGGCCAGCTCGAAAACGTATTCGCCCTGCAGCCCCAGGCGGACGCGCGAGGTGGTCAGGAGCCGCACCCCCGGCGCCGCCTGCAGCATCTCAGCCCACAGCTCCCCTCCCGCCAATAGGTGCTCGCAGTTGTCGAGCAGGAGGAGCAGCTGCTTCTGCCGTATATAATCGAGCAGCTGCTGGCGGGGCTCGTACCTGTCGCTAAAGGACAAGCCGAGAGCCTGGGCGACTGTGGGCACGATGCCCTCGGTGGCCTGGAGGGCGGCCAGGGAGACGAACCAGACGCCGTGGGCGTAATGGGGCATTTGTGTGGCGGCGGCCTCCAGGCCCAGGCGGGTCTTGCCGCTGCCGCCGGGGCCGACCACGGTGAGCAGCCGTACCTGGGGGTCGGCCAGCAGGCGTTCCAGGTCGGCCAACTCGCGCTCCCGGCCGACGAGCGGAGTGAGGGCCGCGGGCAGGTTGCCTCGGGTGGCCGTTAGAAACCGGGTTTTTGACAAAAACCCGGTTTCTGAGTTGCCGATTTCTGAGCGGTCGCGGATCTGCTCATACAGGCGCACCGTCTCCGGGTCGGGCTCGACGTCCAGTTCTTTCCGCAGCGCGCGCCGGCAGGCCTCGTACTGGGCCAGGGCCGCATTGCGCTTCCCGCTGCGGGCCAGCAGGCGCATCAGCCGGCGGTGCCCTTCCTCCTGCCAGGTCGCCCACGCCACCTGCTGCCGGGCGCGGGCGAGGGCGCGCGCCAGGTCGCCCCGCTGTTCGTACCCCGCGGCCAGGCGCTCCAGCGCCTCCAACCTTTCCCGGTCCAGCCGCTCGCGTACCCCGAGGCACCAATCGTCCCAGGCGGCGCTGCCGCGCACGGACAGGCCCTCCAGGAAGGGGCCGCGCACCAGGCTCAACGCCTCTTCCAGCCTGCCCAGGTCTTGTGTCCGGCCGCCGTCAAGGCTTGCCCGGAACGCGGCGACGTCGAGCCAATGGTCGCTGTCAACGTTGAACTGGATCGCCTCGCGGGTGATGAGCAGATGCGGCGGCGTGGCCTGCCGGTCGCCGATCGCCTTGCGCAGGTTGGCCAGGGCGTTGCGCAGACGGGTGTAGGCCACGCGATCCGGCATGTCGGGCCATAGCAGCCCCACCAGAGCCTCGCGAAAATGCGGGCGCCCCGCCTCCACCGCCAGGTAGGCCAGCAAGGCGCGCACCTTGTTCGAGTCAAAGGCAGTGACCGGCTCGCCCTCCAGGCGGATGTCGATGGGACCCAGCGTTGAGATAGACAGACGAGCCATAGGCTACCCTCTCCAAACGAGGATCAGCGAGGGAAACGGAACCATGGTTTGGCATCATTATAACACAGTCTGGCTTTTTATGCACACAGCATGCGTTGGCCATGCGTCTGGCATGCGCGGGTATGGTACACTGTTACCAGGCATCGGGGTACAAGACCATCTCTCTATCCGTTTCCATTCACAAACACAGGAGGCACATGATGTTCGCATCGCGTCAACTTGGTAAAGGCAAGACCGCTCTTTTGCTGGCGCTGCTGTTTGCGCTGCTGCTCGCCGTCCCGGTGTCCGCCGACGGCCCATTGATCTTTGATGGTGCGTGGGAGCAAGACTATCTGGCATTCGGTGATCTCTGTCCGGGCATAGAGGTATGGGATCACGAGGTAGGCACCTTCCGCCAGTGGGTCTATCTCGACAAAGAGGGCAATTGGACGAGCAGCAAGATACACTTTATCGGCACGGACACCTATTACAATCCGGAGAATCCGGGTGTGGTGTTGAGCGGAAACTTCAGTGCTATGACAGGATTCGATCTGTGGACCTAGCCACCATACAGTTTTTCAAAGTAAGGAACGAACATGATTGAGAATGGCTGCGAATTGGTCAGCAGGCGCTCAATCATGTTCCA
>JAFGOG010000642.1 GCA_016926595.1 Anaerolineae bacterium
CCCCAGGTAATGCTGGAAGGGGTACAGTACCGCGACGACCTGCTGGTCCTGCGCTGGCTGGTCGTCGGCTCGCCGCTGGCCGCCGACTATACCACCTACGTCCACTATTTCGACGCCGCCGGCCAGCCGACCGGCCAGCAGGACAAGGGCATGGGCGCCGAGCTGAGCTGCTGGTATCCGCCCACCTCCTGGCCGCCCGGCAAGGTGATCCAGGACCTGTACGTCACACCGGCCGGCACGGCGTCGGTTCGCGTCGGCCTGTACACCCTGGTGGACGGCCAGGTCCAATCCCAGGGCGACGCGATAACCATCACCCTTCCTTGAGAAAGGCCTGCCAGGTCCATTCAAATCCTAACGCAATTCCAACACCCCGCTTCTTGACAGCCCCGCCGGTTCGTGGTATTATCAAGGCATGGGCGCTTTAGCACTCTCACTCATCGAGTGCTAAAGCGCCGCTAGATAAGCGAATTGAAAATAATGAACGAATTGACACCACGCCAACAACTGATCCTGGGCTTGATCGTCCGCGAATATGTCGCCGGGGCGCAGCCGGTCGGCTCCAAAGCCGTCGAAGGCTATGGCCTGGGCGTCAGCTCGGCTACGATCCGCAATGAGATGGCCGCCCTGGAAGAGCTGGGCTATCTGACCCACCCACACACTTCGGCCGGCCGCGTGCCGACCGAAGAGGGCTATCGCTACTTTGTCGAGCGGTTGATGCGCGAGATTCAACTGCCGCTGGACGATCAGCGCCTGATCCGCCACCAGTTCCATCAGGTGGGCGTGGATCTCGAGCAGTGGATGCATCTCGCCGCTTCGGTCCTGGCCCGCACTGCCCAGTCGGCGGCCGTCGTGACCAGCCCCAGGATCGACCAATGCCGCCTGAAGCACCTGGAGCTGATCGCCATCCGCGAGACGATGGCCATGCTGATCGCCGTGCTCGAAGGCGGCATGGTCTACCAGCGGATGCTGACCTTGGACGAGCCGATCGGCCAGGAAACCCTCACTCAGATCGCCAACCGCCTGAACGACCTGTGCACAGGGGCTGCTATGCCGAGGGTCGTGGCCAATCGCTCACAGGTGGGCGCCCTTGAGCAGCAGGTCCTGGACATCGTCGTGCAGGTGATGGACCACGTGGACGATCAGGCCAACCTGCGCGTCTACCGCGATGGGCTGATCAACATCCTGCGCCAACCCGAGTTCGCCGAGCCAGAAGTGGCCCACAAGATCGTTCGCGTCCTGGAAGAACGCACCGTGCTCGAGCAGTTGATGGCCGAGGCAATTCCGTTGGACATCGGCGGCGTGCAGGTCATCATCGGCGGCGAAGGGCGTTGGGACGAGCTCAAGTCATGCAGCCTGGTGATCTCGCCTTACGGCCTGAGCGGCACCGCTACCGGGGCACTGGGCGTACTGGGGCCGGTCCGCATGTCTTACAGCCGGGCCATCTCCACCGTCCGCTATGTCGCCACCCTGATGACCGACCTGTTCCGCGATCTGTACGGTGAAAGCTAGGACAGCAGCAACCCTGCTGAATCCAAGATTACGCTGAGGAGAGATAGATAGGATGGCTGAAGAACAACCCACCACCGAGGCCGAAGAGCCTGTCATCGAAGCAGCAGAAGAAGAAAAAGAGCAAGAAGAAGGGGCTGAGGCGCCGGAATCGCCCGCCGATCTGGCGGCCCTTCGCCAGGAGCTTGAAGAGACCAAGGTCAAGGAAGCCGAGTACCTGGATGGCTGGCAGCGGGCCAGGGCCGAGCTGGCCAACGCTCGCAAGCGCTTCCAGCGCGAACAGGAGCAGGCCTATGCCAACGCGGCAGCCCTGTTATTGACCCGCCTGCTGCCGATCGTCGACGACCTGGAGCGGGCGTTCAGCACCCTGCCCCATAACCTGTCTGGCCTGACCTGGATCGGCGGCATCCTGTTGATCCAGCGCAAGCTGGAGCTGCTCCTGGAGCAGGAAGGAGTTGTCCCAATCGAAGCGGTCGGCCAGGCATTCGACCCGTTCGCCCACGAGGCGGTCACCCACGAGCCTTCTGACACCGTCCCGGAGGAGCACGTCATCAGCGAGCTGCAAAAGGGTTACAAGATGGGCGATCGCGTACTGCGACCAGCCCTGGTGCGCGTCTCATCTGGCCCGGCCCCGCAACCCAAGGTAGTATCGGAACCTGCCGAAGCTCCCGACCAGGAGCCGGCGGATGAAAACTAGTCCATTTTTGAACGACCAAAGGAGATGAAATCATGGCTAAAATTGTCGGCATCGATCTAGGCACAACCAACTCGGTGTGCGCAGTGATGGAAGGCGGCGAGCCGACCATCGTCCCCAGCTCGGAGGGCGGGCGCCTCTTCCCCTCCGTCGTGGCGGTCAACCCCAAGACAAATGAGCGGATGGTGGGTCAGGTAGCGCGCCGCCAGGCGATCACCAACCCCGACAACACCATCTTTTCGATCAAGCGGCTCATGGGCCGCAAATTCGAGGATGCCGAGGTCGGCAAGGCGCGGCAGGTGCTGCCCTACAGGATCACGGCACAGCCCAACGGCGACGCCTGGGTGCAGATGGGCGAGAAAAGCTACTCCCCGCCCGAAATCTCGGCCATGATCCTGCAAAAGATCAAGCAGGACGCTGAGGCCTACCTGGGCGGGCCGGTGGTCGAAGCGGTGATCACCGTCCCGGCCTATTTCAACGACAGCCAGAGACAGGCGACCAAAGACGCCGGCAAGATCGCCGGGCTGAACGTGCTGCGCATCATCAACGAGCCAACCGCCTCGGCCCTGGCCTATGGCTTGGGCAAGGGGATAGAGCAGCGGATCGCCGTCTATGACCTGGGCGGCGGCACCTTTGACATCAGCATCCTCGACGTCGGCGACGAGGTCTTTGAAGTCAAGTCGACCAACGGCGATACCTTCCTCGGCGGTGACGACTTTGACCAGCGGATCATCAACTGGGTAGCCGACGAGTTTCGCAAAGAGCAGGGCATCGACCTGCGCCAGGACCGCATGGCCCTCCAGCGGCTGAAGGAGGCCGCCGAAAAGGCCAAGATCGAGCTGTCGACCACGATGCAGTCCGAGATCAACCTGCCGTTCATCACCGCCGACGCCAGCGGCCCCAAGCACCTGCAGATGACCCTCAGCCGGGCCAAGATGGAGCAGTTGGTCGAAGACCTGATCCAGCGCACCATCAGCCCATGCGAGCAAGCGCTCAAGGACGCCAAGCTGACCCAGGCCGACATCGATCAGGTGGTGTTGGTCGGCGGCATGACCCGCATGCCGGCCGTCGTCGAGGCGGTGCGCCGCTTCTTTGGCAAAGAGCCGCACAAGGGCGTCAACCCCGACGAGGTAGTGGCCCTCGGGGCGGCCATCCAGGCCGGTGTGCTAAAAGGCGAGGTGAAGGATGTGCTGCTGCTGGACGTGACGCCGCTGACCCTGAGCATCGAGACGCTCGGCGCCGTGGCCACGTCGTTGATCGAGCGCAATACGACCATCCCCACCAAAAAGAGCCAGGTCTTTTCCACCGCTGCCGATGGCCAAACGCAGGTAGAGATCCACGTCCTGCAGGGTGAGCGCCCTATGGCCGTCGACAACAAGACCTTGGGCCGCTTTATCCTGGACGGCATCCCTCCCGCTCCGCGTGGCATCCCGCAGATCGAGGTCACCTTCGACATCGACGCCGACGGCATCCTCCACGTCGCGGCCCAGGACAAGGCCACCGGCCGCAAGCAGTCGATCACCATCACCGTCTCCAGCGGACTGGCCAAGGACGAAATCGACCGCATGGTCCGCGAGGCCGACCAGCACCGCCAGGAGGACCAAAAACGTCGCGAAGAGGTCGAGACCCGCAACCAGGCCGACTCGCTCGTCTACCAGGCCGAAAAGCTGATCCGCGACCAGGGGGACAAGATACCGGACGACATCAAGACCGAGGTTGAGGGCAAGGTCGCCGCTTGCCGTTCGGCCATGCAGGGCCAGGACATCACCTACCTGCAGCGCACCGTCCAGGAACTATCCGAGTCGGTGCAAAAGGTTGGCGCCGCCGTGTATCAGCAGCCCGGCTCACCCCCGCCGGCCGGCGAGGGCCCAACCGGCGCCCCTGGCGGCGACGAAGAGGTTATTGAAGGGGAATACACCGAGGCGTAATGAGCGCCAAACACGACTATTACAGCGTTTTGGGTGTCGACCGCCAGGCGACGGACGAGGAGGTCAAAAAGGCCTTCCGTCGCCTGGCGCGCCAATACCACCCCGACGTCAATAAAGAACCCGGCGCCGAGGCCAAGTTCAAAGAGATCAACGAGGCCTACGAAGTCCTGTCCGACAGCGACAAGCGGGCGATGTACGACCGCTTTGGTCACGCCGGTCCGCAGGGCGGCTTTGGGGGCGGGCCTTCAGGCTATGGCTTTGGCGGCATCGAGGATATCTTTGACGCCTTTTTCGGCGGCGGCATGCGCGGCGGGGCCGCTGCTCGCTCGGGCCCGATCCGCGGCGCCGACCTGCGCTATGACCTCCAGATCGAGTTCGAGGAAGCGATCTTTGGCTGCGAAAAGCAGATCGTCGTTCCCCGCCACGAGACCTGTCCCCAATGCAAAGGGAGCGGCGCCGAACCGGGCACCCACCCGATCCGCTGCCCGCAGTGCAACGGCACCGGCGAGGTTCGCCGCCAGCAGCAGACCTTTCTTGGATCCTTCGTCCAGGTCAACGTCTGCCCGCGCTGCAACGGCGAGCGTGAGATCGTCACCACGCCCTGCACCAAGTGCCGAGGGCGCAAGGTGATCCAGGTCGAGCGGATCATCTCGGTCAAGATCCCGCCCGGCGTCGACAGCAGCACCCGCGTCCGGCTGGCTGGCGAGGGCGAGGCCGGCCAGCGAGGAGGGCCGCCGGGCAACCTGTTCGTCGTGCTCGACGTCAAGCCCCACGCCTATTTCCAGCGACAGGAGAACCAGATCGTCCTAGAGATGCCGCTCAACATGGCGCGGGCTGCCTTGGGCGGTAAGGTCAAGGTTCCCACGCTGGACGGCGAGGTGGATCTGGACATTCCCGCCGGCACCCAAACCGGCGACACGTTCCGGCTGCGCGGCAAAGGGGTGCCTTACCTCCAGCGCAACGGCCGGGGCGACCAATTGCTCCTGGTCCGGGTCGTGACCCCCACCAAGCTGACGTCCCGCCAAAAGGAGCTGTTCAAAGAGCTGGCCGACACGATGTGCGACGAAGATTGCCGGCAACCGCAAAAGGGCCTCTTTGACAAGGTTAGAGACGCCTTGGGCATAAACGGAGGGAATTGACTACCAGATTGACCTGGCTAGAGATCTGCGTCCATGCCGACGGCGACACAGAAGTCGCCGAGGCCGTGACCGACCTGTTCAACCGGTATGGCTACGGCGGCGCAGTAGTCGAGGCGCCAGTCGACCTGTTCGAGCACGAACTGGACGCCGCTCCCCCACCGTCCCACATCCTGGTCAAGACCTACCTACCCCTCGACAGCGCGTCTGGTGAGCTGCGCCGGCGCCTGGAAGAGGGCCTGTGGCACCTGGCGCAGATCTATGCGTTCCCCGAGCCGGCCATCCGCGAACTGGCCGAAACCGATTGGGCTGAAGCCTGGAAGCAGCACTATCACCTCCTGCGCATCGGCAAGCGCCTGGTCATTGTCCCTGCCTGGGAAGCGTACGATCCAGCCCCTGCTGAAATCATCATCCGCCTGGAGCCGGGCATGGCTTTCGGCACCGGGCTGCATCCCACCACCCGCCTCTGCCTGGAAGCGATCGAGCGGCGCCTGTCGCCCGGCCAAACCGTCCTCGACGTCGGCACCGGATCCGGCGTCCTGGCCATCGCCGTGGCCAAGCTCGGCGCCGGTTCAATCCTGGCCATCGACGCCGATCATCAGGCAGTCGCCGTCGCTCGACAGAACGTCGCCCTGAACGGCGTCGCCAACCAGGTTCAGGTGCGGCACAGCTCGCTGCCCGGGGGCGGAGCCCTGCCGGCCTATTTCATCCCCGACCAGCCGCTGGAGCTGCTTGACAGCGGTCAATTCGGCCTGATCACAGCCAACATCCTCGCCCCGGTCCTGGTCGGCATGGCCCCGGCGCTGGCCGCTCGCCTGGCGCCCGGCGGCTATCTCATTGCCGCCGGCCTTGTCGACAGCCAGGAAAACGAGGTCGTCGCCGCGTTTCGCGCCCAGGAGCTCCAGATCGTCGACCGCTCCCAGGAGAGGGACTGGATATGCCTCACCGCTTCTTCATCCCCCCCGAGTGGCTGACAGGCAGCGCTGTCGCCATCGCCGGCCCTCAGGCGCGCCAGATCGCCCGCGTCCTGCGCATGCGCCCCGGCGACCGCCTGGTTGTGCTCGACGACTCGGGCTGGGAGTTTGAGGTGCACCTGCTCGCGGTTCAGCCCGAGCTGGTCAGGGGCCAGGTAGTGGGCCGGCGGCTGGCCGCCGGCGAGCCGCGTACCCGCATCACCCTCTACCAGGGAATGCTCAAGAGCGATCGCTTCGAGTTCGTCCTGCAAAAGGGTACCGAGCTGGGCATCGTCGAGTTTGCGCCGCTGGTCACCGCCCGGACCGTGGCGTTGGACCGCGACGCGCCGGGCAAAAAGCGCGCTCGCTGGCAGTCGATCGTCCAGGAAGCCGCCGAGCAGAGCCGGCGGGGCCGCAAACCGGTGCTGCGCCCGGCCATGCCCTTTGCCCAGGCGTGCGCAGAGGTGAGCCGCTCCGCAGGCCTCAAACTGCTCCCCTGGGAGGAGGAAGGTCGGACCAACCTGCGCAGAGTCCTGCGAGACGGTGCTCCGGCCGGCAAAGAGACGGCGATCCACCTCTTCGTCGGGCCGGAAGGCGGCCTGACCCGGGAAGAGGTAGACCTGGCGCGGGGCTATGGCTTGGTGCCGGTGACGCTCGGGCAGCGCATCCTCCGCGCCGAGACTGCCGGGCTGGTGGCCGCCGCCGCCATCCTGTACGAGCGGGGCGACCTGGAGTAGAGATCTAGGAGCAGACCATGCCCCTACTGGCACAGCGATCGATAGAATGTGACAGCGCCGAGTTCGACGCCTTGGCGCAAGCCATCCTGGACGAGGGCCTGACCCTGCGCTTTCGCGCCAAGGGGATGAGCATGCACCCGTTCGTCCGCAACGGCGACATCCTGCATGTCCGGGCGGTGGCCCCCGATCGGGTGCACATCGGCGAGCTGGTCCTGTTTCGGATCGCCGGCTCGAGGGTGGCTGTCCACCGCGTGCTGCGCAAGACGAGATCGGCCGGCAAGCCCGCCTTTGTCATCAAAGGTGACCGGGTCGAGCAGCCCGACGGCGTCGTCCCGGCCGAGAATATCCTGGGCCAGGTGATCGCCCGCGAGCGGAACGGGGTCAAGATCGACCTGACCACACCTGCCCGGCGATTGGTCAAGGCAGGGATTGCCTGGTTATCGCCAGCCTGGCCTGTGGTGATGCCCATCGCCGGCTGGCTGCGTTCTATCGTTATAGGAAGGAACCGAATCAATGTCTAAGTTTTTTGCTTCGCTCAGAACGACGCCTTTCAAGTTGCCTGCTTTGCGCGGAATGACAGTGGGAGCTGTGATCGGGCTGCTGCTCGTCGTGGCAGCCCTGGCGCTGCTGTGGCCTGCGCCGCGCGCCAGCGCCGAAAGCGCCCCCCCGCTGCAGCCGCCTGACGTCCAGCCTCAAACGGGTGAGAGTGTGCAACTGCTGTCTTCAGACGACAGCGGGATCACCTTCCAGGTGTCGGCGCCATGGGACCGGCTGGCTGTCGAGCCGCTGACCGCC
>JAFGOG010000643.1 GCA_016926595.1 Anaerolineae bacterium
ATGCCCAACCCGGCGTCTGTCTACTGCGAGGAGCAGGGCGGCAAGGTCGACCTGCGGCAGGATGCGTCGGGCGGCGTGGCCGGCATCTGTGTCTTCCCCGACGGCAGCGAATGTGACGAGTGGGCCTACTTTCGCGGCGAGTGCGAGCCGAGGAACACGCCGCAAGGCAGCCCGACACCCACGCCGGTGCCCACCGAGCAGGTGTCTCGGCCATCCGACCCGGCTGGCGCGCGCGACGCCGTGTTGGCCTACCTGGGCACGCACTATGGGGACAAGGCTCCGGCGCTGGGTCTGATCTGGGCAAAAGAACACACCAAGCCGGAAGGGCTGGTCGGCGGAGAGAGCTATGAATACACGACCGGCAACTGGCTGATCGCGGTCTCGTACCCTGTCGTGGCACCTGAGAGTGTCGTCTACACGGTCACCGTGAGCAACCGGGCCACCGGCTTTTACTGGGAGGGCCAGGTGGATGCTCAAGCGCAAGTCACCGAAACATCAGCGGGGACCGAACCTGCCGGCGATGGGTGGAGCGTCTACCGAAACGAGACGCTTGGCTACAGCTTTCAATATCCGGCTGAAGCAGAGATCATCACGGCGGATGACCCGCTGCAGAGCCTGACCATCTCTGGACCCGGCATGGGGAATGAAACCTGGGTGATCAGCCATCCGGGCAACCGTGACGAGTATCGCCCCCCCGAAGGTGTGGACCTATCCCAGTGGCTCACGGATCACTATCTGGCGGGCGAGAAGCGATTGGATGACCTGCAAATCGCGGGCACAACGGCGATTCACTTTCGCCATGAACGGAGCCCGCAATCCTACGCGGATGACCGTTACTACTTGGCCAGGGGCGGACAGTTGTACCAGGTTCTGATCGGCCACGGCGAGGTGGAGGATTGGGCACTCAACGACCGCTTTCTTTCAAGCTTTCAGTTTGGGGAGGCGGCTTCAGACACATCTGCTTCGATCTCGATCCCCACACCAGTGCCCTTTGACGCTTCAGACTATCAAGGCTTTTGGACCTACACACACCCGGATCCCAACTTTTCGATCATGCTCCCCGAGGACTGGGTCGTAGAAGAGATCACCACATTTGACCCGCTTATGAACGGGCATACGCTGAGCCTGTATCCACGCCTGCAAGGGCAAGGAGCAGAAGGCTTGCTGATCCGCATGACCTTCCGCCGCGTGGGTGAGGAGGCTTGGCTCTGGCCGACAGGTGTGGGCTCAGGCGAGTTCGTTCCACAAGGGACGTTGGATGTCGCGGGCCAACCGGCCAGGCGCGTCTACTTTGTCTGCCCAACCGGACAGGTCAATTCGATCTGGTATCAAGGCGTAGACAACCAACCGAACATCCAACGAGGCGATCTAGAGTTCGGGTTTATCTTTTCCCTCACTGGTTTCTACTGCGAGGAAGGCCACAGCCTGGGCGGCAAACTCCAGCGTGTGGGTGAGATGGTCATCGCCTCGCTCAGGGTGCCGTGAGCGTGCAAGGAGCCAAAGTGAGCAAAAAAATGGGCGCCCAACTCCTGTGGTCGATCATCTATGCCATTCTCGGGGGCTTGGTGTTTATCTTGGGTCTGAACCTGTTGCGGTACATTCCCCGGGGATTTCAGGACGTGTACAAGGTCGGTCTGTCCGTTCTCTTGCTGGTCGCGTATTTCGTTTCGCAACGATATGCCCCAAATCAGCAACCAGTCATTTTGGCGTTTTTCCTCGTCTCGGTGGGCTGGCTGTTGGACAACTATTTGACTGGAGAGATCAAAGACCTGTTCTCCCTGGACTCTAGAACCATGTCGGGATTTGCAGGCATCATGGTGATCAGCACCTTGCTGGTCTCCGCACCCGTGCTCCTTGGTTGGTTGGTGTCTGGACGATCGTTGTCCGCGATTTACATCCGGAGCGACAAGAGCCCGTGGGGAATTGTGGTTGGCCTCGTAGGATTGCTGTCGTTTGCCGGATTGGGAGGCCTGCAGGCCCTGGGTCAGGGGCTGACCATGAAGGTCATTGGCGCAGCCCTTCCTATGGCATTGGTTTTCAGCTTGGCCAATGGATTCAGAGAAGAGCTGGTCTATCGAGCCGTATTCTTGAAAGGGTTCCAGGCAAACATTGGCATTGCAGCGGCCATTGTGGTCACCACGTTGGTCTTTGCACTGGCACATATAGATGCCGGTTATGATACGCCGAGTATGATTGTCTTTTCAATTGTCCTGGTCATGATTGGCGTGGTCGGCAGTTTGATCATGATCAAAACGGAAAGCTTGGTTGGCGCTATCCTTTTTCATGCCGGAGCGGACATGTTGCTGATGATGACCATGCTCTCTTCCCGACAGTTGACACTCGGGTGAGTGCGAGTATAGTCTTGTGATGATGATCCAATACGCTGTTTGCGTGCCGGCACAGCGCCGGCACGGCCATACGCGAACTGCAATCAGGCGCGCTTTTTCTTCCTCGGGCGCACCGCGACCTGCACCTCGTCGCGATAGATCACATCCACTGACTTTTCCTTGACGGCGAGCACCCGATAGTCGTACCCATATTGCTGGCAGGCAGTGAGGGCAGGGCGGCCATAGCGCCGCCAGCCTGCTTCGGTAAAGTAGAACCGGCAGTTGTGAGGGATGGCGACACGGCGCGGACTGGGCATGCCTATCCAGGAATCGAGCGCTGCGCTGTCCACGGTGCCCATCAGCCCCATCTTGCAGTCGCGCGGGAATTCGCGGCGAATCTCGATTCTGGACTCGCCGGTGTTCCGGTGAATTGAGTGAATTATGGCCTCATAGTCCTCTGGAGGAATGTGCTTGATGATCTCTATTCTGCGGAACACAGTACAAGCTCCTTTTGCGCGCAGCCCTCACTCTTGGCAAGTCAGGCCGGCGGTGCCTTACCCGGCGGCTTCCCGCAGCCGTTCCACGTCGCGCAGCGGCGGCAGGCCAAAGAGCCGTTTGTACTCCCGGCTAAAGTGTGAGGCGTCATTGTACCCCAC
>JAFGOG010000128.1 GCA_016926595.1 Anaerolineae bacterium
AGCCAGGGGCATCAGGGCCAGGATGGTGGCGACGGCCGTCATCAGGATGGGGCGCAGTCGGGTGCGCCCGCCCTCCACCAACGCCTCTTCGGCGTCCATGCCCCGTTTCTTGCGGTTGGCCTGCACCCGGTCGATGAGCACGATAGCATTGGTCACCACGATGCCGACCAGCATCATCAGGCCCACGAGCGCCGGCAGCCCCACCACGCGGGCGGTCAGCCACAGGGCCACTGCCGCACCGATAATGGCCAGCGGCAGGCTGAACAGGATGGTGAAGGGATGCACGAAAGAGCGGAAGGTAATGACCAAGACCAGGTAGACGACGACGATCGAGATCAGCAGGGCCTGGATCGCCTGGGCAAAGCTCTCCTTCTGGACCTGCGTCTCGTAACCCTCGCTGACCGTGACCCCGGGGGGCACAATGGCCTCGACCTGGGCCCTGGCTTCGTCTGACACGCCTATCGCATCCTGGGTCTCGATCTCACCGCTGTAGCCCACCGACGGCTGGCCGTTCACACGTAAAATCATGTCCCCGTTGGCCAGATCGCTGGTCACGTTGGCCAGCCCTTCCACTCTCTGCAAGGCGGCGATGACATTGTCGTTGAGCGCCGCCAGTTGCTGCGGGTCACCGGAGAGAACCAGGGAAAAGCTGGCAAAGGCGCTGGAGGTCAGGGTGCCGCCCGAGACGGTGACATACTCAGCGCCAAAGACCTGCTTCGCCTTTTCGCGGACGATAGCTGTAATCTCGTCTACCTTTTTCCCGTCTTCCAAGGCGATACGGATGTTGGCCTGGCTTTGATCCACGCCCCCCAGGCCGAGGAGCCGGGTGACCATGGCCTCCATCCCGCCACCGGCCCCAATCTCATACTGCTTCGTGCCGAGGCCTTCCACTCCGTCCAGCGACGCTCCGAACTCAGACACCAGCTCGGCCGTCTCGGCCATGGTCGTCCCGTTGGGAAGGTCCACGCTCACAGAGACCTGGACCTCGCCCAAGCCCGGCAGGAGGGCCTGGGGCTGCTCGGCCAGGAGGTACCCGCTACCGACGAAGAGCAGGCCGGCGATGATCAAGACCCAGGCCCGGTGCTTCAGCGCCCATCGCAGCGCCGGCGTGTACCAGCGCTGTAGGGCCGTTTCTTTCTCTTCGGGGAGGTGCTCTTTGCGGATGAACAGGTAGGCCAGGAGAGGCACAATGGTCACGGCCACGAGGAAACTGGCCCCAAGGGCGTAGGCCACGGTGATGCCAAAGGGCAAGAAGAACTGGCCGACGAGGCCGCCGATCAGGCCGATGGGCATAAAGACGATCATGGTCGTCACCGTTGAGGCCAGGATGGCGATGGCCACGTCGCGCGTGCCGACCAGCACAGCCTGCTTCCGATCTTCACCACGCTGGATGTGGCGGTAGATGTTCTCAAGCACGACGATCGAGTCGTCTATTACACGTCCGACGGCGACGGTCATCCCGGACAGGGTCATGATGTTGAGGGTGAAATCGATCGGGAACAGGCGGTGGGTGAGCAGGGTGATCGTGCCGAGCACGGGGATGCCCTCTGTTGCACTGACCAGCGGCCCCAGCACGATATCGACCACCGGCGGCAGCCACTCGAGCAGGGCAAAGGCCATGAACACCGATAGGGGGATGCTGGCCCCGGTGACCAGCGTACTCCGCCAGGACGGACGGTAACGGCCGTTGACCGTGCCACTGAGGAAGAGCAGGATGACGAGAACGGCAAAGATTGCCCCCAGGGCGCCCTCGCGGGCAACGCCACTGATCGACTCTTCGATGAAGGAAGCCTGCTCAAAGGTGACGTCGAAGCGCAGACCGGGAACCTGTTCCTCCAGTTCCGCCATGCGGTCGTAGAGGGCGTGGGTGGTGGCAACGGTGTTCGCCTCGCTGTCCTGGTACACGACCAATAGCAGGCTGGGGTTGCCGTCCACCCAGGTGATGGTGTCAGTGGGGGTAAAGGCCTTCACCGTCCCGGCGGCGATGCCCTCTAGTTCGGTGCGCAGTTCTGGGTCTAGCGTGGCGTAAAACCCCTCGGGCAACGAGGCCAGAGCCTCCGGCGACAGCAGCCGCAGCACAGCGGGGCTGAGGTTTTCAAGGAAACCTTCCTCGTTCTCGACCAACCAGGCGATGACCTCTGGCGACAGATCAGCCAGCAAGTCCGGTGCTTGAGGCATGTTTTGCCCCACGAGCAGGTTGAGCAGCTCGGCAGCGGTGGCAGTGAAGCCATTGTTGACCAGGTCGGCGGCGGTCTCAAAGGTGGGCAGGGGGCCGGTTGCGCCCTCCTCGGGTGGCTGGCGCCAGGCGTCGCCCAACTCGGGTGCGCCAGCGGCCATCTCGGCCGCTTGTTCTTCCGCCTCAGCGGCCAGCGCCCCCAACCCACCGGCAGGCTGGGCCAGTTCGTCCAGCTCGGCGCGCAGGTCAGGCTCCAGCTTTTCGATGTACTCGGCCGGCAGCCAGGCCAACACCTCGGGCGAGAAGCGGCGCAGGTTCTCGGGGGTGAGCATCTCCAGCAGTTGAGGCGCCATGCTGGCAATGCCCTGGATGATTTCCGGCGTCACGTCCTCTGGCATCACCAGGCTGACGCCCTGGGCCTGTCCGGCAGACTGCCAGATATCGGGCAGCATGGCCGGGTCACGGGTCGGCTCCGGCGTTCGGGTTGGTCCGGCCGCTTTCTCCTCTTCACCGAGCGCCAGTCGCTCAGCCAGTTGAGCCTGGAGCTCAGGGTCGAGAGACTGGAGATAGTCCTGGGGCAGAGCACCCAGCGCATCCAGGGGCATAGCCAGCAGCATCTCGGGGGTGATGTCCGCCAGCGCTTCGGGAGTTCTGAGGACGATGTTTTTCATGATAAGGCCCGCGAGGTCGTCCGTCGTCTCCAGCTTGACGCCCCAGGCTGCGGCGCCCTCAGTCCAGGACTCGGGCAACGGAACAGGACCTGGTTCCACTGTCACTTCTTCTTCCGGCCCGGCGGCTGCCAGCCGCTCCGCCAGTTGGGCTTGCAGCTCGGGGTCGAGGCCCTGGAGGTAGTCCTGGGGCAGAGCGGCCAGCGCGTCCAGGGGCATGGCCAGCAGCATCTCGGGCGTGAGATCCGCCAGCATCTGCGGCGCCATGCCGGCGATGGCG
>JAFGOG010000129.1 GCA_016926595.1 Anaerolineae bacterium
CGCTTAGGGGCATGGTAACACGCCTGACCACCAAACCACCCACCAGGCGAAGGGCGAGGACCAGCAGGATGGCAAAGCCGATGAGCGGTGCGATAAAGAAAAAAGGGTTCCCCTGGTGAGGAGCACTTGGACGGAAGAACAAGACGGCCACAGCTCCCAGGATCACCAAGATGCCGCAGCCCAGCAGCACCAGCAAGCCGAATACAAACGCAAAGCGTAGAAAAAGCCGCTCACCGCTGGGCTGCCCATGCCCTCCGCTCCCCCTATGACGGGGCCAAGGTGGAGGAGACAGAACCGCGCCCGGGCCTTCCCAACCTTCGCCGGGCAAGCGTGGCCAGCCTGGCCGTGGCCTGTCTTGGCGCGTCATCCTCACCTCATGGCCCTGCTAACCGGTAGCCCACGCCATAGATCGTCTCGATGTGGCGAGGCCGATGGGGGTCAGACTCGATCTTGCGCCGCAGGTTCTTGATGTGCGAATCCACGCTACGGTCGTAGCCGTCAAAGGCCACTCCGTGGATCGCTTCCAGGAGCTGTTCGCGGCTAAAGATACGCCCTGGCTGGCGGGCCAGCGTCGCCAGCAATTGGAACTCGGTGGGAGTCAGGTCGACTGGCTGGCCGCCGACAATCGCCGTCATGGTGACAGTGTCCAACTGTAGATCGCCAACGCGTATGACCGAGGCGGGTCCGACCTGCCCGCTGGCGCGGCGCAGTGCAGCGCGGACGCGCGCTACCAGCTCGCGAGGGCTGAACGGCTTGGTGACGTAATCGTCAGCGCCCAGCTCCAGGCCGACGATCCGGTCAGCCTCCTCGACACGGGCAGTGAGCATGATGATCGGCACGGCGCTCTCCTGGCGCAGGTGGCGGCAGACGTCAAGGCCATCTACCTCCGGCAGCATCAGGTCGAGGACGATCAGGTCAGGCCTTTCCCTCCGGGCCAACACGAGCGCCGTTTCACCGTCGCGGGCAGAGAGCACGGCAAAGCCGGCGCGCTCTAGGTAGTCGCGCACCAGCTTGACGATGCGGGCCTCGTCGTCTACTACAAGGATGGTATGGGTCACGCCTGCCTCAGATTTCAGGCTCCCGGCGGGGCAAAAGCCCCGCCGGGAGATCCCTCTGGCCTATTCGCCGGCCGTATCCGGTTCTTCAGGCTCACTCTGCTCGCCGGGCGGTTCGGGCGCCGGTACTGACCCCGGGGGCGGCGCCCACGGATGGCTGTGCTTATGCCAGGCCCACGGTCCGCCCCGATTCTCACCCTCCGGCGGCCGGGATCCTGGCGGCGCCCCCCAATACTCACGTCCCCAGCAGCGCCGCCTGACCAGTATGAAGGCCAGGAAAAGGATCAGCCCCAAGAACAGCAGGGGTAGGGTACAAAGGCCGACCCTGAACAACCGGCGTACCAGCCCAAAGCTGCGAGGCCGATCCATACCCCAGCCGAAAGGACCTTGATAGGTCAAGGCCGCGGCGTCTCCCTCCTGGACGGCTGTTGGCTGCACGTCCAACACTACCCTGTGGCTCTGGCCAGGATGCAGAGCAGCGAATGCCGCTGCCACCAAACACAGCATCAAGCACAAGCCGACAAGCGCCAACGCCCCCAAGACGATCCATAGCCTCTTTCCCCTGAAATGCTCGTTCATAGTAACCTCCCCATTTGGTATCGGCAGATAGGATACCAGTCAAATGTGGAGGAATTATGGACAAGCATGACAGATATTGTGGAGGGTATGGCGCCGGTTCGCTCACAGATCGGGTTCCCTGCTTGCGTCGGAGGCGGCAGTGGCAATGGCCCAACTGACCAGACCCCACACGCCACCGCCGATAAGGACGCCAAAGAAGAGCGACCAGGGAGTCAGGGGCGCAAAGCCACCCTTGAACAGCCCGACCACCGTCAACAGGGCGCCGATCAGACCCACGATCAGGCCGATCTTGAGCGGGCCGCTCAGCTTACTCCAGAGCTGTTTCATCGTATGCCCCTCGTTCGAACTATAGAGTATACAACTCACCGTATTTGTCGCGCAGGTACCGGATATACGGCTCGATCCTGAGCGGCTCGCCGGTGACGCGCTCCAGAAGCTCATTCGTAGTGAACTTGCTGCCGGGGTGGTAGATGTTGTCCTTGAGCCAGCCGTGCAGCGTACCAAACTCGCCCTGGCGGATCTGGTCGGGGATGCCGGGGTGGGCTTTGAGCGCCGCGTCATAGAACTGGGCTCCCAGGATATTGCCAAGGGTATAGCCCTGGAAAGCGCCGCCGACGATGCCGCCATACCAATGCACGTCCTGCATCACGCCATCGCGGTCGTCGGGTGAGGCAATGCCGAGGTCAGCCTGGTAGCCAGCGCGCCACGCTTCAGGCAGGTCGCGGACTGCCAGTTTGCCTTCCAGCAGCTCCAACTCCAGGCCAAAGCGGATCATGACGTGCAGGTTGTAGGTTACCTCGTCGGCCTCGACGCGGATCAGCGAACGCTCCACCTTGTTGATGGCACGGTAAAAGGTCTCCAGCGGCACATTGCCGAGTTGATCCGGAAAGACCGCCTGGAGCTGGGGATAGAAGAACTCCCAGAAGCCGTGGCTGCGCCCGACGCGGTTTTCCCACAAGCGCGATTGGCTCTCGTGAACACCGGCCGACGTGCCGCCAGCCAAAGGGGTACCCTCAAAAGCCATGTTGACGCCCAGCTCGTAGAAAGCGTGGCCCGCCTCGTGGATGGTAGAGAACAGCGCGTCGCCGAGGTGATTCTCGTTGACCCGGGTCGTGATCCGCACGTCGCCGATCGAGAACTTGGTGGTAAACGGATGGTGGGTCTTGTCCTGGCGGCCCCGGTTAAAGTCGTACCCCAGCCGCTTTATGACCTCGATGCCAAAGCTCCACTGCCCAGCTTCCGGGAATCGCTGCCGCAGACACGTATCGTCGACCGACGGCTGGCTGGCAATGGCCTGGACGATCGGCACCAACTGCCCACGCAGCTCGGCAAAGAGGGCCTGCAGCGTCGAGGCTTTCATGCCATAATCGGCCTGGTCAATCAGGGGATCGGCGATGTGCTCATAGCCAGGGAAATAGTTGGCTAACTTGCGACTATAGTCGACAGTCTTGACCAGGTAGGGCTCGACGGCCTTGAAATCGTTCTTGGGCCGGGCTTCGGCCCACACCTGGTACGACTTGGCGCCGTGGTCAGTGAACTCGGCCACAAAATCCGCCGGGACGCGCACTGCCCGTTCGTATTCGCGCCGCGTGATCCGGATCAGGCTGGCGTCGTCCGAGTCGTAGGGCAGGCTTTCTTCGTAGGGCCGCAGCCCGTCCAGGAGCCGGCCAACGGTGGGATCGATGAACTTTTCGTGGGCCAACTGCCCCAGGGTAGCCATCTGCCGGGCACGGGCCTCTACTCCACCGGGCGGCATATAGGTCGACTGGTCCCACCCCAGCACAGCCGCCGCGCTGTTCAGGTTATCGATCTCGACAAGACGGTTCTTCAGTTCTTGCAGTTTTTTTTGCATGTTTCCTCCTCAAAAGGTGTTTGAACCACGACAGACACAAGGGCAACAGAGGTGAGCGGCTACAAGCTGGCCCTCAGATCCTGCACCTCGAGCTGTAGGCGATCCTCGCCATTCCATTTGTTCGCCAGCAGGCAATAGGCCACGTCGACACGGCCCGGTACCTCGTCGCAAAGATGGCCACCCCGAAACAGGACCGCATCCCAGGCAGCACCCCGCCGGTCGCGCAACACGAGCTTGAGGTGCTTCTGCTCGGCGCCCATGACCTTGATCTCGCGCACCTCGACGTCTCGGCTGAGCAGCACCGGGGTTGGGTTCTCGGCGCCGCACGGCTCAAGCTGTGATAGCAGTTGGTAGGTGGGCCAGCCAACCTCCTCCAGGGGCACCTCGGCGTTTATCTCCAGGGTGGGCTTGAGCTCGACGCCGGCCAACCGCTCGGCGGCGATCGCCTGGAGCCGTTCGCGCAGAACGGGCAGATTTGCAGTAGCAACGGTAAATCCGGCCGCAACGCGATGCCCTCCATGTCGGATCAACAGCTCCCGGCACTCGTCGAGCGCCTCAGTTATGTGAAACTCGGGGATGGAGCGGCACGAGCCCCGGCTCTCCTCCTCACCGACCTCGACGACGACGCTGGGACGGTAATAGGCCTCGGTCAGGCGGCTGGCAGCCAGACCGACGATGCCTGGTTTGAAATCAGGGCTGGCGGCCAGGTAGAGACGAGCTCCAGGGTCCTCGGCCAGCACTTGGGCCTCAGCCGCGGCCACCGTTTCGTCGGTCAACTGCTGGCGGCGGCGGTTTAGCTCGCCCAACCGCTCGGCCAGGTTCCTAGTTTCCAGCGCGTCCGTCTTGGTGAGCAGATCATAAGCGATCATAGCATGCTCGAGGCGGCCGGCGGCGTTAAGCCGGGGCCCCAATCGAAAGCCGATAGCCGTGCTGTCTACCTCGCCCTTACGCAGGCCGGCATCGGCTATCAATGCCGCGACCCCAGGCCTGCTCGCCTCGTTAAGGGCATCGAGGCCGCGCCGGACCAATGACCGGTTCTCACCAAGCAGGGGAGCCAGGTCAGCCACAGTGCCGATCGCCACCAGGTCGAGCAGCGATTCCTCGATATCCGGCGCCGGCTGGGGACCGGCAGGCGGCCGGGCCAACAGGGCCTGGGCCAGCTTGTAGGCCAGGCCCACCCCCGCCAAATCTTTGAACGGATAGGCGCAGCCTGGTTGTTTGGGGTCGATGATCGCCGTCGCCGGCGGCAGGCGATCGCCGGGCAGGTGATGGTCGGTGATGATCAGGTTCATGTGGCGATCCACCTGCTCAGCTTCAGTGATCGAACGGACACCGCAGTCGACAGTGACGACCAGGCGCACCCCGCGCCGATACAGCTTGCGCAAAGCCCCAAGGTTCAGGCCATAGCCCTCGTCCACCCGGTCCGGGATATACGGTTCGACGCGGGCGCCGAGCGACGAAAGGACCCGGACCAGGACGGCGGTGGCTGTGACGCCGTCGGCGTCGAAATCGCCGTAGACAGCTATTTTCTGCCCACGGTAGATAGCCTGATGAAGACGAGGCACAGCCCTATTCATCCCCTCTAACAGAAAGGGGTCATCGATCGTCACCCGGCTCGCCAGAAAGTCAGACGCAGCCGATGGATCCGTAATCCCCCGGCCACAGAGCACCTGGGCCAGCAGAGGCGGCAGATCTGGAAGGCAAGCTGGGTGTTGATCGCGTGACTGTGTGACATCACGCCAGCGCTTCATCGGTAACGGCAAGCTACAATCCCTTCGAATAGCCAGCAAAAGAGCGAGGCGCGCTGCTTCCTCGCTCTCCACTAACCAACGATCCTCGCGCAGCTTCATAACGCCTGCGGCAGGGTCGTCTCACACCCATCCCTGCCCCTTGAGGAAATCAGTCAGCACCGGGATCACTACCCACTCACCCTGATATGCCTTGATGCCGTACAGTATCACCGGGACTATGGGCGCCAAGAAGATGATCCAAAGGCAGAATCCCAGCAAACCAAGGGTGATGGTGGTCAGCAAGGAGTATACGATGCAGGCCAATACGCTGTAGATCAAGCTCGCCACCCACAGGCCTAGCGATTGGATAGCATGGTAGCGCTGGAATGGGCGATTCTTCATTTCTTCCGACACCAGGATGATGATCGGCACGATCACACCAATGATGTAGGCCAGCAATGCCATCAACCGATCGTTTTCGGTGACGTCGCCAGATGGCGGATTGAAAGATCCCTGCGCCATAGTTTCCTCCTCTCTCTATGAACAAAGAACGGATGGCGGCACAGCAAAACGCCGCTACCACGTCATTGTAGCAGGCTCTGCCACAAATGTCAAACCAGGTGACAAAGACTTGGCAGGGAAAGCGGCATATGATAGAATAGCTTCATGGCCCGTATTGTGTTTATGGGAACGCCCGAGTTTGCGGTGCCGGTGCTGGCAGCACTGGCCAAGCACCACGACCTGGTGGGAGTCATCACCCAGCCCGACCGGCCAGCGGGGCGTGGTGGAGCAAAAGCCAGACCCGTCCCTCCGCCGGCAAAAGAGGCCGCCCTGGCGCGCGGTCTGCCGGTCTACCAACCACAGACGCTCCGCACCCCGGAGGCAGTAGAACAGGTCGCGCGCTGGCGGCCGGACGTCGTCGTCGTGGCCGCGTTCGGACAGATCCTACGCCCGAACGTGCTGGCCCTGCCCACTTATGGCTGTCTGAATGTCCACGCTTCGCTGCTGCCCTGCTACCGGGGCGCGGCGCCGATTCCGGCCGCAATCCTGGCTGGCGAACCGGTGAGCGGCGTGACACTGATGGTGATGGATGAAGGGCTCGACACCGGGCCAATTTTGGCTCAGAAGGAATGGCCGCTGGCGCCCTACGAGACGACCGCTTCGCTGACCGGCAGCCTGGCCAGGCTTGGCGCCAGGCTGGTAGTCGAGATCTTGCCGCACTGGTTAGCGGGTGTGATCCGGCCGCAACCCCAGGACGAGTCGCAAGCCACCTGGAGCCGGCCGCTGACCAAGGAGGATGGCCTGCTCGATTGGAGCCAGCCAGCGGTGATGTTGGACCGGCGGGTGAGGGCCTGCGAACCATGGCCGGGCGCCTACACCTGGATAGGGGGTGAGCGGTTAAGGATATTGCGCACATGCCCCCGGCCGGAATGGTCTGGAGAAGGATCGCCAGGGCAGATCGTGGCAGCGGGCACAGGGATCGGCGTAGTGACCGGCCGGGGGATGTTGGAGTTGTTGGAGCTGCAGTTGGCCGGCAAAAGGGCACTGAACGCAGAGCTGTTCGCTCAGGGGCGGAGGGGTCTGATTGGGGACCGACTTGGCTGAGACTGGAAGGGTTGAGCTATTCGGCTATTCCAGCCTTCCATCTCAGTTTGCCAAAGGACGCCTCTTTTGCTATAATGGATGAACTATACGGGGCGTAGCGCAGTCTGGTAGCGCACTTGAATGGGGTTCAAGTGGTCGCCCGTTCAAATCGGGCCGCCCCGACCACAAAGGAGATGGTCGATAGCAGAAGGTGCTATCGGCCATTATTTTGCAGAACTGTATTGACAAGCTGGAGAGGGTCACCAGCACAACGGAATGACAAGCGCATCACGGTTGAGACCAGGTTGGCGCTTTCTCATAGCCGAGAAACCGATGGACAACGTCGTTCAGGAATTCGAAAATCTGACACAACAGGACTTGGCCTTTTTCGAAAGGCTAGCTAAGGATCTGCCCTTCCTCGCCGATCTCAGCTTAGCCGACGTGACGGTGTATTGCCTGCGGTCGAGCGGTGAAGCGACGGTGATCGCCCAAGCCAGGCCGCACTCGATCATGCCTATTTACACCGAAGCGCTTATCGGCAAGCCGATCACAGCCGAAGATGATCCGGCCGTATTCCGCGCCCTGACGGCAGGCCAGCGAAGCAGTGGCCAGCGACCTTTGCCGGGGCGTGACATCACTGTTTTCCAAGAGGTGTGGCCGTTGTGGGCCGCCAAGGGACGGACATTGGCTGCGGTGTCCATTGAAACAAGCCTGCTCGAGCGCGAACGACACCTACGCCGGGGCAAGGTATTCCCTCGGGCCCTGAAGCAAGTTCAAGAGGCGGTATTGACCGGCATCCTGCGTGGTCTCGACCGGCTGACCCCGCTCGGGGAACACGACGGGATAATGGTGATAGATACTGAACACCGCATCCAGTTTGCCAGCGCCGTCGCCATTAATCTATACGGCAAGATCGGCTACACCGGTGCGCTGTTGAAAAAGCGGCTCGAGGATCTGGGGATAGACGACCACGGTCTGGCCTTCCAGATACTGGAAAGGCGTGAGTGCCTGGAAGCAGAGATCAAGGCTCACGATCGGATCTGGATCAAGAAAGGCATGCCTCTGTTTTCTACCACCCGGCGCTGGCCTCGGCTCTTGCCGGCACAGGATGGCCGATGGACGCTGTCAGGCGCAATGTTGATCGTCAGCGATGTAACGGAACAGCGGCGCCAGGCAGAAGAGCTACAGATCAAGGTGACGATGATCCGGGAGATCCACCACCGGGTCAAGAACAATCTGCAGACGATCGCGTCGCTGCTGCGCATGCAGGCACGGCGGAGTGACTCGAGCCAGGTCCGCCAGGCGTTAGAAGAGGGTGTCAGTCGCATCTTGAGCGTGGCGGTTATACACGAGTTCCTAGCCCACCAAGACGACAGGGTGATCAACATCCGGGAAGTCAGCCAGCGGATCATGGCCCAGTTTGGCGAAGGGGGGTTGGACCAGCAGAAAAAGATACGGCTGAAACTGAGCGGGCCGAACATCTATCTGCCGACCCAACAAGCCACGGCCTGTGCCTTGATTATCAATGAGCTGATCCAGAATGCTCTGGAACACGGTTACGGCCAAAAACAGGTCGGCACGATCAGTGTCAACCTAGAGGACGATGGCAGCAGGGTGATCATCAGCGTCCACGACGACGGGTCAGGGCTGCCCGAAGCATTCGACCTGACCCACAGAGATACCATGGGCTTGCAGATCATCACGAGCCTGGCTCAGAACGAGCTGAAGGGTACTTTCAAACTGACTGGACGGGACAAAGGCGTCTCGGCCACTGTCGCATTCTCCAAACTGTCTCAAGGAGGTCCATAATGGCAGAACGGACACGGATTATCATCGCCGATGATGAATCGATCATCCGCATGGATTTGCGCGAAATGCTCAGCAACCTGGGCTACCTCGTGGTCGGCGAGGTAAGCGATGGGCGAAGCGCCGTCAACCTGGCGCGGGAGCTCAAACCTGAGATCGTCGTCATGGACATCAAATTCGAGGGCGATGAGTATGATGGCATCGACGCCGCCCGGGTTCTGACTGAAGAAAAGGTCGCTCCCGTGCTTCTCTTGACGGCCTACAGCCAGCGTGAGTTGGTAGCGCGGGCCAGGGAAGCCGGCGTCGTCGGCTATCTTGTCAAGCCATTCCGCGAATCAGATTTGGCGCCGGCTATCGAGGTCGCGTTAGCCCGATTCGAAGAGTTCAAGGCGATGGAGAAGCAGGTCGGTGGTCTACAAGATGCGTTAGAGACTCGCAAGTTCGTGGACCGCGCCAAAGGCATCCTCATGGATACCCAGAGCCTGAGCGAGGCCGAGGCATTCCGCAAGATCCAGAAGATGAGCATGAACACCCGCAAAACGATGAAAGAGGTGGCTGAAGCGATCATCCTGGCCTATCAGACCCAGCAGCAGAGTTTGGTATGAGTGCAGGCGCCGGGCACCACACCCGGCACGCCAGCTCTACAAAAAAAGGCCCTCGCTCAAAGGCGAGGGCTTTTTTTGAGGGCTGCTATCGGCGTTCCATGTCAGGCAGGCCAGACACCAGGTCCGCAGCCGGTCCATACAGATGGGCATACGTTGCCCAGGCGAGCAACCTGCCTTCCAACCGGCCGTCCCTCCACTCAACCTCGATCTCGGAGATCGAGCAGTTGTGGTTCTCTGCACGAAGGTAGCCAAGGCCGACATTGGGGCAGAGGTCAGGCAGGGTCACGGTAAAGATACCACCGTGCCCCACCACGATCGAGTTGTGGTTGTCCTTGCCAGCAAAGATCTGCTCAATCCCGGCCCGCATCCTGTCACGGATCGTGATATAGTTGTCCCCGTTGGGAAAAGCCCTCTCTACTTGGCCCCTGAACCAGCTCTCGATGATATGGTTGTGGAGCGCCCAGGCCTCAATGGTGGACGGTTGAAGCTCCATATCACCGACGTCGATCTCCCGAAAGTTGTCCATGACAACGACCGGCAGGCCGAGATAGCGGGCAATGATCTCCGCCGTCTCCTTGGCCCGCTTCAGCGGCGAGGAATAGACAGTATGGATATTATAGTCCGCTCGACCCGCCTCTGCTGCCTCGAGGAAATGCACGGCGGTCTGTTCCGCCTGCAAGACGCCCTTGGCCGTGAGCGAGTAATCCACCCACCGGGAGGAAAACTCTTTGGTCAAGTTGGCCAGGTTCTCACCATGCCTCACCAGGAAAAGATGGTTCATAGGTCCAGCTTGCTGTTCTGCCGAGACATCGTGTTGGAAGGCAATGTTGCGCGTTGTCACGCCCGTAGCTCGACCGGAAGCCACACAGTAAAGGTGGCGCCCTTACCTTCCCGGCTTTCCACCTCGATCGATCCGCCATGGTCTTGGACGATGCCCAGGCTTACCGACAAGCCGAGCCCGGTGCTCCGACCCGTCGACTTGGTGGTGTAGAACGGCTCAAAAATGCGGGGCAGCGCGGCCGGGGTGATGCCCACGCCGGTATCGGCAACCCGCACCGCAATCCTGCCGTCTAGCCGCCCGGTCGTTACCGCCAGCTTGCCCCCATGCGGCATGGCCTGAAGGGCATTGACGAACAGGTTGAGCCAAACCTGCCTGAGGCGGGTGGTGTCGAGCGAGAGAAGGGGCAAGTCGGGATCGTAATGCTCCTCGACAGCTATGCCGTTACTCTCCAACTGAGAGCGGACCAGCGCCATGGTGTCGCGCACTAGCTGGTTGACGTCAACCTGTTGGCGGGTGGGCTCGGTTTGCCGTGCAAAATCGAGCAGGTTGAGCACAATCCCACGGGCGCGGCGGGCCTCGGCGGCGATGATCGACAGGTCTCTGCGAGCCGCATCGTCCAAGCAATCCTTTTTCAGCACAAACTCAGCGAGACTCAGCACAGGGGTCAAGGGGTTGTTCAACTCGTGAGCTATTCCCGCCGCCAACTCGCCGACGGCTGCCATGCGGGCCGACTGGATGAGGTGAGCCTGGGCCTGCTGCAGCTCCTCCTCAGCACGCCTGCGCTCGGCCACTTCGGCCTGCAGCTCGACGGCATAGGCGCGAAGCCGGTCCACAGCGTGCTGCAACTGATTGGTGGACAGCCGTTGCAGGAGGGCGATCCCGATCAAAGCGCTGACGACAGGCATGGCCGGCGCCACCCTTTCTATCGCCGGGCCATAGTCGCGAGCCCAACCCACCGTCATATAGCCCAGGATGCTCATCCCCAACACCGACCAGTGCATCCTACGATCGCACAACATGCCGGCCAGCAGGATCGCAATCGCATAAAAAACTACAAAGGTCGTGGACAGCCCGGCAGTATAGTTGCCCCACCACCCCAGGGCGAGAAACACGACCACAGGCACGTACCGGCCTTGGCGCCAGTACCCACGACGGACCAGCCACCAAGCAACGCCGATCGGCAGATCGACCAGGAGCATAACGGTTATTGACCAGAAATAGAAAGCTTCGGCGAGCCAGCCGAGAATGACCAACAGGGTACAGACAACCAGCGCGAGGGCCATCATGGCAAAAGCCACCTTGGTCATATACTCGCGCCGGCCCTCAGTCGCGTCAGTGGGGTAAGGGCCGACAAGGGTGTACCATAGACGATGCAGTGCATCCATGCAGATTGTCTGTAACCTCGGTCCCCTGAGGAAAGGGGGGCTCAGCGCCTCACAAAATGTGCGCCAGGAACTGCCTGGTTCGTTCCTCCTTTGGGTTCGTAAACAGCTCGCCAGGCGGCCCCTGTTCGGCCCACACCCCATCGGCCATCAGGATTACACGGTCGGCGACATCGCGGGCAAAGTGCAGCTCGTGGGTGACGACAACCATCGTCATCCCTTCGTTGGCCAGCCGTTCCATGACGTCGACCACTTCGCCGATCAGCTCTGGGTCAAGCGCCGAAGTGGGCTCGTCGAACAGCATGATCTTGGGTTCCATGGCCAACGCCCGGGCGATAGCCACGCGCTGCTGCTGCCCACCCGACAGTCGGGAGGGGAACTCGTCCCGCTTGTCCGACAAACCGACCCACGACAAGAGCTCTTCGGCCTTGGCGGCAGCCTGCGCCTTGGGCATCCCTTTGACGGTCAACGGCGCTTCGATAACGTTGCCCAGGGCAGTCATGTGGGGGAAGAGGTTGAATTGCTGAAAGACCATGCCCGCCTTCTTGCGCAGCTCGCGTATGTGATGACGCTGCTCACGGCCCGGTTCGCGGGCATCGATCACGACGCCATCGACCTCGATGGTGCCCGCTGAAGGCTGCTCCAGGTAGTTAATGCAGCGCAGGAAGGTGCTCTTGCCACCGCCTGACGGCCCGATGATGACCACTACCTCGGCCGGCATTACGTCCAGGTCCACGCCCTTGATGACGTGTAGGGGGCCGAAGTATTTATGTAGACCTTTGACTTTGATGATCGGTTCTGTCATACTCCTACCTCCTCTCACTGCGCGCCATGTAGGTTTCCAGCTTGCCCTGGAGAAACTGGAAGATGACGGTCAATATCCAGTAAAAGGCCGCGGCGACGATAAAGGTCTCCAGCGAGCGAAAGTACTGGCGGCCGACCTTCTGCGCCCGGTAGCTGAGCTCCCAGACGGCCATGACCGATACCAGGGCCGAGTCCTTCATCATGGCGATGAACTCGTTGCCAATAGGCGGGATGACGATCCGGAACGCCTGGGGCAGGACGATG
The DNA here is from genome assembly GCA_016926595.1 of Anaerolineae bacterium. Next base: position 12,443 of record JAFGOG010000129.1, read on the forward strand.
CGGCGAAAGGTCTGGGCTTGCGACATGCCCAGAGCGTGGGCTGCCTCGTGCTGGCCCTTGCCGATGGCCTGGATGCCGGCGCGAAAGATCTCACTCATATAGGCGCCATAGTTCACGCCCAGGGCCAGGATACCGGCTAACGTCGCCGGCAACACGATATTCAGACGGGGCAGACCCAAGTACCAGATGTAGATCTGGACGAGCAAGGGGGTGCCCCGGATCAACGAGATGTAAAAGCTGGACGCGCCATTAGCAATGGGGTTCTTGGATAGGTGTCCCAAGGCGCCGAACAGGGCCAACACCACCGCCAGGATGATCGAGGCGGCCGAGATATAAAAGGTCACACCAGCGCCCTGCAGGACAAAGGAGAACCAGTGGCCCATGAAAGCAACGTCGAGGTTGAAACGGCGCAGGATCGAGTAAAGGAGCACCAGGATGAGGATCCAGATGGCGGCGCCGAATATCCCTAACCGAGCCTGGTTCGTCCGCCGGCTGGCCATCAGCCATTGGGCCAGAGGCAGCGAGCCGGCTGCCTGATAACGTTGGACCACCCCTTCACGCATGAGGAGCACGACCAGCACGACGTACCAGCCTATCAGCAGCAGCAGTGGCCACGAAAGCTGAAGCTGCACCGGCAGCGTATACATCTCGAGGTTAGAGGAGGTGGTGATCAACCGACCAAGCGCAAAAGAATGGCCCAATGGGATCACCTTAAGGTAGTAGAGACCCCCCAGCAGTATCAAAACCGCCACCAGCCCCAAGGCCAACCCCAGCGACTGCGGTTTCCCCCGGACCCTGTGGTAGCCAAGGATCAGGAGGCGCACGAGCGCCGCCAGAGCCGCCGCCACCAGCAGTATGTTCACCAGGAAGATCAATATCGTGACGAGCGCACCTACAAGGGGATAGGGAAAGACCTCAAAGAACGGAAGGCCCAATACGACGATGGGGCCGATGAGAAACACCGCCAGGGCGAGGAGATGGCTCCAGGTCTTGAGTCTCCGCAGGCCCCACAGGCACACCAACCCAAGGAGACCGCTGACCAACGCCCAGGCAGCCAGCAACTTGCCCCACTGGGGTTGGTATCCAAGCTGAATCCAGGCAATGCGGGTGTCCTTCTGATTGGCCGTTTCCCATTGCCGGACCGTGCCATCATCCCCTGCCGAGAAAAGGCTGTCGGGTGTGGGGCCAAAGGCCAGGCCGTTGACCGAACTGAGGTGCCCCTCATAGATGGCGACGAACGTGCCGCCTGGTATCCGCCAGGCGCGGATTTTGGTGTCACCGCTGCCCGAAAGGACGGTTTTGCCGTCCTGGCTGAACGCCAGGCAGGTCACGGCGCCCCAATGACCTTCTGCGGTCCACCTGACCTTGCCAGTTTCCAGATCCCAGAATAAACAGGTAGAGTCGACAGCGCCAGAAGCCAGGATCTGGCCATCGGGGCTAAAGGCCAGGGCAGTCACCTCTTTTTTGTGACCCAACCAGTCCTTCTGGGTTTCTGGGTCTTTCCAATACCCCTCCAGTCGACGCACCACTTCCCCGGTCCGGGCATTCCAGACCTGGATTTCTGAGCCGTCGTCGGCGGCTACCAGGCTGCCGTCGGCGCTGAGGGCCACGACATGTTTGACATCCTGCCCAGGCCCGATCCTCTGGGTGACCTTCCCCGTCGCCAGATCCCAGACACGGACGATGCCATCTGTACCAACCGTGGCATACAACGACCCATCGGCCGCCAGAGAGGCGCCATTCAACGGGCCGCTGTTGTCGTCAAGGGTGGCCTTGGCCTGGCCGGAAGCCGTATCCCACACGCGGACTGTCCCATCCTGGCCCGCCGAAACCAGGGTCGCCCCATCAGGACTAAAGGCCACGCCGACCACGAGGCCACTGTGGCCGCGCAGGATGCGCATTGCCCAGTCTTGATCGGTCTCCCACAGCCGCACCGTGCCGTCCTTTGCGGCGGCAGCCAACTGGAAGCTGTCGGGGTGAAGGTCCAAGTCTTTGACCTCTACCGCCACGGGCAGCCGGATGGGACCGCCGGCATAGTACTGGATGGCGTACAAGAGGCTCAACACGCAGGTTACGGCAAGCAGTATTAACAGCAGCCTCATGGCTCGAGTCTGAGGTGGGGCTGCCTCCACGGGGCTGTCTGCTATCTCTGGAGTCATCGCCTTCTCCTTGACCTTGTTCTGTTGCGTGCGACTGATGAACTACTGCCTCACCGGGGCACGCACGTGGCAGGCTACCTGGTGATCGGTGCCGATCGACACCAGGTCGGGCACTTGCTGATGGCAGATGTCGACGACCAGTGGGCAGCGAGGGTGAAACCGGCAGCCGGCTGGCGGGTTCAAGGGACTGGGCACATCACCTTTGAGGATCATCCGACCACGCTCGCGGTCGGGATCGGGCACAGGGATCGCCGACAACAACGCCTCGGTGTAGGGGTGTTGCGGGTTTTGATACAATTCGCGGCGCTCGGCGATCTCGACGATCTTGCCCAGGTACATCACCGCCACACGGTCGCTAATATGCTCGACGACGCTCATGTTGTGGGCGATGAACAAGTAGGTAAGCTGCAGGTCGCGCTGCAACTGGCGCAGCAGGTTGAGCACCTGGGCTTGGATCGACACATCCAGGGCTGAGACTGGCTCGTCGCAGACGACAAACTTGGGCTGGAGGATGAGGGCCCGGGCAATGCCGATCCGCTGACGCTGGCCACCCGAGAACTCGTGCGGGTAACGACGCATATAATCTTCCGACAGGCCAACCCGCTCCATCATCTCCAACACGCGGCGCCGCCGCTCGTTGGCGTCGCGCATACCGTGAACGTACAGCGCTTCGCCGATACTATCGCTGACTTGGGAGCGAGGATCGAGAGAAGAAAAAGGATCCTGAAAGACGATCTGCATTTCCCTGCGTGCGGCCTTGAGTTCCTGCCGGTCCAAGGTCACCATGTCACGGCCTTCAAATAGGACCTGACCCCGGGTGGGCTCGATGAGACGCAATAGGGTACGCCCGACGGTAGTCTTGCCGCAGCCTGACTCACCCACCAGGCCCAACGTTTCACCGCGGCGGATTTCAAAGCTGACGCCGTCTACGGCCTGAACCCAGCCCTGCACCCGCTGCAGTACCCCGCCCCGGACAGGGAAGTGTTTGACCAGATCTCGAACTTCTATCAAGCTCTCCACGACCTTCTCCGCCTGCAAATCAACGAATTAATACAGCCAACAGCGCACCTTATGACCAGGCGCGATCTCTTTGAGCTCGCGGTTCTTTTCCAGGCAGATCGTCAAGTCTCGATCCAGGCGGGCGCGACAGCGAGGCGCAAAGCGACAGCCCTCAGGCAGATCGATGCAGCTTGGAACATTGCCCGGGATAGTATACAACTCGTCTTTGATCTGGCCCAGCACCGGTACCGAACCGATGAGCCCCACGGTGTAGGGGTGCTTGGGAGAATGGAATAGGGTGTGAATATCGGCCTCCTCGACGATCTGGCCGGCGTACATGACCGCTACGCGCGAGGCCATCTCGGCCACTACGCCCAAGTCATGGGTGATGAGGATGATGGCTGTGCCCAGCCTGGCCTGGAGATCGCGCATCAGGTCGAGGATCTGGGCCTGGATCGTCACGTCCAGCGCTGTAGTCGGCTCGTCGGCGATGAGCAGTTGTGGAACGCAGGCAATGGCCATGCCGATCATCACCCGCTGCGCCATCCCCCCCGACAGCTCGTGGGGGAACGACTTTAGCCGGCGCTCAGGATCGGAAATGCCGACCTGCTTGAGCAACTCGAGCGCCTTCTTACGTCCGACCTTTTGCGATACCCTGTCATGGATGCGATAGACTTCGGAAAGCTGGTAGGCGGTGTTATAGACCGGGTTCAGGCAAGAGGTTGGCTGTTGAAAGATCATCGAAATACGGTTACCGCGGATATCAGTCATCTGTCTGATCGGCAGGTCGAGCAGGTTGACGTTGTCAAACCAGATCTCGCCCGATTCAATCCTGCCGGGATGGGCGATCAAGCGCATGACGGACAAGCTTGTGACGCTCTTGCCACAGCCCGATTCGCCGACCAGGCCGACCACCTCGCCCCGTCGCACGGTGAAATCGACGCCATCTACAGCCTTGACAACGCCGTCGAGGGTGTAGAAGTAGGTTCGCAGGTCGCGGATGTCGAGCAGCACGTCTGGGTCTGAAGGCGGTAGCCCACGCAGATCCCCCCCCTCCGAGGGAGGGGACCGAAGCGCAGTGGAGTTGGATGGTTGGCTCATCGGTTCAACCGTGGATCCAAGGCATCGCGCAGCCCGTCGCCCAACAGGTTAAAACTGAGGACAGTTAGCATGATGGCCACACCGGGAAAGAATACGAGGTGCGGGGCGCTGAATACCTGGTTGCGCTCGGCGCCAAGCATCGAGCCCCACTCAGGCATGGGCGGCTGGGCGCCCAGGCCAAGGAAAGACAGGGCCGCCGCATCGAGGATGGCCGTGGCGATACCCAACGTGCCGGCGACGATCAGGGGCGTCAGGGCGTTGGGCAGGATGCGGTGAAAGAGCAAGCGAAAATGGCCGACACCCAGGGCACGGTCCGCTTCGACATAGTCGGTCTCGCGGACCGACAGGACGCTGGCGCGCACGATGCGGGCATAGACGGGTATAGAGACTATGCCAATGGCCAGCAGAGCGTTGATCAAGCCTGGCCCCAACACGGTGACAATAGCGATGGCCAGGATCAGAGATGGAAAGGCGAGGAGAACGTCCATGAAGCGCATGATGAGGTTATCCACCCAGCCCCCCATATAGCCGCCCACCGCGCCCAGGACAGTGCCGATAGCGATGGCAAAGCCAACCGTAGTGAAACCGATGATCAACGACCATTTAGAGCCATACAGGATACGGCTGAACAGGTCCCGCACGTTGCCGTCGGTCCCCAGGATGTGCTGCGGTTGATCCTTTGGACAGCCCAGGAGATGGATGCAGGGCGACATGCGCTTGCGGACACCTGCCGCCGCCTGCTCAGGGATGTCGAGCATCGACTTGGTCGGATCAAAAGGCGCGAGTAATGGATGGAAAATGGCGATAAAGACCAGGGTGCCCAGGATGACCATACCCACGATCGCCGAGTGCTTGTGAAAGATGTGGCGGAGTGCATCGCGCCACAGGCTACTGGGCGGACGCTGGAGTACTTCGTCGAGCGTTGCGACTTTTGATGTGCTTGTCATAGTCAGAAGCTACTTCAGGCGCACCCGCGGGTCGAGGTAGGCGTAGGAGAGGTCGACCACCAGGTTCACGGCTACAAAGACGAGAGCAATGATCAAGGTGAACCCCTCGACCACACGGTAGTCACGGGCGGTAATGGCTTCATACAAGGAGCGCCCGACACCGGACAGGTTAAAGATCGTCTCGGTCAGCACGGCGCCGGCGAGCAGGATGCCGAATTGCAGGCCGATGATGGTCACGATCGGCAACATGGCGTTGCGCAGGCCGTGGCGCAAGATGACCGCGCCTTCGGCCAGGCCCTTGGCTCGCGCGGTGCGGATGTAATCCAGGCCCAGGACTTCGAGCAAGCTGGAGCGGGTCATGCGGGCGATGATGGCCATCGGGATAGTGCCCAGGGCCATGGCCGGCAGGATCAGGTGCTTCAACGAGTCGGCCAGCACCTTCCAGTTACCGGTGACCAGTGCGTTAAACAGGTTGATGTTGGAGACGAAATCCAGGAGCGTGCGCAGACCCCCGCTGACCTGCCAGCCCCAGGTCACATACAGCGGATCAATCGTCACTCCTGCACCCAAGCGACCAGAAGGTGGGAGCGCCACGCCCGTGTTTTTGAGCAGCACAGCAAAGATGTACTGTAGCATGAGGCCCAACCAGAAAACCGGCATAGAGACGCCGATGTTGGCCAGGATCATGGTGCCGACATCTACTGACGAGTTCTGCTTGTAGGCCGATAGCATGCCGAGTGGAATGCCGATCGAGACCGCAAACAGCAATGCCGCCATGCTGAGCTCGATGGTCACCGGCAGCCGCTCGATCAGCATTTGAGTGACCGGCCGGCCTTGACGGTACGAATCGCCCAGGTCCCCCCGCGCCAGCTCCCCGAGATATGAGATGAACTGGATCGGGATCGGCCTGTCCAGCCCACGGCGGGCAATGTAGGCGTCGCAGATCTCGTCAGTCGCACGCTCGCCCAAGGCTGCCCGGCAGGGATCGCCGGGGATCAGGCGCACAAGGGTAAAGACTACGAACACGATGCCAAAGAGAACCGGTATGGCCAGCAACAACCGGCGAACAATATAGCCTGTCATCCGCTTCTAGTTCCTCAAACCAGCAACTCTGTGTAAGGGATCTGCAAAGCAGCAAGGCGAATTGACAACTCGCCCCACCAGACCAGATGAGCAAAGGATGGGATACCACTCGAAGTGGCATCCCATCCTTCGTCACCACACGAAAAAGTCGGGCTCGGCCGGTTGGGTTACGCCCAAACCAAGCGCGAACTCGGGATGCGCCATTGCTCTTCCGACCGAGTCCAGTTCGATTCCCCTGCTATTCGGGCGCGTTCAGAAACGAGCCAAACAGCCCGGAGAAGTAGGTAAAGGAGCCGTCGCGACCCACGTGCAGCGGGTGCGACGCATCCCACTGGACCACGTAGGACATGACCACATCGATGGCGTCCAGGTCGCTGCCGTCGTGGAACTTGACGCCGGGTCGCAGATAGCAGGTCCACACGGTCAGGTCGGCGTTGGCCTCGCATTTCTCGGCCAGCGATGGCCCAACGGCCGTGCCGCCTACCTCGTAGGCCAACAACGACTCGAGCATCTGCTCGCAGGCCCGCAACGACTCACCATCGGTTTCGTCGGCGCAGTACAGGCCGATCGGCTCGGCGTTCTGCATCCAGGTAAACGTATCACGCCCACCAGGATCCATCACCGAAAAGTTCTCGTTGCCCAGCGGGCTGGCGTGTGCTCCCGTAACGTCGGCCTTGAAGGCGGTGCCCGAACCGCCGTGGGCGACCGGGATCATCGGCACGTGCTGCTTGAGCAGCTCGTTGGCCTTGGCGTATAGCACATTGCGCGCGGCCTGATCCGACAGCGAACCGGCCTGGTCCAGCACGCCCCAGATATCGGGGAAACCATCGCCGAACTGTTTGGACGCCCCTTTGCCAAAGTGAAAGTCGAGGAAGTTGGTCTGGTCAGGATAGTCGGCCCCCCAACCCAACAGGTGGAAACCCTCGAGCTGGCCGGCGTCGGCCGCGTCGATAAAGGCGCCCGACTCCATGACGACGATCTCGGCGTCGATGTTCAGGTTGGCCTTGAGCTGGGCCTGGAGGTCCTGGGCCACCACAGCCGGCTCGGGTAGGTAGCCGCGGACGACGTCACGGTAGGTGATCTTGGTCTGGAAGCCATCGGGGAAGCCGGCCTCGGCCAGCATTGCCTTGGCCGCTGCAACGTCGAACTCGTACCACTCGGGGCCGTCACATCCGCCAGGAATGGCGCACGGCGTAAAGTGGCTGGCAACGGTCGAGCCCTCGGGATAAAAGTTGTCGACGATCCGCTGGCGGTCGATGCCCATGGCAACGGCCTGGCGCACCTTCTCATTGTCGAAGGGCGGGAAAAAGTTGTTCATACCCAGGTAGAAGATGTTCAACGCCTCGCGCGGGTAGAGCGTCAAGTTGGAGTCAGCCTGGATGGTGGGGAAATCGTCGGGCGCCGGGTTGTCGATGCCGTCCACGTTGCC
>JAFGOG010000644.1 GCA_016926595.1 Anaerolineae bacterium
ACGCCGCCCGAAGAAGCAGCGCTGACCGGCCGCGAGGCGCCGCCCCCCACCCCGCCGCCCGTCCAGCGCCGGGTGGAAGAACAGCCGCCCGCTCCACTGCGCTCCGAGCCGCCGCCCGACGAAGCCGCGCCGCCCGTCAGCCGCGAGGCGCCGCCCTCCCCTCCACCGACCGTCCAACGCCAACTGGAGGAACAGCCGCCCGCTCCGCTTCCCTCCGAGCCACCGCCCGAAGAAGCAGCGCCGCCCTCCCCTCCACCGACCGTCCAACGCCAACTGGAGGAACAGCCGCCCGCTCCACTGCGCTCCGAGCCGCCGCCCGAGCCGCCGCCCGAAGAAGCAGCGCCGCCCTCCCCTCCGCCGACCGTCCAACGCCGGCTGGAGGAACAGCCGCCCACTCCGCTGCGCTCCGAGACGCTGCCTGAGCCGCCGCCCGAAGAGGCAGCGCCGCCGGTCAGCCGCGAGGCGCCACCCTCCCTCCCACCGCGACCCCGGGTGGAGGAGCAACGGTCTGCACCGCCGCCGATATCACCCCCGGCCGAAGCAGTGCTACCTGTACCGCCTGCCGGCCGGGAAGCGCCGACCATTCAACGCCGGCTGGAGGAACAGCCGCCTGACGCGCACGTGCCATCATCACAGGTTACAGAACGGCTCGCGCCACCCCCGGATGGGACGCCCGCCGGGCCGCCCCAGGTGCAACGCCAGGTCGAGCCGGAATCCCACGGCAAAGCCAGGTCGGGCGAGGCTGGAGCCAGGCTGGACGAAGAGGTGTTGGCCCGGACAGCGGCAAAGGCGCGGCCGCCGTTGACTGAGCCAGGTCCGCCAACCGTGGTCCGTGGGGATCTGGCCCGCATCAAACCTGTGGAGGCCCGGGTACAGGCTCGCTTTGAGGAGGCTCCTGTGGGGGGAGAGGGCGCCGCAACTGAAGGGGTGGGCGCCGGCCTGCCCGCTCCTGGCAGGGTTCCGGAGCGAAGCGAAGTGGATCGTACCCGGCTCTATGCACCCGGCAGTCCACAAGTACCGCACGTAACCGAAGGGGGTGGCGGCCCGGCGGCAGCGCCATTGCCTCTACGAGAACTGGTCTCTGCGACGGTAAGAGCGCCAATTGCGGGCTCTGCCCGACCCACGGAGATACCCTTTACAAGACAAGCTCCGACAGCGGAACTGCCATTGCCGCCGATCGGGCGGTCAGCCCCACCCCAGGTGGTGCAGCGGCAGCCATCCTCCGGGGCGCCTGGCATCGAAACGGCCGGGTCCCGTGGCGGAGGTGAGTGGGTACAGCGGGTGGCGACCGAAGGGAGAGCAGAACCCGCCGCCAGCCAAGCGTCAGAACAAGAGGAGGGACCTGAGCTGGATCTGGATCATCTAGCGCGACAGATCTACCCGATCCTCAAGCGCATGTTGGCCGTCGAGCGCGAGCGAAGGTCAGGTCGGTAGCATGACGAGCCCAGAATGTAGCCGAGTCTCGCAGCACATAATGGGTGGCAAGACAGGAGCAAAGTAATGGCCGAGCTGCAAAAAGCCGAGATTTTTCAAGCAGACAACACCAGCAAAAAGATCGTCTGCCAGTTTAATCCAAAGGACTTTTCGATCACGAGGGCCATCAAGTGGGTCTATCGCAAGAAAAAGGGCAAGAACGTCGGCAACCCCGAGTTCGCCGGCGGCCAGCCGCAAGACTTGACCGTCAAGCTGATCTTTGATTCGACCAGCGACGGTTCGGACGTGCGGAACAAGTACAAGACGCTGCTCGAAATGGCCCAGATAGACGAGACGAAAAAGGATCCCAAAACCCAGAAAGGCGAGCCGCCGGTATGCATGTTCCAGTGGGGAACCTATTTGTCCTACAAGGGGGTTATAACGCAGATAACCCAGAGCTTTACAATGTTCAAGGCCGACGGCACGCCGCTGCGCGCCAACGTCGACGTCACCTTTTCGGAAACTGCCACGGAAAAAAAGGCACAAAATCCGACCACCCGCACCGAAGCCAGAAAAATCTGGGTCGTGCACGAGGGTCAGACACTCGATTGGATCGCCTACCAGGAATATGGCGACCCGGCATGCTGGCGCCACATTGCCGACACCAACGAACTGGCTAACCCGATGAACCTGCGACCGGGGCAGGTGCTAAAGCTCACGCCCTTGCCGTGAGCATGCGAGTGAAGCTAGTCCCGGGGCAAAGCTAGAAGGGGGTATCTGTGCCCAACCTGATCACTCTACCGGCTATCAAGATCGGTGGACAGGATGTATCGCAAGAATTCATGGACGACCTGGACGAGATCGTCGTCGATACCAGCCTGCATCTGCCCGGCCTGTTCACCATCCGGCTAAACGACCCTGCCCTCAAGTGGGTAGACGACACCCTGTTGGACATTGGCAAAGAGGTCGAGATCGGCGTCAAGGTCCCCGAAGAATATTACGGCCAGCAAATCGAAGGTACGCTTATCAAAGGCGAGATCACCGCCTTGGAGCCATGCTTTCCCGCTGCAACCGGAGGGAATACCGACGGTATGCCAACCATGACCGTGCGAGGCTATGATAAAGCCCACCGCCTCCACCGTGGCAAAAAGACTCGCACCTTTCTCAAGATCAAAGACAGCGACCTGGCCAACACCGTTGCTGGAGAGGCGGGACTGACGCCACAGGTGGACTCGACCACCGTCACCTACGATTACGTCCTGCAGAACAACCAGACCAACATGGAATTCCTCCAGGGCCGGGCCGCGCGGATCGGCTACCAGGTCTGGGCTGGCGAGGGCAAGCTTTACTTTAAAAAGGGGGATGCCAGCCTGACCACAGGCCCGGAGCTTGACTATGGCGGCCACCTGCTCAGCTTTCAGCCGTGCTGGACGTCCAGCGGCCAGGCCGACAAGATGATCGTCAAAGGCTGGGATCCCAAAGGGAAAACGGCGATCAGCAGTGAGAAGACGCCGAACAGCGGCCTGAGCCAGGGTGGCATGACCCAGACCGGCGGGGCCAAAGCCAGTTCGGCCTTTAGCTCAGCCGAGGCGATCATCACCGACCGGCCTGTTTTCACCGCCGCCGAAGCCGGAGAGCTCGCCAGCGGCCTGAGCAACGACATCAGCCGCGACTTTTGCCAGGCCGAGGGGGTGTGTGACGGCCACCCCGACGTCCAGGCCGGACGCAAGATCACCATCAAGGGCGTCGGCACCCGCTTCAGCGGCAGCTACCTGGTCACTTCGGCCACCCACGTCTACAACGCCAACGGCTACGAAACCCACTTTAGCATCACTGGCCGCCAGCCTAACACCCTCAGCCACCTGCTTGACCCGGAGCGAGGCAACGGGCACGGCCAGAAGATTGAGGGCGTGGTCACCGCTATGGTCACCAATCTGGCTGATCCTGAAAACTTGGGGCGGGTCAAGGTAAAATACGCCTGGCTGGGCGAGATAGAGAGCGATTGGGTCCGCATCGCCTCGCCCATGGCCGGCGCGGAGCGCGGCTTTCTCTACCTGCCGGAGGTCAACGACGAGGTGTTGGTCACCTTTGAGCACGGCGACGTCCATCGTCCCTACATCGTCGGGGCGCTGTGGAGCAGCACAGACAAGCCGCCCAAGCCTAACAGCGAAGCCACTGCCAGCGGCAAGGTCAACCAGCGCGTTCTCAAGACGCGGGCTGGTCACCTGATCATCCTCGACGACAAACAGGGCGAGGAACAGGTGTCAGTCACGTCCAAGAGCGGCCACACCGTCATTCTGAACGACAAGAGTGGCAGCGAATCGATCACCATCAAGGACAAAACAGGCAACAACCAGATGGTGATCGATTCGGCCAAGAACAGCATGACCATCAAGGTCAACGGCGACTTTGTCGTCGAGGCCAAGGGCAAGGTCACGTTAAAGAGCGCCATGGACATGACCATGGAGGCCAGCGGCGGCAATGCCAAGCTCAAGGGCGTGCAGCTGGGCTTGGAGGGCGTCGCCAAGGGCGAGCTCAAAGCCCCGATGATCAGCGTCAACGGCAGTGCCCAGACCGAGGTGAAGGGCGGCGCCATGGTCACGGTGCAGGGCGCCGTCGTCAAGATCAACTAGAGGAGCGAGCGATGCCATTTCCAGCGGCGAGAGTGGGCGATACGACGGTCACCGGCGACGCGATCACCGGACCCGGTGTGCCCACTGTGCTGATCGGCAGCCTGCCGGCAGCGGTGGTGGGTGACCTGGTGGCGGGCAACGCCTGCACCGGCGCCATCACCATGGGCTCACCTACTGTGCTGATCGGCGGTCGGCCCGCAGCACGCGTCACGAGCCAGGTGACCGGCGTTAATCCTTACAGCGGGGTGCCGGTCACTACCGCCGTGGGCATGGGGGCGCCGACCGTCTTGATCGGCCCATAGGAAGGTAAAGCCATGAACAATCACAGCCGGGATAGAGAGTTCATAGGCCAGGGGTTGGCCTTTCCGCTCCAGATCAACCAGCAGGGGGGGATCGCCCTGGCCCGGGGAGCCCACGACATCGAACAGGCGATCCGGATCATCCTGGGTACAGCCCCGGGCGAGCGGGTGATGCGACCCGAGTTTGGCTGCCGCATCCACGAGCTGGTCTTTGCCTCGATGAATGCCGCCACGCGGGGCCTGGCAGCGTATTACGTCGAAGAGGCATTGACCCGCTGGGAACCTCGCATCAACCTCCAGGAGGTGAATGCGTTGATTGATCCAGGGCGGGATGGGACTCTGCTGATCGAAATCAAGTACCAGATCAAGGACACCCACGACGATCGCAGTATCGTCTATCCCTTCTTCTTGATGGGTGAGGAAGAGCCGATCTGATTATCAGGAGACGTGTATCTATGCCATTGCCAGCGCCGAATTTGGACGACCTGAGATTTCAAAGGGATCTGGTAGATGAGGCCCGGCGGCGGATCATCCGCTACTGCCCAGAGTGGACCGATTACAACCTGAGCGATCCGGGCATCACCCTGATTGAGCTGTTTGCCTTTCTGAGCGAGATGCTCCTCTACCGGGTGAACCAGGTGCCGGAGAGGAATCGCCTCAAGTTCCTGGAGATGCTAGGGGTCTGCCTCCAGCCGGCCAGCAGCGCTCGCGCCGAGCTGACCTTTTACCTATCGGTTCCCCTGCCTATCACTCCCGAGGACAGCACCACCGTCGCCGTCCCGCAGGGCATGGAAGTGGCCACCCGGCCCACCGAAGAAGAAGCGGAGGTGACCTTTACCACCGACGAACGATTAACCATCGCTCCGCCTCGCCTGGTCCAACTGCGCCGTGGCGGAAGCAGAGCCGATCTGACCAGGAACTACCTGTCCCGGCTGGGCATTGAGGTCTTTTATCCCTTCACCCGGCCCAAGCCCCAGATGGGTGATACCTTCTACCTCGGATTCGACGAGGCTCACGACATCAGCGGCTACCTCCTGCGGCTGACCTTCGAGTGCGAAGAAACCCAAGCCGTCGGCGTGCGGCGCGAGGACCCACCGCTCGTCTGGGAATGTTCGCTCGGCGACGATCAATGGGAAGAAGTGCGGTTGAGCACCCGCCTGGGGGAAAAGGACACCACCGGCGGCCTCAACAATCCCTACGGATCGCTCGTATTGTACCTGCCGCTGTCGATGAAGCCGGACCAAGTCCATGGCCGCAATGCCTACTGGCTGCGCTGCCGCTTGGAGCAGCGCCGCGCAGAGCAGGGCATGTACACCGAGTCGCCGCGTATCAGAGAGATTGCCGCTTATGCCTTGGGAGGCACGGTGTGGGCCACCCACGCTGTGTTCGTGCGCGACGAGCTACTCGGCTACAGCAATGGCGAGCCGGGCCAAGTTTTTCACCTGCACCACGCGCCGACGCTTGCCCTGCGAGAAGGCGAGACTGTGCAAGTCGAGGAAAAGCGAGAGGGCGAGCTGGTCTTTATCCCGTGGCAGCGAGTGCATGACCTGTCAAGCTCGACCCGCTACGATCGACACTTTACCCTGGACGAGTCCACGGGCGAGGTGCGCTTTGGTCCGGCGGTCCGGCAGCCAGATGGCAGCGTGTGCCAGTATGGGCGCGTGCCCGAAGCCGGGCGCCGGATCCGCTTGGGCCTGTATCGCCACGGCGGAGGCGTCACCGGCAACGTGCCAGCCGGCAAGATCCAGGTGATAAAGTCAGCGATCCCTTATGTGGACCGGGTCATCAACTTGGGCCGGGCTGAGGGTGGACGCGACCAAGAGAGCCTGGAGGAGGCCAAGATGCGCGCCGCCCGCGAACTGCGCGCTCAGCAGCGTGCGGTGACAGCCGAAGATTTCGAGGACTTGGGCAAAGGAGCTAGCCGGGCCGTGGCCCGGGTCAAGTGCAACACGGCAGCTCTCGAGAAGCAGCGGAGCAGGGCGAAACGGACAAGCGCCCGGGCCCTGTCGCCCGGCACAGTCGAACTGCTCGTCGTGCCGGCCGCCTTTGAGGCGCTACAGGCTGGCGACCTGTCCAAGCTTTACCTTGAGGAAGATCTGAAAGAACAGATCCGGTCCCACCTCGACGGATATCGGTTGCTGACGACCACGCTGCACATCAGAGAGCCCAGCTATTTTGGGATCAAGGTCTACACCGAGATCGTCGTTACGGAATACAGCCAGCCTGACGTCGTCAAGGCCAGGGTAGAGGAGAGCCTGAAGTGCCTCATCTCCCCTCTTCCACTCTGCCATACTGTCGAGGTTGCGACAGCGCCGCAGGCCCTGGACCAGTTCCTTGGGCCTGAGTGGGAAGGATGGCCCTTTGGCCGGGACCTGTACGTTTCAGAGATCTATTCCCTGATCCAAAAAGTGCCGGGTGTCAAGCATGTCCTGGATGTCCGGCTCAGCTACAGGCCAGTAGTCCCTTCCAAGGAGCGGCCGCCTATACCGCGTTCGGCTGAAGGGAGTGGCGGCCCCAGCGGGTCGGCCCGAGACGCAGAGGAGTGGGTGGAAAAAGGAAGCAGCCCAGTAGGGGCGGCCTCCCGACGCAGATCCCCGTCAGGGGATGGCCGCCCTACTTTGGAGGCAGGTGGGGAGGGCTCTCCGACCGAGGAGATTTTGACCAAGGTTGACCAGCGAGTTATTCCCATCCCGGCCGATGGACTGTGTTGTTCGCTCGATCACGATATTCGGATAGTGGAACTATGAGCAAGCCAGATCCGGCCTTCCGCCGCCCAAATCGCCCCGAGCCTGAGGGGAACGAAGGACCCAACTGCACAGTATCACACGTTGCCGACTGGAACCAGCGCCATCCAGGAGAGACAGTGACCTTTTATACCCGCGTGGAGGTCTGTGAGACGCCGGTTCTCACGCTCGAGATCAGCCTGCCCAAGGGGTTGATCCTCGACAACTACCGCATGCTTGACCCAACAGTGGAGCGGAGGGAGCGTCAGTGGAGCGGACGGAGCGTCAGTGGAGCGGACGGGGCGCCAACGGAGTGGGCGATGCCGCGGATCACCACAGACGATGGAGCGCACCATCTGATTTGGCTTGTCCCACCTGCAACGGCCTCCGCCTGTTACGAGTACCAGGTAACAGCCCGCGTGGCTCCGGCGCAGCATGACCTGGTTCTGGAGAGCAACGCCGTGGTGGCTTCAGGGACCGACGACGAGTGGTCAATTCTAGACCGGGAGACCGCCACCATCGCCGTATCGACCACGAGCGAATATCTCAGGTACCTGCCGGCCATCTACCGAGAAGACGATCTAATGGGGCGCTTTCTTATGCTCTTTGACAGCTTCTGGAAGCCGCTTGAGCGCCAGATCGATGACCTGTGGCTGTACTTCGACCCCCGGCTAACGCCGCCCGAGTTCCTGCCTTGGCTGGCCTCCTGGCTGAGCCTGGTACTGGACGAAAGCTGGCCGGAGGAGAAACAACGGCAGTTGATCCGTTCGGCGATCTTTTTATGCCGGAAGCGAGGCACAAAGCAGGGGTTGGAGGAGTACTTGACCATCTATACCGGCGTCAGGCCGCACATCGTCGAGCACCGAGCCTACGACTTTTGCCTGGGATCCGAGGCGCGGCTGGGGCCAGGTATCGCCCTGGGCAAAGGCAACGTGGCGCACGCCTTCACTGTCACCCTCCACCTGCCGCCTGTGCCGCCTGCCCCTGGCAGCCCGATCGCCGCGGATCAAGTCCGGAAGGAATTGGCGCGCCAGCGCCGGCACAAGATCGAGGCGATCATCGAAGCGGAAAAACCAGCCCACACCAGTTACACCCTGCACATCGAGACCGATCGCCTGCATGAAACGTGAAGATGAGAGAGGTGTCCATGACCAGAGATGACCTGTGGAAAGAATTCCCGACCAAACGGATCGAGCCGGTTGACGGCCTGGCGGTGACCGCTGCCGTCTGGAAGGAAGCTCACGACTACCACCGCATACAGCAGCGATTTCACGCCCTGCTCAGCCACGGACCAGGGATCATCGCCGGACTGGAGGTTGTTGCCAGCGACCCGCCTGACTCGACCCTGTACATTATGCCCGGTATGGCTGTCGATCAACACGGCGAGACGATCGTCGTGACCGAACCGGTGGCCTACGACATCGGCTCGGCGCACGGTTTTCTCTACCTGCTGCTAAGCTACGAGCAGAGCCGCCCCAGGGCCAGCGGAGGTCCAGAAGAGCCTCTCTACATCCACGCCGAGTTCGGGATCGAAGTCCGGCCTACCCTACCCGACACGCCGTGCGTCGAGCTGGCCCGACTTCAGCGCCAGAGCCGCGATGGCGCCCTCTTGAACGCCCAAGATGCCGAGCATCCCGGTCCAAACGAGATCGACCTGCGCTTCCGCAGGGTCCAGGGCAGTATCTCACAGAAATCCACACCCCAGGTAACCGCCAGCCTAGCTGTAAGCCATGTGGGTCAAGTCAAGGGGGACAAGCCATCCGATCGGCCTCATTGGCCTCATGGGCGAGGTGCGACTTATCTGGCCCGCGCCCTGCGCACCGGCCTCGGTTCCCCGGGCTTGGCGATAGGCGGTGTGGATCTCGACGTCCCCCTGGCGCCGGGCCTGGAAAGCTACGCCCTCGTCTACCTCGTCGGGCGCGGGGCTTTCCAGCTTAGCCGGGATGAGATGAACGCTTTGTACACCTACCTGCAGGATGGCGGTACGCTCCTGTTCGAAAGCTGCCGGCGGGAGGTCGATGGCGACAGCCCTTCTGGGCCAGCCGACGACTCTTTCTCCGACCTTCTGGCTTCCTTTGGCATCTCATGCCAGGAGCCGCAGCCAGGCGACAGCCTGCTGGTCGAGCCGTACCTCTTTGCCGCTCCGCCGCCAGGGTTTGAGACCGAAGGAATACCCAAGGTAGTAGTGGGCGCCGCTGCCGCTGGCCGGGTAGTATGGAGTATGTGCGACTATGGCTGCCTGTGGCAGGGCGAGCGCCGCGGCCGGGCAGCCTCGCGCGAAGAGATCCGCACCGCCATGGAGTGGGGCGCCAACCTGGTCGCCTATGCCCTGAGCAAGCCCAGTGACAGCCTGCGCCCATCGGACGGCGATTCCCATGTGCCTGCCGTGCCCGGTGGCGCCCCCCTCCGGGCAGGCCAGCCGGGGCAGCTACCGCGAGAAAAGTGAGCAGGGAGCAATTGGCCGATGGGTGCTCAAGCCAGCTACGACCAGACACCATATCCCAACCTGTCCTATTCCCAAAGCCATCCGGATCGGCTGGCGACTGTGGCGACGCTGCTGGGCATGAGCCCTGCGGCGGTGGAACAGTGCCGCGTGCTGGAGCTGGGCTGTGCTGGCGGGGGAAACCTGATCCCGATGGCCTATAGCCTGCCCGAGAGCCAACTCGTGGGCGTCGACATCTCTGCCCGCCAGATCGCCGAAGGCCAGGCGGCAATAGCGGCGCTGGGACTCGAGAACATCACTCTGAAGCACCTGGACATCATGGACATCAGCGCTGGCCTGGGTCAGTTCGATTATATCATCGCCCACGGCGTCTACTCCTGGGTGCCCCCGGCAGTGCAGGACCAAGTGCTCGCTATCTGCCGGCAGAACCTGGCCGCCGATGGGGTAGCATATGTCAGCTACAACACCTATCCTGGCTGGCATATGATCAATATCGTGCGCGGCTTGATGCTCTATCACACCCGCGACGTGGCCGATCCGGAAACGCGGACCACCCAAGCGCGGGCTGTGCTCGATCTGATCGCCGGTGCGGGCCTGCCTGACGACAGCGCCTATGTCAGCTTTATCAAGATGTATGCCCAGTTCCTGGGTGGAAAACTGGAGGACGCACGCCCCAGGCAGGACGCGCTCCTACTCCATGACGAACTGGAGGAAGTAAACGACCCGATCTACTTTTACCAGTTTGTCGAGCGAGCAGCGCGCCATGGTCTGCAATACCTGGGCGACGCCGAGTTCCACACCATGGCTGGCGGCCGGGGAAGTGTGCCGCGCGAGATAGCGGATGCGATTGGCAAGATAGCCCGGAGTTTGATCGAAGCAGAGCAGTACATGGATTTTCTCAAGAACCGGACCTTTCGCCAGACCCTGCTGTGCCACGAGGCCGTCGCCTTGAACCGTGTGCTCAAGCCTGACCGGGTGGCAAGCCTGTACGCAGCCTCGCGAGCCCAACCTGTCATGCCCGATCCTGACGTCCATTCCGTCTCTGTCGCCCAGTTTCGCGGCTCCGACGGGGCCACTCTTTCGATTGACCATCCGGTCAGCAAGGCAGCGATGCTCTATCTGGCTGAGGTCTGGCCCCAAGCCGTGCCTTTTGACGCATTGCTGCCGGCGGCCTACGCCCGCCTGGCAGCGACAGGTGCGCCTGCACCTGGAGCGCCGGCAGAGGGTACGACCGAATACCCGGCGACGCCAGGTGCCGAGCTCGACGCTCAAGTATTGGGAGCAAACTTGGTCATGGCCTATAGTTACAGCGACAAGCTGGTGGACCTGCACGCCTATGCGCCCCCGGCGGCGCTGGATGTCGGCGAATGCCCGGTAGCCAGTCGCGTGGCACGTTTTCAGGCCAGCCACGACAACGATCGGGTCACCAACCTGCGCCACGAGCGGGTCAGCCTGGACGAGGCGGATCGTTACCTGCTGACCTACCTGGACGGCAACCACGACCGCCGGTCGCTCGTCGATCGACTGCTGGCAGGGCCAGTGGCGGAGGGCATCCTGGCTGTGCGGGAGAATGGCAAGTCGGTTGAGGACCCCAGCAGAATCCGGCATCTGCTGGCTGAGGGACTGGAAAAAAAGCTATGCTGGCTGGCCAGCGCCGGTCTATTGGTCGGCCAGCACGGCCTTGGCACGCAGGCCTAGAGTTGGGGAGAACAACAGATGAATCCTAGCAAAGTGGGGATCACCGACCGGGATGGCTGGTACAAAGAGTTCGAACTAGGGAAAAACCTGATCTACATCGGCAGCGATCCGAGCAACGACATTGCCCTGCCTGTCAGCCGGGGTGCGGGCATAGCGCCTCGGCACCTTCAACTCGTTCGCGCCCAGGGCGATAGGCAGCAGTACCATGTCGTCAACCTGGGTGACACCGACGTCGCGTTGGGCCAGAGCGGTGATCGGATCCTCGCTCCCCGGTCGGCGGCTGATATTGCCCCAGGAGATCGCCTCCAACTGGGCGAATTTGCCCTGGTCTTTTTCGCAGGAACCAGCGAGGCCAGTTGGGAACCTGTCGCCGTGACAAGTAATCGAGGACCTGAGAGAGGAATGGCCTTGTATCAGCCTGCTGCTGCTCAAGAGCAGTACCCTTCGACTGTCATCGGGCTGAAGCTTCTCTTGCCCCACACCACTCTGGATCCGATACGCCCGCTTACCGGGGCGATTACCTTGCGCAACTTGGGAAACAAGCCGGGAGTGCAGTTCAAGTTGGAAGTGGAAGGGCTAGAGCCAGATTGCTACGACATCGGGCCAGGGCCTATTCTGTTTCCAAACGCGGAAAAAGAGGTCCCGCTGCGCCTCCACCATCCACGGCGGCCTCAACTCCCGGCCGGAGAGCACCGCATCGCCATACACGCCTCGGCGCCCGAGGCTTATCCGGGGGAGATTGCTACCGTATCTCAGACACTGCGTTTCCTTCCCTACTACCACCACACGCTCCGCTTGGTAGCGGCAGCCCCTGAAGCGAACCGGAGTGGAGTCGAGCCTGCTAAGGGGAAAGGGCGGGATTGAGAGGGCCACATGTTAATACCCATCCTCGTCGCTATTGCGATTATAATCCTCGCCAGCCTGGCGATAGTCCTGGTTGCCTGGGTGCAACAAAAAGGCCGCTCTCGGACGATCCAGGTGGAACTCTGCAACCTGGGCAACGTCCAGAGCCGCTATGAGCTGCAAGCCAAGGATCCGGAAGAAACCCTCAAGTTTCAGTTTACCCTGGATGGCGACGAACTGCCCCAGTCCTCTGACGACTGGACAGCGGCGGTCGAGAAGCCGAGCAAATCCACCCCTGCGGCTTCTCCCTCTCCCACAGGTGGGAGTGGTAGAGGCAGGGGAATGGGGGAGCAGGCTGTGGAGGGCGGCGGCATCGTTGCCAGTATACTCTCCACGCTCGGCCTGTTGCTACCCGGCTCACTCGGAGCGCCGTTTACACGAGCCGCCAGCCAGATGCAGCGCGGGCAAGTCACAGCCTCCCGCGTCGGGCAGCTCAAAAGCCAGGGTACCCGGCTCAAGTCACGGAAATCAGGCCGTCCGCCCAAAGGGGACAGCCAGCCTATGGCCTCTGGAGGCCAAGTGGCCATCACCGCTCCAGATGTTGCCCAGCCCCACGGCGAAGCCTGGGCTCAGACACCTTCCGTCGAACCGGGCGGGGTGCTGATGGTTGATCTACAGATCCGTCCTATTCAATCTGCCCTGCGGGGATCGAATCAGGTCTATCCTTTTACCATATTGTCGCGCACCGCCGAGCTGCGTGACCCCAGCCAAGCGCCTGTAGTAATTACTGAAGCGACTGTCCAGTTTGCAGGAACGTCCTGGTTCTTGCGATTCCTTCCCTATTTTGTGATCCTGGCGATCACCTTCTGCCTGCTGGCTCTTACATTCCTGCTGGCAGGGACAGGGTGAACTACAGGGAAGTGAAGGGAGAGCGCACACCATGGCAACCGTCTATCAAAGTAGACTAGAGATCATCGCTCCCGGCGGCCAGATCGAGTTCTACGACCTCGATCCAGGCAGGGGAATTACCAACATCGGGCGACACCCTGAGAACGATGTCGTGATCGATAGCCCGACGGTGGCGCCCTTTCACGCTGTGCTGGATCATCGGAAAAAGCCTTACCACCTCATGGTGCTGGCTGCTGGCCAAGTATCGGCCGAGACCAGGTTACAGGGCCAACCCCTGACTCCTAACATTGCCCAAGAACTGCACGACTGGGATACTTTTGAGATCGACGGCTACTCCCTCATCTTGGTAGCAAGCTCTACCGAGGCAGCAGTTCACAAAGAGCCCTTTCCTGGCGAGCAGCCGGAGCAACCGCCATTGGCCGTACCTCCCCCGACGACCGGAGCACCGGCGCCCGTCCCCGACCAAGCTGAGCAGCTCAGGGTCCCCTCGAGGGAATCACACCCCAGGCCGACTGCGTTAGCCGCCTTACCTCCAGATTCGGCCGATGAGCTGATCGTAACCGAACTCTCAGCCCGCGAATGGACCGTGGATGTAGAGCAAACAGCCACTACCCAGGTGACCATTGTCAACGGCGGCCAGATCGTAGCCACGTTCGCCGTCCGGGTCGACGGCCTGGACGAGAGCTGGGTCTCCATCTCTCAGCCCCAGGTCAACCTGTTTGAAGGGGCTCGGGCGACCGTGACTATCTCGATCACTCCACCCCGGCTGCCCACCAGCCGTGCCGGAGCCCATCCCCTGGCCGTGGTGGTGACATCGCCCAACTATCCCGGCCATGTCAGCCAGATGGGCGCTACCCTGAACATCAATCCGTATTACGAGTTTGCCGTGGGTGAGCTGTCGCCCAGGCAGCAGACGATCCGCTGGCGAAAACGCTCCGGGCAGGTAACCCTCTCGATCGTCAACAAGGGCAACAGCGAAGCGGTCTTTCGCCTGGAAGGGGCTGACGATGAGCGGCGCTGCCATTTCGAGTTCGATCTGCCGGGGGAAGAGGTCAGCCTGGCCAAACAGGCCGAGGTGCGCCTGCCCCCGGGCGAGAGCGTGATACCGATTGGCGTCACACCCATGCGCCGCCGGCTGATCGCCCTACGGCTGCGCACCTACCCTTTTACCATCACCACTTCCATGACCGAGGGAGCCCAAGCGCCGCGCTCGGTCATGGGCCAACTGAAAACCAGGCCGCTCATTGGGCTGGGAACTATTCTGCTGACGCTCCTGGTCTCGGCCATCCTGATTGTTTTCTTTTTCAAACCCACTTCCGAACCAGGCCTGGCGGTCCAATCCAGGGAATCGCTGAGGCCCGGCGCCACGGTGATCCTGGCCTACAACGCCTCGCGGTTTCAATCCCTGAGTTCGACCAACATCCTCAACCGTCTTAACGGCCTGTCTTTGGATGTGGCGTTGGAATACAGGACCGAAAATCCCGGAGAGTGGCAGACGCTGAAGGCTGCTTCCGAGCTGACTGGCCTAGACGGCACGTTAGCCTTGACCACAACACAGAACACGAAATACCGGCTGCGCGCTACCTCGTGGATTTCGAAAATCGCTCCCATGTTCACCGGCCTTAGCCGGGAGATACCGGTGTATGTGACGCCGGTCGAACCTCAGATCACCTCATTCAACGTCGATCGACCCACAGTGGTGGCTGGCCAAACCGTCACCCTGTTTTGGCAGGTCTTTGACGCCGAAGCCTTGCGCCTCCAATACGGCGACATGGAAGAGCCTTTGCTTGGGTCTGAGCTGGAGCGTGGCACCCGCCGGGTCACGGTCGAGCGGGACACGACCTTTACCCTGATCGCCACCAACAGCTTTTGGCCAAAGGAGGTCAAGAGAACGGTATTCGTCAAGGTTCTCCAGGCAACATCGACCCCAGTGCCAACTCCGGTGATCCTCAGGTTCGATGTGGACCCCCTGGCCATCCTGGTCGGCGAGACGGTGAGGATCAACTGGGAGGTGTCTGGCGCCGACTTGGTGAATATCGAGCCAATTGGTAACGGGCTGCCGCTGAAGGGCGATGTCGGCGATCAGCCCCTGGCCTCGATCCTCTACCGGCTAACGGCCATCAAGGTCGCCGAAGACGGCAGCGAGGCCAAGAATGGGGCGTACAAAGAGGTGGTGGTCAGTCCCCAGCCAACGGCCACACCGGTTCCTGTTGCACCACAGATCCAGTTGTTCGAAGCCACACCCAAAGAAGTGATCGCCGGGGAGGGCGAGGTGGTCAGGTTAACCTGGTCTGTCACCGGCGATACGACCAACATCGAGATCACTTCTCCTAACGTGCAGCTCAGCGGCCTAGAGGCTCAGGATTCGATCACGGTCACAGTCGAAGAGACCACCCTATTCGTGCTGACCGCCTCCAATGGCGATCTAAAGACCAGCCGGGCGACCGAGGTCAAGGCGTTGGAGCCTACACCCACCCCTACGCCTACGCCGATTCCAACCGAGCCGCCGCCCACCCCAACCCCGACGCCGACACTAACCCCTTACCCAACCCCCGTCATCGTCTACTTTCTCGCTGAGGCGCTGAGTCCTCCGGACGACAAGGTTGTCTTCAGGGAGCGACAGGACGGTCCGGATGGTCCGGTCTTTGTCTACGACGTCGAGGCCGGCTCAAACGTCAAGCTCAGTTGGCAAGTCAACGGCGCAGACAGGGTCACCCTGGTCGGGTATGAGGATCTACCAGCTACAGGAGCCAAGGTCGTGCTGGTTACCATCGACAGCACTTTCCAGTTGACAGCGGAGAATCCAGGCGGAAGGGTTAATGCCTTTGTCGTTCTGGAGGTATACCTTCCGCAACCGCCGCCTCCTCCCTATGCCGTCACCGGCACAGAGGGGCCAGACGGAAATGAGATCAGGTGGGCCTACAGCGCGGCTTTCGAAGACATCATCAACGGCTTTAGGATTTATCGCGCTGACTTGACGGTGGGTGGTGGCTTTCAGCCGGTGCAGGATGTGGCGCCGGGTGTTCACTCCTGGCTCGACCCGATCAGCCCGACCTGCGATCAGGCATATTATGTCGTGGCCGTCTACTCGGATCCTATCACCGGCGAGGAGCGGGAAACGGATGCCAGTGCTACCAGTTGGTACAGCCAACCCTGCCCATAGGCAGGTTCTGTCGGGTTGGGTGAGGGGGAATAAGAAGATGAACACGCCATCCCAGCATACGCCGTCCATGGCCTTCCTAGTTACTGCTCTGGTCATGACTGGGCTGCTGCTCGCTCTGCTGTTGGCCATCCCAACAGCGGCAGCCCGGCCTGGTCCCATAACCCATCCACTTGACCAAAAGCAGGGGATCTCCGGCGACCTGCTTTGCAGAGATCACCGTCAGGGGACCACGACCTTTACCTCTACCGCGGAAGTGTCGAGATCGCTGCCCCTTTGGCCCCGGGTCATGGCTGCCACGGACGGTGGTCAAGGCGGGGAGACCACGCCCGCCCATGTAGGGGCGGGCCTATGTGCCCGCCTTCTTGACGATTGGCCCGCCAATCGAGCCAGTCCTGTGGTGATCGCCCAATCGACGTTGGAGCGGATCTATCTGGGCGACGTCCTGAACTACAACCTGACCATTACCAACAACAGCGAGTACACTGCTACGGCAGACGTTCAGGACGTTCTGCCTGTCAAGACCTTGGACAGCGACGTCGCGTGCCAGCCCGATTGCGGCAGGGATGTCGAGGTCATCACCGTCACCATCCAGACGCCGACACAGTTCGGCGCCCCACCCTACACCAAGACGGTGACCATGACCCACCGGGTCCAATGGGAACAGATCCCCCTGGCGCAGGGCGAGAGTGCGCAGTTTGCCTTCTCCATCCGGATCACCGGCCAGGAAGACGGCGCCATCCTGAGAAACCGGGCATACATCCGCTACGAGCTGGGCAACGGCGACACCGGGACGACCATGAGCAACGAAACGCGGACGACCGTCGAGGTTTATGTCGCTCCAGGCGTCGGGACTATGGTCTCCAGCCTGCCCACCTGGTACTCGGCGGATCAGGGCGGCACCGCCAGCCTCGATTGGGGCGACTATGACGGCGACGGCTACCTGGACCTGGCCGTCGGCGGCTCCACCGGCGCGACCGTCTACCACAATGAGCAGGGCCAATTGACAAAGTTGTGGAGCAGCAGGCTATATACCCATCAGGTGCGTTGGGCTGATATCGACGACACAGCCACAGGCGGCAAGCTGGAGCTGATAGCGATCGGCTACGACTGGTGGACAGAAGAGGTATCCAACCACGTCTATCGCCTGCA
>JAFGOG010000645.1 GCA_016926595.1 Anaerolineae bacterium
GAGCCGGGGGTGTTGGTCGAGGGCCGCCAGACGCCGCGCGGGCTGCTGATGGGCTGGTCGCCACCTACTTACCAGGGCTTTTTCGAACGCTATGGCGCTCGTACCTATCAGGATTCGCTGGCCTACCGGGTTTACCTGGCCGATTACGTGGACGAGGCCGGCGCCTTCCACCTGCCCCACGGGATCGACCGCATCGCCGCGTACG
This sequence comes from Anaerolineae bacterium, assembly GCA_016926595.1. Next base: position 206 of record JAFGOG010000645.1, read on the forward strand.
TGCAGCGCCGTTACGGCGACCGCTGCCGCGTCCGCCTGGGGGACCTGCGCGACTTGGACGGCGAGCTGGAGGTCGCGCGCGGCATCTATAACCGCAGCCTGGCTACGCTGCCTGTTTTCACGCCGGAGCGACAGGACGAGTGGCGGCGGATGGCCCTCAGCATTCGCCCACTCTTGGACCCAGAGTTTGCGCCGTTTGTCGAGGTGGATGGAGAGGCCGTGGCCTTTGGATTGGCCCTGCCGGACATCAACCAGGCGCTGCTACACTGCAACGGCCTGCGCGCTCCATGGGACACTCTGAAATTGTGGTGGTACAGCCGCCACCTCCCCGGTATCAGCTTTAAGATCATGGCCGTGCTGCCCGAATATCGCGAGCAGGGGCTGGATGCGCTGATTTACCAACACATCGCCCAGGCCGCGTTTCGCCAGGGCTATCAATGGGTTGACCTGTCGCTGACTGGCGAGGATAATCCCATGACCAACAAGATGGCGCGGCGCATCGGCGCCGTCGTCGACAAGCGCTATCGCGTCTACGAACTGACGCTGGAATAGATTCCCGCGCGGGATGGCCCCAACAAGTTCGGGGATCCCCAGGTAGGGACGTGGCGCGGGATCCCCGAACTTGTTCTGGTTCGGCCCAAATCAAAAGCATACCAAACAAAGGACCTGATATGGCAACGACGGACAGCACTGAAAGACTCTCGTTCTGGCAAAAGGCCGCTTACGCCATTGGGGATCTGGGCAGCTCGGTGGGGCCCGGCACGATCATCCCCTTTTGGTACAGCATTTTTCTCACCGACATTGTGCGTCTGGATCTCAAGCTGGTAAGCCTGTTCTGGCTGATCGTCACTCTGTGGGACGCGGTGAACGACCCGCTCTTTGGTTTCCTGTCGGACCACACGCGCTCGCGCTGGGGCAGGCGGCGGCCTTACCTGCTGTTCGGCGCGGTGCCCTTTGGCCTGTTCTTTGCCCTGCTGTGGTTCATCCCGCCCACGCAGAACCAGGTGCTGCTCTTTGCATACTATACCATCGCCTATATTCTCTACGAAGCGGCGGCTACAGCGATCGGCTGTCCCTACAACGCGCTGATGCCGGAGCTGACCCTGGACCAAGACGAGCGCACCTCGCTGGTCACTTACCGCATGGCCGTCTCGATCGGCACGGGGCTGGCGGCGCCGCTGCTGATCGGCTTGGTCATCTTTCCGATGTTCCCAGCGCGCTCGGCGTTGGCCTACCAGACCATCGGCCTGATCAGCGGCCTGTCATTTATCCCGCCGCTGCTGATCACGTTTTTCGGAACCCGCGAGCGCGCCGAGTTCCAGTCGGTCAAGCCGCTGCCGCTGCGCCAGGCGATGGGCTTTGTGGCGCGCAACCAGGCCTTTTGGATCTCCCTGGCCCTCAAGATCCTCAGTTGGATGCCCGTGACCATCGTGTCCGCCGTCTTTGCCTATTATCTGATCTACTGGACAGGTATGACCGAGGATGAGACCTCGATCACCCAGGGAGTGATTTTGGCGGCTGCGCTGCTGACCCTGCCGCTTATCTCCTGGCTGGCCAAACGGATGGAGAAACACCACGCTTATATGGTGGCTGCGGCGACCTGGGTGCTGGTGATGGTCGCAATTTTCCCGATCCCGCAGGGAGCCAAACTGCCCATCTATATCGTCGCCGTGCTGGCGGGGTTGGGCGTCGCCTCGGCGCACGTGCTACCCAATGCCATCGGCGCCGACGTGATGGAGGTGGACGAGCTGATGAGCGGGCGGCGGCAGGAAGGCGCGTATTCAGGCATCTCGGTCTTTATCGACAAACTGGCCCGGATGATCATATTGGCGATCTTGCCTATCGTGCTGCGTTGGGCGCGCTATGTGCAGCCCACCGATGCCGACCCTTTCCCCGCGCAGCCCGCGTCGGCCTTGCTGGCGCTGCGGATCTTTGTGGCGATCGTGCCGGCGGTTCTGCTGCTCGTATCCATCGTCATTGCCTATTTTTATCCGCTCACCCGCGCCCGCTACGCCGAGATCGAGCGCCAATTGGCCGAACGGCGGGCAAAGGCAGCGGAGGGTGAGACTGAGATGCGGTCATAAATGCTCAGCGCCATTAGGGGCGGCTATGGAAGGCCGCCCTATATCGCGGAATGTCGTTGTTTGTAGGGCACGTTTCCATACGTGCCGGCATTCTCGGGTGTTGTCAAAATTATGACCGGATCTCTAACTGAGCATTGACTTGAGAGCGTATCTATCTTATAATAGTATCGTGGCCTGTTTTTCCGCCCCTAGCGTCCAGGCTATCCTCGCGCTGTGGCTGACACTGGTCGGTTGGTGCCAGGCCCGGGGGTGGCTGTTCGCGTGTCTCACGCTGACCGGGAAATGGACCGGGAAACGACTTGGCCGGAGCGATGACGCGGTTTCCTGGTTGTTGGGCAGCCACGCCCAAGAACATGTAAGGGGGGTAGAGCGATCAATCTGTTTACCAACCCAACCAAAGTAACTCCCTGCACAGAAAGGAAACGAGATATGTTAACAGGTCGTTTTTCTCACACGCTGGCAGCCCTGCTGCGCATGGGGCTGATCGCCGCACTGGTGGGAGGCGTGGTTCTATCCATTCACCCGCCGCCCGTGACCCTGGCCTATTCGCCTGCTGATGGCGCTGCCTCCTCGATCCCCACGACCGGTTTCTCAAGCGACCTCACCCATAGCCTGTCCCCGCTGCAATTTGAGCTGGCCGGCGCCAGTGACAACTGGTGGGCAGCCGCGCAAGAGCGTATCCGCCAGAGCGAATACCAGGTCACCTGGCAGGAGCTGACCTACCTGGATGATGTCGCCGCGGCCTACCAGGCCCCCAACCGTACCCAGAACCTGCGCACCTACTTTACCGCGCAGGGCATTCGGATGATCCCGCGTGTTTGGGATGGGCAGGCGCCGCCCTGGGAGTGGGGCCTGGCCCTAAGCGCTTACGGGTATGCCGGCCGCGAGCAAGAGACGGTCGCGGCGGCCCTGAGCGCCAACGGCAGCCGCATCGAATACCGGCGCGGCAGCCTCACCGAATGGTACCAAAACGACGAGCGCGGCCTGGAGCAGGGCTTTACCCTGTACACGCCGCCGGCCGGCTCAGGGAGGACGCTGATCCTCGACCTGGCCCTCTCCGGCAGTCTGAGGCCGCACCTCACCGCAGGCGGGGAGGCGATTGAGTTCGCCACCTCTGGTGGGGTGACCGTGCTTCGCTATGATGGATTGGCCGCCTGGGACGCGAGCGGCCGCGATCTGCCCGCCCGCTTCTCGCTGAGCCAAGCCGGGATCCGCATTCACATCGACGCGGCGGGCGCCGTCTACCCCATCACTGTGGACCCGCTGGCTTCCACCCCTGCCTGGAGTGCCGAGAGCAACCAGTCCAATGCCTTTTTCGGCTATTCGGTGGCAACGGCGGGTGACGTCAACGGCGACGGCTACAGCGACGTGATTGTCGGCGCTCCCTATTATGACAACGGCCAGACCGAAGAAGGGCGGGCTTTTGTGTATCACGGCAGCGCCTCGGGCCTGAGCGCCACGGCAAACTGGAGCGCCGAGGGCGACCAGGACAGCGCCTATTTCGGCAGCTCGGTCGGCATGGCGGGGGACGTTGACGGAGATGGCTATGTCGACGTCATTGTCGGGGCGAGCCGCTACGACAACGGCGAGACCGACGAAGGGCGCGTCTTTGTCTATCATGGCAGTGCCTCGGGCCTGAGCGCCACCGCTGCCTGGACGGCCGAGAGCGACCAGGACGGGGCCTATTTTGGCTTTGCGGCGGGCACGGCTGGGGACGTCAACGGCGACGGGTACAGCGATGTGATCGTTGGAGCCTACCTGTACGACAACGTCCAGACCGATGAAGGGGGGACCTTTGTCTACCACGGCAGCGCCTCGGGCCTGAGCGCCACCCCCGCCTGGAGCGCCGAGGGCGACCAGGACTCGGCGCGTTTTGGCTACGCGGTGGGGACGGCCTGCGACGTCAACGGCGATGGCTACAGCGATGTGATTATCGGCGCACACCTGTATGACAACGACCAGACGGACGAAGGGCGCGCTTACGTGTATCACGGCAGCGCTAGCGGGCTTGCCGCTGCTGCCGCCTGGAGCGCCGAGAGCGACCAGGAAAACGCCGAGTTTGGCTACGCGGTAGGCACGGCCGGAGATGTCAACGGCGACGGCTACAGCGATGTGATTATCGGCGCACACCTATACGACAACGACGAGACGGACGAAGGGCGGGCCTTTGTCTACCACGGCAGCGCTGGCGGGCTTGCCGCTGCTGCCGCCTGGAGCGTCGAGGGCGACCAGGAATCCGCTGAGTTTGGCTACGCGGTAGGCGCGGTCGGGGATGTCAATGGCGACGGCTACGGCGATGTGATCGTGGGCGCCCCCTTCTATGACAATGGAGAGTTAAACGAAGGACAGGCTGCCGTCTACCACGGCAGCGTCGGCGGGCTATCCACGGTTGCCGCCTGGACGGTTGAGAGCGACCAGGCCTCCGCCGGATTGGGCTATGCGGTGGGCGCCGCCGGGGACGTCAACGGCGATGGCTACTCGGATGTCATCGTTGGGGCGCACCTGTACGACAACGGCCAGACCGACGAAGGGCGGACCTTTGTCTATCACGGCGGCGCGGGCGGGCTCGCTGCCGTGCCAGCCTGGGCTGCCGAGAGCAACCAGGACAACGCCGAATTTGGCTACGCGGTGGGCGCAGCTGGAGACGTGAACGGCGATGGCTATGCTGACGTCATCGTCGGGGCACACCGATACGACAACGGCCAGACCGACGAAGGGCGCGTCTTTGTCTATCACGGCAGCGCCTCGGGCCTGAGCGCCACCGCCGCCTGGATGGCCGAGAGCGACCAGGCCAATGCCTTTTTCGGCCATTCGGTGGCAACAGCCGGGGATGTCAACGGCGACGGCTACAGCGACGTCATCATCGGGGCGAATCGCTACGACAGCGGCGAGACGGATGAAGGGGCGGCCGCCGTCTACCACGGCAGTGCCTCGGGCCTGAGCGCCACCCCCGCCTGGAGCGCCGAGGGTGACCAGGCCGGGGCCTATTTGGGCATTTCTGTCGGCACGGCCGGGGACGTCGACGGCGACGGCTATGCCGACGTCATCGTCGGGGCGAGCGGCTACAACAACGGCGAGACCGACGAAGGGCGTGTTTATGTGTATCGCGGCAGTGCCTCGGGTCTGAGCGTCACCCCCGCCTGGAGCGCCGAGAGCAATCAAGCCTATGGCTACTGTGGCTTCGCAGTGGGCACGGCCGGGGATGTCAACGGCGACGGGTACAGCGACGTGATCGTCGGCACGTACCTGTACGACGGACGTCCTCCGAGCGATGAAGGACAGGCCGCCGTCTATCATGGCAGCGCTTCTGGCCTGAGCGCCGTCGCAGATTGGACGGTCGAGAGCAACCAGTTGAACGCCCGCTTGGGCTTTGCGGTGGGCACCGCTGGGGACGTCAACGGCGATGGCTACAGCGACGTCATCGTCGGAGCCTACCTGTACGATGGCGACCAGACCGACGAAGGGCGTGCTTACGTGTATCACGGTGGCGCCGGCGGGTTGTCCGCTGCTGCCGCCTGGACCGCCGAGGGCGACCAGGAATCCGCCGAGTTTGGCTTCGCGGTGGGCACGGCTGGGGACGTCAATGGCGATGGCTATGCCGACGTCATCGTCGGGGCGCGTCTGTACGACAGCGGTCAGACCGACGAAGGGCGGGCCTTTGTCTACCACGGCAGCGCTGGCGGGCTGTCCGCTGCTGCCGCCTGGACCGCCGAGAGCGACCAGGAATCCGCTGAGTTTGGCTACGCTGTGGGCGCGGCTGGGGATGTCAACGGCGATGGCTACGGCGATGTGATCGTAGGCGTCCCCTACACTGACAACGGCCAGACGAACGAGGGCGCAGCCATTGTCACCTATGGCAACGGCGGCGACGGGCTGCACCTGCGGCCGCGCCAACTGCGCAGCGACGGCGCGGCAACCATCGCCCATCTGGGAATGTCTGATTCACGAACGGCGTTCCAACTGAGCCTGATCGGGCGCATGCCGCTGGGCCGCCAGCTCGTGCGTATGCAGTGGCAGGTGGCTCCGCTGGGCGTGCCGATCACGTCCACCACCGCGCTGAGCGGGACCAGCGCCTGGACCGATGTGCTGACCACCGGGGTCGAGATCACCCAAGCTGTCACCGCCCTGACCCCAGGCACACCCTATCACTGGCGCGTGCGCCTGCTCTACGAGCCGGGCAACGCCCTGGGCCAGCCAGCCGGGCGCTGGGTGGCGATCCCCTGGAATGGCTGGAACGAGGCCGACCTGCGCGCCGCAGCCAACCTGCCGCCTGTGGCCAGCGCCGGGCCGGACCAGGAGGTGAGCCCGTTGGCCTTGGTGACTCTGGACGGCAGCGCCAGCAGCGACCCAGACGGCGACCTGCCGCTGGCCTACGCGTGGACGCAGAGCGGTGGCCTGGCGGTGACCCTGAGCGACCCAACGGTCGTCTCGCCGACCTTTGCCGCGCCCGCCAACGCGACGGTGCTGACCTTTACCCTGGTCGTCACCGACAGCCTGGGGCTGGCCTCCGTGCCGGACCAGGTGGTGATCAAGGTGGGCAACCAGGCGCCGGTGGCCGACGCCGGGCCGGACCAAGCGGTTGGCCGGCTGGCCCTGGTGACGCTGGACGGCAGCGCCAGCAGTGACGCGGACGGCGACCTGCCGCTGGCCTACGCGTGGGCGCAGAGCGGCGGCCCGGCGGTGGCCTTGAGCGACCCGGCGATCGTCTCTCCGACCTTTACTGCGCCCGGCAACTTGGCCGTGCTGACCTTTACCCTGACCGTCACCGACAGTCTGGGGCTGGCCTCCACGCCGGACCAGGTGGTGATCACGGTGAGTAACCAGGCGCCGGCGGCCAACGCCGGGCCGGATCAGGCAGCGAGCCGGCTGGCGGTGGTGACGCTGGACGGCAGCGCCAGCAGCGACCCGGACGGTGACCTGCCGCTGGCCTACGCGTGGGCGCAGAGCGGCGGCCCGGAGGTGGTTTTGAGCAACCCGGCGGTCGTCTCAACCACCTTTAGTACGCCCGCCGCCCCGGCGGTGCTGACCTTTACCCTGGTCGTCACTGACGCCCTGGGGCTGGCCTCCGCGCCGGACCAGGTTGTGATCACGGTCACGAACCAGGCGCCTGCGGCCGACGCCGGACCGGGCCAGGCGGTGAGCCCGCTGGCCCTGGTGACGCTGGACGGCAGCGCCAGCAGCGACCCAGACGGCGACCTGCCGCTGGCCTACGCGTGGACGCAGAGCGGCGGCCCGGCGGTGACCCTGAGCGACCCGGCGGTCGTCACGCCGACCTTTAACGCGCCCGCCAGCGAGACGGTGCTGACCTTTACCCTGACCGTCACCGACAGCCTGGGGTTGGCCTCCGTGCCGGACCAGGTGGTGATCAAGGTGGGCAACCAGGCGCCGGTGGCCGACGCCGGGCTGGACCAGGTGGTGAGCCGGCTGGCCCTGGTGACGCTGGACGGCAGCGCCAGCAGCGACGCGGACGGAAACCTGCCGCTGGCCTACGGATGGACGCAGAGCGGCGGCCCGGCGGTGGCCTTGAGCGACCCGGCGGTCATCTCGCTGACCTTTACTGCGCCTGCCAGTGAAGCGGTGCTGACCTTTACCCTGGTTGTTACCGACAGCCTGGGGCTGGCCTCTGCGCCGGACCAGGTAGTGATCGCGGTAGGCAACCTGCAGCCTGTGGCCGACGCCGGGCCGGATCAGGCGGTAAGTCGGCTGGCGGTGGTGGCGCTGGACGGTAGCGCCAGCGCTGACCCGGACGGTGACCTGCCGCTGGCCCATAGGTGGGTGCAGAGCGACGGCCCGTCGGTGATCTTGAGTAACCCAACAGCCGTCGGGCCCATCTTTATCGCGCCATCCGCCCCGGCGGTGCTGACCTTTACCCTGGTCGTCACTGACGCCCTGGGGCTGGCCTCCGCGCCGGATCAGGTTGTGATCACGGTCACGAACCAGCCGCCTGCGGCCGACGCCGGGCCGGACCAGACGGTAAGCCCGCTGGCGACGGTGACACTAAACAGCAGCGCCAGCAACGACCCTGACGGCGACCTGCCGCTGGCCTACGCGTGGACGCAAAGCGGCGGCCCGGCGGTGACGCTGAGCGATCCAACGGCGGCCGGACCGACCTTTGCCGCGCCCGCCAACACGACGGTGCTGATCTTTACCCTTGTCGTCACCGACAGCCTGGGGCTGGCCTCCGAGCCGGACCAGGTGGTGATTGTGGTACAGGGGCAGGATATCTATCTGCCGCTGGTTGTGCGGCAATAGCAAGACAGTAGCCATCAAGTACGGCTATACAAAGGTGCGACGCACTTGCTTCTGAGTGCGTCGCACCTGTCTTTGATTGGTTATCCCTTTGGTGTTATCATGTAGGACACTGTTAGCGCTGGAGAAGAGCCCTACACGGAAGGCACGGATTGCACGGATAGGAGAAGGTTTCGGTATCCGCTTTTTTGTTCATGGCCGTGCTCTTTTGATTGACATTCATACGCGGGTGCCGCCGATCCTGGCCGAACGCGCGGCGCGGCTGGATCCCAAGAAAAACCCGCTGTTCCAGGCCGGCGCTGTTGCCGCTTTCATCGCCTGGGAGGGAGACGAACCGGCTGGCACGATCGCTGTTGCGGTCGATCCGGCAGTCAATGCCCACCAGGGCGAACAGGCGGCGTTGTTCGGTTTTTTCGAATATGTGGACGACGATGCCGTCGCCCAGGCGCTGCTGGACCACGCGGCTAGGTGGGCGCGGGCACAGGGGATGCGCGTGCTGTGCGGCCCGCAGTCCTTTGGTCCCTCTGATGAGCCGGGGGTGTTGGTCGAGGGCCGCCAGACGCCGCGTGGACTGCTGATGGGCTGGTCGCCACCCACTTACCAGGCCTTTTTCGAACGCTATGGCGCTTGCACATACCAGGATTCGCTGGCCTACCGGCCGACGAGAATACAAACGTTTTGGCCGGCATCGACCACACGTTTGACCTCACCGCCGTCTACTCGGACACCGGCACAGCCTGGCCCAACTTGCGCCGGGCCAAACCTTTACCGTCACCGTCCAGTACACGGACACGGAAATGGGTCCGGCCATCGAGGGCACCCTGGCCTTGTACGCATGGGATCGCAGCCAATGGGTCAAGGAGCCCAGCAGCGCAGTGGATGCGCTCGACCACACCGTCACCGCCGCGCCTGGGCACCTGTCATTATAGGCGGTGTTGGGAGAGACAGTCCGGCTGTATCTGCCCCTGGTCACCAGGAGGTTTTAGGGGTCTCTCTGGCTACGCCGGCCCCGTCCGGCCTGCACCACCCATCTTGCGCAAGGCCGCTGCCGAGGCCTTGCGCACCCACTCCTCCTTGTCCTTGAGCGTAGCGACCAGGGCTTCCACGGCGCGTGGATCGCCGATCTCGGCCAACACGCCCACAACACGCGCATGATGCGACATATCCTTTTCCTTGAGGGCCGCGATGAGTGGGTCTACGGCAGGCGCACCGATCCGCACCAAAGCCGCTTTTGCAGCCATGTACACATCCTCGTCGTATGCAACCCGGCCCGCAGATGGTCTTTTCACAACCTCGATGAGCGGCTTGACGGCGCGTGGATCGCCGATGTGCCCCAATGCCTGAACAGCACTCCGGCGCACTGAGGCGTCATCCTTCAGGGCGGCGCTGAGCGGTGCGACGGCGCTTGGATCGCCGATCATCCCCAACGCCCGGGCAGCAGCGACGCGCAGCAAAAAATCCTTGGATTTGAGGGCGGTGAGCAGCGGTTTGACCGCGCGTGCATCGCGACTCATCCCCAACACGTCAGCGGCAAACCGGCGCAAAGACGCGTCCTTATTCTTGAGGGCAACGATGAGCGGGTCTACGGCAGGCGCACCGATCTTGACCAGAGCGCCTTTTGCGGCATCGGGCGCATCCGCTTTGAGGTTGCCAGAAGATGGCGTCTTTCCGATGTCGATGAGCGGCTTGACGGCGCGCGCATCGCCGATCGCCCCCAACGCCCGAGCAGCGACCTTGCGCACCTCTTCTTCCGGGTCGTGGAGGGCGGCGATCAGCGGGTCGACGGCGCGCGCATCCGGCATCTCTGCCAACGCATGCACAGCGGCCTTGCGTACCGCAGCGTCCTCATCCTGGAGGGCGGCGATCAGCGGTTCGACGGCGCGGGTATCGCCGAGCGCCGTCAACGCCTCGGCAGCAGCCCTGCGTGGACCAGCATCATCCTGGAGGGCGGCGATGAGCGGGTCCACAGCGCGGGGGTCGCCGAGCGCGCCCAACGCGCTGGCAGCATCCGAGCGCACCATGCTCGTCTCGTCTTTGAGGGCGGCGATCAGCGGTTCGACGGCACGGGGGTCGCCGAGCGCTTTCAACACCTCGGCAGCAGCCCCGCGCACCCAAAAGTTGGCATCCCTGAGGGCCGCGATGAGCGGGTCTACAGCGCGACTGTCGCCGATCTTGCCCAGCGCCCGCACCGCATCACTTCGGATGGACCAATCCCGGTGTCTTTTGAGCAGTTTGATGAGCTTGTCAACATCCCTTTTTTCCACCAACTTTTCAATGTTGGGTTTGAACAGGTCCATGATCCTGATCTCCTTTCCTGACCCGGCCGCCGCCCCCTACGGTACGTTTCTCAACAGCAGCGGCACATAAACCCAATGAGACTCTGGCCCCACAGTGACATACTCGGGCTTTTGGATGCTGCTGACCGCGTAGCCGTTTGTCACCTGCGATGCCACCTGGTAGCTCCCTTCTTCATGATAGGTATGTGCCGGGTTCTGCTCGTAGGAAGCGGCGGTTTCCAGTCGCCAGACATCGTTATACACAGTTGGCCATTTCCCAGTGCCGCCCATCAGCACGATGCTGCCATCCGGCAGAGCGACACTGGTGGCGCTTTCCCTGCCAGTCCAGGGTGCACTGGCGGTCATCTGCGTCCAGGTGACGCCCTGATCCGTCGAGCGCCAGACATCGTTGAAATAACGGGTGCCGTTGGTGCCGCCCATCAACACCACACTCCCATCTGGCAGCGCCACACTGGTGTGACTGGTCCGGCCCACCCATTCAGCGCTCTCCGTGCTCTGGATCCGGCTCTTCCCCTGGTCGCTGGAACGCCAGACATCGTTGAGGCCACCCCCCATCAGCACAATGGTGCTATCCGGCAGCAGCACGCTGGTGTGGAAAAAGCGCCCCTGCCATGGGGCCGATTCTTTGCGCGTCCAGGGCTACGTGAAAGCTTTGTCGCCAAGAATCACCTGCACTGATGCTCGAGAGGTCACACTACCCCTTGACCAGCAGCCGGATCAACAAATAGCTCACCAGCGACGTAACCCCGCACAGCGCCGTGCCCCACACGATGTCGATCACCGTCAGCAGCACCGGCCAATCGCGCATCGTCGCCAGGTTGGTCAGGTCATAGGTCATGTAACACATAAACCCGAAAACGAACCCGACCAGCAGGGCGTCGCGCCAGCTCACTTTGGCCAGCGCCGGCTCGACCACAAAAAAGAGCACACCAACGATAAACAGCAGGTAGAACAGGCCGGCGGCGAACCAGTTCGGGTTGCTCTTCATCAGGTGGCCGATCTGGGACTGGTAGAGGTTCTTGGCGATCACCGCCAGCCAGACCAGGTCGATGATCATAAACACGACAAAAGTAATGACATAGTGCCAAACGATCTTCATCTGCGACCCCTTTCTTTTCCTGTCTCCGTTCAGACAAACCTATCCAAAATGAACGCTTTGGCCTCGTCGAGCGCTGGCATAGCAGCGTCGACTACCTGCACATCGAACGCCAGCTCTTGGGCCAGCAGCCCGACCAGTTGGCCCAGGGACGGCGAGCGCACCCTGACCTGTCGTGGCAGGATACCAAACTTGACCCACTGCTGCACCAGGGTGAGCGGCACTATTCCCCACATGTCATCCACCCCCGGATCGGGGCGCAGCAGTTCGGTGCTCAGAACCATCCCGCTCTCACTCTCGACCACCAACAGCATACGGGGAAAATAGGGGCGCGTGCCTTTTTCTCCGACGTGCACCGGGACCATAGGGAAATCGACTTCCAGCGACGGCACACGCCGCTCTATTTGCATGGCCTGTTCGAGCACGTCTGTGTCCATCGGGACCGAGATCGACCTGGGCTCGACCGGCGGCACCCGCAGCACCTGGTCGTGCCAGGCCGGGCGCTGGCCCTTTTTCGACCTCACCCGCACCAAATAGCTCGTCTCGTCGGTTGCAGCCAACATCCCCGGATCCGCTTGCAGCCGCGGCGCGACCTCGGCAGCCTGCTCCAGCGCGCAGGCCAGGAAGCGCACCTCCTGCGGCTCCAGGTACCAGGGAACGTAGCCCGGGCGGAAGCTGCGAAACATCGGCCAGGCCTGCCGCCCGCGGAAGGTCAGCCCCAACGCCTTGATCGTGTCGCGGTCCTTTGGGGTGAGCTCATTTCGATCCTCGAAAGACGCCTCCAGGCGCAGCAGCCCCAGCACGGCTTCAGGCGGCGCAAAATCGGCGGCCTCGCAAAACTCCCAAAAACGGGTCAACCCTTCTGCCCCCAGGTAAAGCGCCAGGGCCAGGTGCTCTCCCATCTCCCCCATCACACTGACGAAACCCAGCTCCTGCGTCTCCGGATCCTGGACGCCAAAGACATCCGTTTCGGACATCCACTGCCACGGCGCGATCTCTTTGATGCGCATCGCGGCCGCATAGAGCCTGCGCCATTCATCCAACGTCGGTGTCGATTCGCTCATTCTCATCTCACTTTCTGAGACTCAGGTCTCGCTGCCGGCAAATATGCCTGTCCGGTCCGCCCGGTCGGCGATCGCGATCGTGTTGCCGGGCAGGAAATTGGAGGCCAGGTAGCGGAAGGATTGCTCACGATCCGGGCCGCCCTCATCGCTCAAAAAGATCTGCTCACAATAGACGGCCAGGTCCTGCACGATCCGCTCGTAGCGGTAGTAGGCCAGGGCGACGGGATCGACCGTCGTGTGGCCGTAGCCGCGGTAGAACAGCTTTTCCTCTTCTGGCGGCGTGCGCCATCCGCCCATCAGCCCACTGCCGGCAGCCATCAGATCGCGCTCCTTGGGGGCCAGGATGGGGTCATCCCAATCGACGATGTAAAAGTCGCCGCCGGCGCAGATGTGAAAGTTGCCGGCGTGAAGGTCAGAATGGCAGACGATGGCCTCCGCAGCGCACGTCTGTAGCACCTGGGCGAGCCGCCCGGCCCGGGTGACGAGATCGTCGATCACGTCGTGTTTGGCCCGCAAGAACGCGGCCATCCTGGCGGCCACCGGGTTCAGCGTAGCCATCTTGTTCGACGCGGTCCAGGAACCGCTTGAGGCACTCGCTTTGGCAGGATCCCACTCGAAAGTCAGTCCCACAGGTCACGCTCCTTGGAACAACTTACCAAACAAACGAGTCCTCTGGAGTATCCTCATTATACGTCCCCTACGCCAGGAGGTCAACCTGTGCCCAACGGACTCCTGAGACTCGCACGCTCACGCCGGCCGGGCGGATACGGCTACCTGCAGGGCGATCTCGGCCATGCGGGTAAAGTTCCGTTCGCGCTGCTCGGCGGTGGCGGCGGCCTTGGTCACCAGGCTGTCGCTCACCGTCAGCACCGCCAGCGCGCGCACGCCGAATTTGGCCGCCAGGGTGTACAGGCCGGCGGTCTCCATCTCGCAAGCCATCGTGCCATAGGCTGCCCACTGTTTCCACCAGTCCGGGTCGTCGATATAGAACCGGTCCGAGGACAAGATGCTGCCCACGCGCACCGGGATCGCGCGCGCCTCGGCCGCCTGGTAGGCCGCCAGCAGCAGCTCAAAGCTGGCCGTTGGGGCAAAATCCATGCCCTGGAAAACCAGCCGGTTGATGTTCGAATCGGTCGAGGCGGCCATGGCCAGCACGATGTCGCCGATGCCCAGATCGGGCTGCAGCGCCCCGCAGGTGCCGACGCGGATCAGCGTCTTGACCTGATAGTCACTGATCAGCTCGTGTATATAGATCGACGAGCTCGGGATGCCCATGCCGGTGCCCATCACCGACACGCGTTGGCCGGCATAGTAGCCGGTATAGCCCAGCATGCCGCGCACCTGGTTGAAGCAGACTGCGTCGCCCAACATCGTCTCGGCGAAAAACCGGGCCCGCAGCGGATCGCCGGGCAGCAGCACCGTGGGCGCGATCTCACCCTGTTTGGCGCCAATATGCATACTCATTCAACACCTCCCCATCTAGATCACGTCGATCAGATACAACACCGTGTTCGTCAGTTCGACCGCGTCGACGCCGCCTAACCCGGCCTCGCGGGCCAGGGAGCGCACCCGTGCGCCCGGCAGGCGATGCGACATTGGCGGGCCGGCGATCTGCAGGTGATAGGGCCATTCCAGCACCGCCACGCGCTGCCGGGCCACCCGCCGCGCCTCGCGCAGCCCCAGGATCGCGTCGTCGAGTTCGTGCAGCACCAGGCCCATAAAGACCAGGTCGAGCGTGTTGTTCTCAAAGGGCAGTTCCTCGGCCGGCGCCTGGCGAAAGATACCCTGCGGCACGGCCTGCCTGGCCGCGGCGACCATCTCGGCGCTGGCATCCACCCCGGCGACGCGCAGGCCACGTTGAGCAAATGCCTCGGCAAACAGGCCGCTGCCCGTACCCACGTCGAGCACACTGGCTATGCCGATATCGCCCATCACGATGCTCTTGAGGCACAGGTCAACCACGCGTCCGACCTCCAACAATCGGACCCGCCGCCTGGAGCGCAGCCGCCCCGCCTTGCCCTTGAAATGATGATCGTCCATTGCTTCTCTCTTTGTATCTCCAGTCTCTAGCGCCGGACCGCCGGCATCCTGCCGGCTGTTGGGCCGTCGAGCCGACGGCGGTCCCTCCTCACCAGCCCCTTAGCTGTCAAACTGCCATTCAAACGGTTCCTGGCACACCTGCCCGGCAACTGTGAAACGTGTGTGCCGGGCAATCTGGGTCAAAGACCACCCGATCCCGTGCCGGGCGCCACGAAGGCATCTCGGGCGGCAAAAACCCCCCTCGCCTGCGCCATCACCTCCGTCCCGGTCATCCTATCACGCCTGACGAATGACGTTTCACGCCTCCAGGTTCAACCACTTGTACTCTTGTTCGCTCAACTCAATGCCAAACGCCTTGATGTTTTCCGCGAACTCGGCGCCGTTGGCCGCGCCGACCAGCGGAAAGACGTTGAGCGGCGAGTGCAGGATGTAGGCCAGGGCGATCAAGGGCACGCTGACTACCTTTTCCCCGGCCAGTTGCATGGCCCGCCGAAGCCGCTCGAAATTGACCTCGTGGCAGTAGGCGGTTAGACAGGCGCGGTCGAGCAGGGTGCGCGTCTGCTCCAGGTTCTCGGGCCTGAAATGATCGGGCGTGATCCGCCCCGAAAACAAGCCGCGCGCCAGGCTCGAATAAGCCAGCACCGGCATCTGGTTGGCCTGGTACCAGGCCCGCGCCTCGGCCTGCGCCGGCCCGCTGAGGCTGACGCAGCCCGGTCCCCAGGGATTCTCGACCTGGTCGGCCAGGCCAAAGTTAGGGCTGCTGGCCGTAAACGGCGCCAGGTGGTGGTGGGCGGCATAGTCGTTGGCCTCGGCGATGCGCTGGTGCGTCCAGTTGGAGCCGCCAAAGGCGTGGATCCGTTCGGCCTGCCGGTGCTCGTTCAGCGCCTCGACGATCGGCCCCACCGGCAGGTCGGGGTCGTCGCGGTGTAGCAGGTACACATCGATATGGTCCGTCTGCAGCCGGGCCAACGAATCGTGCAGGTCGGAGGCCAGGTCGAAAGGGGTCACCCGCTTGCGGTCGGCGTTGGGGTGACAGCCCTTGGAGATGATCACCACCTGGTCGCGGTTGCCGCGCGCCTGCATCCACTGTCCCAAGCCGCGCTCGCTGTAGCCACCGGCATAACCGTGGGCGGTGTCAAAGGCATTGCCGCCCAGGGCAAAGACGGCGTCGAGCAGGGCGAAACTCGCCTCTTGCTCGCGGCTGTCAATGATCATTGTGCCCAGCACCAACCGCGAGACGCGCTTGTCGACGCCGGGAATACTTCCATACTGCATAGTCTGCTCGCTCCTCAAGATAACAAATGGAACACAGAGATGCGCAGAGAAAAACCAGAGCACACAGAGCTTTCCATATTTTCTCTCTGTGTATCTCCGTGTCTCCTCGGTGTCCTCTGTGTTCCCTCTTTTACTCCATTGGGTACCTCAACCCGATCTGGCGGCGCACCTCGTCCATCGTCTCGGCAATGGTCATCGACTCGTCCAGCGGCATGGTCGCGCTCTCTTTGAGGCCGGCGCACAGGCAAGCCATCACCTCCGCCGCCTCGTACTGGTAACCAAAGTCGCCCGTAAAGACCACCGGCTCTTGCCCCGGCACCGCCAGCGTCGCCGCCGGGGCGTGCCAGAAGGCCGGCATGTGGATCGACCCCGCCGTGCCGACGATGCGCGCCTCTTGCGGGGTGGTGGCGCGCACGGCGCACGACAGCAGCGCCAGCTCGCCGCGGTCATACTTGAACACCATCCCCGTCTGCTCGTCGACGCCGGTCTCGCCGAGGTGGGCTGCCGCCTGGATCTGCGTTGGTGGGCGGCCCAAAACCATGGCCGCAAAGGCGACCACGTATATCCCCACGTCGAGCAGCGCGCCGCCGGCCAGCGCCGGATTAAAGAGCCTCCCCTCGGGATTGAGCGCGGCCCGGAAGCCAAAATCCACCTCCAGCAGCCGCACCTCGCCAATGCGCCCTTCGGCCAGCCATTGGCGCACCTGGACGGTCACCGGGTTGAAGCGGGTCCACATGGCCTCCATCATAAACACGTTTTCCCGCCGCGCACAGGAGACCATCTCGCGCACCTGGGCGGCGTTGACCGCCATCGGCTTTTCGCACAGCACGGCTTTGCCGGCCTCCAGGCACAGGATGGTGTGTTCGCGATGAAAGGGGTGCGGCGTGGCCACGTAAACCACGTCCACTTCCGGGTCGTTGACCATGCCGGCATAGCTGCCGTAGGCGCGGGTCACGCCCAGCTCGTCGGCGAAAGAGGCCGCCTTGTCACCCGAACGCGAGCCCACCGCCACCAAGGCCGCGTCGTCCAGGTTCTTGAGGTCCGTCGCGAACTTGCGGGCGATGCTGCCCGCGCCCAGGATGCCCCAGCCGATCTTGTCTGTCATGTCGTATCCTCCTGATCTGGATCATCATCAGAAACCTGGTTTTTGGCAAAAACCAGGTTTCTCCAGCGCCGAACTCCTGGATTATAACATGCCTGCCCGTTTATGACAAAGGCCAAAACGGTTGATACAGGTGATCGGGGTATTGACGGCCCAGGCTCTTCGTGCTACAATGATAGATGAGCAGCACATCTCACTGATACGGGCTGGCCCCGCTGGCTCCGGGAGCTGCCCCACCCTCGCTTCACCGCGCCCATGGCAACTTCCTCTCTTATTGTAGGAAAACAACGAGGAGGTACAAAGATGGCGCGCTTGCGAATTTTCCACAGCATCATCATCAGCTTGTTTCTGGTTCTCACCCTCGTGCTGGGCTCAACGTTGGGCGCCGCGCTACCTGGCGCTGCACTCGCGTCACGGCCAGCGCAGACCCTTATCGCATCTCCAGGCGCGAGCCTGGCGGACGCCCGGAACGTGGGCTATGTCGGCCACACCGGCGGCGAGATCGGGGCTGTGGCCGTGCAGGGCAACCTGGCCTATGTCGGCGAAGGGGCCCGATTGACCGTGCTGGACATGTCATCGCCCACTTCGCCCACCGTGCTGGGCAAGAGTGCTCTGATGTCCGAGGCCGTTCGCGGCGTGGCCGTGGCCGGGGGATATGCCTACGTCACCGTTGGGGAAGGCGGGCTGCGGGTGGTGGACGTGTCGACGCCGTCGGCGCCGGTCGAGGTGGGCGTTTACGACACGCCGGGGATTGCCACCGGCGTGGCCGTGGCCGGGGGCACTGCCTACGTCGCCGACTGGGATGGCCTGCGGGTGGTGGGCGTGTCGACCCCATCGGCGCCGGCCGAGGTGGGCTTTTATCAGACACGGGGGATCCCCTTCGACGTGGCTGTGGCCAGCGGATACGCCTACGTCGCCGACTCGGATGGCCTGCGGGTGGTGGACGTGTCGACGCCCTCGGCGCCGGTCGAGGTGGGCTCGTACGACACAGCGGATGCCAGGGGCGTGGCCGTAGGCGGGGGATATGCCTATGTCGCCGACGAGCCGGGTCTGCGCGTGGTGGACGTGTCGACGCCGTCGGCGCCGGTCGGGGTGGGCCTCTACGGCACGGTGTACAACGCCCGCGATGTGGCCGTGGCTGGCGGCTATGCCTACGTCGCCGATGGGGATGCCGGCCTGCGGGTGGTGGATGTGTCGACGCCGTCGGCGCCGGCCGTGGTGGGCCTCTGCGACACGCCGGGGCATGCCAGGGGCGTGGCCGTAGCCGGGGCGTACGCCTACGTCGCCGATGGGGAAGGCGGGCTGCGGGTGGTGGACGTGTCCAACCCGTCGGCGCCGGTCGAGGTCGGCTCCTACCAAGCGCCCTATCATTATCCATCTTATGACCCTGCCTGCGACGTGGCCGTGGCCGGTGACTATGCCTATCTCGCCACCGAGTTCGGCCTGCGGGTGGTGGACGTGTCGACGCCGTCCGCGCCGGCCGTGGTGGGCTTCTACGACCCGCCTGCGGGCGGGGCCGATAGCGTGGCCGTGGCCGGGGGATACGCTTACGTCACTTGTTACCCTATGCCGTGGTGCTCTGAGGATAGCACCCTGCGCGTGATTGACGTGTCCAACCCGTCGGCGCCAGCCGAGGCGGGCTTTTTCCACACGCCGGGGAATGCCGGTGGCGTGGCCGTGGCCGGGCAGCACGCCTACGTCGCCACTAACGAAGGCGGCCTGCGGGTGGTGGACGTGTCGACGCCCTTGGCGCCGGTCGAGGTAGGTTTTTACGACCCACATTGGGGTGTCGGCAATGTGGCTCTCAGTGGGGAATATGCCTACGTCAGCGGAATGGGCTTGCTGATTCTGCGCTTTACGCCGCCAGAGGGCTGGAGCTATCTGCCACTGCTGGTGCGCTAGGCAGCCGGGGCGCGCGATTCAAGCAACAGCCAGCGGGACGCGGGCGGTCCGCTGCTATCCCTATTTCGCAAAATTGACACGCTCTGCCTATCGTGTTACAATGAGGCCCAATTGGTCAGGCAAAACAGACCTTCGAGGGAGAAGGCAGACAGATGGTCAGTCGCTATATCGATTTGCCAACCGTTCCATCGTGTGAGTCCACCCGGGAAAGGTGCACAGGGCTGCACGGAGAAACACCGAGACACTCAGAGGCTCTCCGTGTATCTCTCTTTTTCTTCTCTATGAATCTCTGTGTTCTTTCCTGTGGCTTTGTCGTGTGTTCGTGAATGCTGTACCGGCATCGGTGCAGCATTCTTTGTTTATTATTCATCGGATCAATTCTCAGTAAACTCAGGAGGAAACATGTTCACAAAGAAATGGTATACCGTTGTTGTGATCGTCGCTCTGTTGCTCGTGCTCCCTGTCGGCTGCAAAAAGCAGCTCACCAGCACTGAGCTCAACGTGCTGTGCACGCCGCAAGAAGAGTGGTGCCAGGGCATGAAGCAAGAATTCGAGGCCAAGTACGGCATCACCGTCAACTATGTGCGCATGTCCAGCGGTGAATCCTTGGCCCGCATCCGCGCCGAAAAGGACAACCCCCAGTTCGACATCTGGTGGGGCGGGCCGATCGACAGCTTTGTCGCCGCCAAGGGCGAAGGTTTGTTGGAGGCGTACAACTCGCCCAACTACAAGAACCTGCTCGACCAGGCCAAGTACAAAGACCCGGATAACTATTGGGCCGGGATCTATGTCGGGTCGTTGGGTTTCTGCACCAACACCGACTGGCTGGCCGCCAACCCCGGCGCTGCCGCACCCACCTCGTGGGACGACCTGCTCAAGCCCGAATTCGAGGGTCAGGTGCTGGTCGCCCACCCCTCGACCTCCGGCACCTCCTACACCGCGCTGGCGACCGTCCTGCAGATCAGGGGTGAAGAGCAAGGCTGGGAATACCTCAGGAAATACAACGGCCAGATGCTCCAGTACACCAAGAGCGGCGCGGCCCCGGCCAAGTTTGTCGGCCAGGGCGAGGCGGCAGTGGGTATCGTCTTTTCGCACGACATCGTGCACGAGATCGACGACAACGGCCTGCCCCTCGAGTTGACCTTCCCCGCCGAGGGCACCGGCTATGAGATCGGTGGCATGGGCATCCTCAAGGGCGGCAAGCACCTGGACGCAGCCCAGAAATGGTTTGACTGGGCGCTGACCGCCGAAACGCAGGCGCTCGGCCCCAAGTACAAGGCGTACCAGGCGCCCACGGTCAAGGGCGTCGAGCTGTCGCATCCCGAACTGCTGCAAGTCAAGCTGATCGATTACGACTTTCAGTGGGCGGGCGAGCACAAGAAGGCCTTCGTCGACAAGTTCAGCAACGAGATCGCCGGGGCCGACAGCCTGAAACAATAACACCGCGCAGCACGTGGATGGGGCACACGCCGTGCCCCATCCACCCATGATCGACAAGGGAAAGCACCTATGACCACACCGGCAGTCCCCACTTCCGCCCGCCGCCCGCCATGGCTGGCCATGCTGCGGCGACGTTACCGCGAATTTACCCTGATCGCCCGCGACCCGGTGCTGTTCATCAGCCTCATCTTTTGCAGCATCGTCTTGGTGATGTTTGTCTTTTATCCCCTGCTGCGCACCTCGGCCAACGGCTTTGTCGACCTCGACGGCAAGCTCGACCTGAGCTATTTCGGCCGCTATTTCGACGCCTATTATGGCCCCCTGGCGCGGCGCATCTTTGGCGATACGCTGCTGATGGGCGCGCTGACCGCCACCTTTGGCACGCTGGTCGGTTTCATTTTCGCCTACACGGTTGTGCGCTGCAACGTGCCCGGCAAGCGGCTGGTGCACATCATGGCCCTGGTGCCCACCGTCTCGCCGCCCTTTGCCATCGCCCTGAGCACGATCCTGCTCTTTGGTCGCAACGGGCTGATCACCCGCAAGCTGCTGGGCCTGACCTTTCCGGCGGGGGCCAACGACATCTATGGCATGGATGGGCTGGTGTTCGTCCAGGTGATCGCCTTTTTCTCCGCTTCCTACCTGATGCTGCGCGCCATGCTGGAACGGCTCGACCCCTCTATGGAAGAAGCCGCGCACAGCCTGGGCGCCAGCAAGCTGCACATCTTTCGCACGGTCACCCTGCCCCTGCTCATCCCGGGCATCGCCGGCTCGTTCTTGCTGCTCTTTGTCGAATCGCTGGCCGACCTGGGCAACCCGCTCTTTATATCCGGCAACGTTACCGTGCTCTCGGCGCAGATCTTTTTGGCCGTCGCCGGCGAATATGACTATCAAAAGGCCTCGGCGCTGGCGGTGGTGCTGCTCATCCCCACCCTGATCGTTTTCCTGGTCCAGCGTTATTACGTCACCCGCCGCTCTTACGTCTCGGTGACCGGCAAGCCCACCGGCGGGCAGATCGTAGAAAAAGAGTCGTGGATCCGCTGGCCGTTTATCCTCTTCACCTACGCGTTTTGTCTCCTGATCGTGCTGCTCTATGCGGCGATCATCTTTGGTTCCTTCGCCCAGGCCTGGGGCATCGACTATACGCCGACCCTGGAGTGGTGGCGACACATGGTCACCCGCGGCATCGAGGCCATCCTGGACACCACCTTTTTGAGCGTCGTCGCCACGCCTATCGCCGCGCTGACCGGCATGGTCATCGCCTTCCTGGTCGTCCGCAAGCGCTTTAGCGGCAAGAACGTGCTCGACTTTGGCTCGAACCTGGGCGGCGCGGTGCCCGGCACGATCCTGGGCATCGGCTTTGTGCTGGCCTTTAGCACCTCGCCCCAATCGATGGTGGCCCTGGTCTATGCCGTGTTGGCCCTTTTCCTGGTCGCCTCGGCCCTGCCCGGCGGGTGGGTGAGGGTGATCGTCCTGGCTGCAGGCACCGCCGCCGGCGTGGGCCTCAGCCTGCTCGACGAGCCGCTGGGTCAGATCGGGCTGCTCTACCTGCTGGGCGGCCTCTACCTGGCCCTGGCGGCGATAGAATGGCTGGTGCGCAAAAAGAGACGCTTGGCCATCGCGCTGGCGATCGCCGGCGTGTACCTGCTTTCCTACGACCTGATCGAATACCTGGCCCTGCCGATCGCCGCTTTCAGCCGCACCCTGCCGCGTGGATTCTGGAGCAATGCCATCTTTCAGATCGCCGAGCATCTCAAGGTGCCCTTCCAGATCCCACCGGCCTTGACCGCGGTCATCCTGATCTTTGCCAGCGTGCTGTTGATCGGCGATGAAAAGGGGCGCTGGAAGACGCCCCTGGCGGCGATCCTGCTCGCCCTGCCATGTGCGCTGACCTTTATGGGCATGCCCATGGCCCTGGTTGGCACGCCATACATCATCATGGCGGCCTATGCCGTGCGCAGCCTGCCCGCTTCGGTGCGCTCCGGCGTGGCGGCCCTGCAGCAGATCGACCCGTCGATCGAAGAGGCGTCCAGCATCCTCGGCGGCGACGCCCAGTACACCTTTCGCAAGGTCACCCTGCCGCTGATCCTGCCCGCCCTGCTGGCCGGGCTGATCTTTTCCTTCACCCGGCACATGACCAGCGTCTCGGCGATCATTTTCCTGGTCAGCGCGCGCTGGCGCATCGTCACCGCGTCGATCATGAGCGAATGGGAACAGGGCGGGATCAGCATCGCCGCCGCCTATTCGACGGTAATCATTCTCTTTGTCTTGATCGCCGTCGGCATCCTGTACCTGGTCACCAACAAGCTGCTGCGCCACCGCGGCGACGTCGACCTGACCTGGGGCGCATAGAAACGCCTGAATGGGAGGATAGCATGTACCTGGTTTTGAAAGAGATCGTCAAAGTATTTCCGCCGCGCGGCGGCAGCACAGAGGTCACGGCCGTGGACGGCGTCTCGATCGAGATCGAAAAGGGCGAGCTGGTGACGTTGCTCGGCCCGTCGGGGTGTGGCAAAACGACCACGCTGCGCCTGGTCGCCGGCTTTGAGTTCCCGACCAGGGGCCAGATCGTGCTCGACGGCCAAGAGATCAACGACCTGCCCCCGCACAAGCGCGACATGTCCATGGTCTTTCAAAGCTATGCCATCTTTCCGCACCTCAACGTGTTCGAGAACGTGGCCTACGGGCTCGAGGTGCAGCACCGCCCCAAGGACGAGATCGCCCGCCGCGTGGCCCGGGTGCTCGAGCTGGTCGAGCTGACCGGGCTGGAGAAACGCGCGCCCAACCAGCTTTCGGGCGGGCAGCAGCAGCGCGTCGCCCTGGCCCGCGCCCTGGTCATGGAACCCAAGGTGCTGTTGATGGACGAGCCGCTCTCCAACCTCGACGCCAAGCTGCGCGAGCAGATGCGCACCGAGATCCGCCGCATCCAAAAGCAGCTCGGCATCACCAGCGTCTATGTCACCCACGACCAGATCGAGGCCATGACCCTCTCCGACCGCATCGTGGTGATGAACCGCGGGCTGATCGAGCAGACCGGGACGCCGGAAGAGATCTATCGCCATCCAAGCACGCGTTTCGTGGCCGACTTTATCGGGCGGGCCAACTTTGTCCCCGGAAGGGTGCGCGGCCGTGAAAACGGCTCGCTGCTCGTCGAGGCCTGGCAGCAGTCGTTCGCCATCCCGGCGGCCGGCTCAGTCCTGCCTGCCGGCGCGCCGGTCACGTTGATCGTGCGCCCGGAGATGATCCAGCTGTCGCCCGAGAGCCAACTGCGTGGTATCGTGCGCCGCGCCTCCTACCTCGGCAACACGATCGACTATGACGTGCAGGTGGACGGCCAACTGCTGACCGTCGTCGAGACCCATCCGGCGCGCATGGTCGTTCACGCCGAGGGCAGCGAAGTGGGGCTAGGTTTCTACGAGCCCGGGCTGCACGTGCTGGCCGAGACGTAAGCTGAGGGAATGGGGGGGGAATTCTCAGAAGAAACCGGGTTTGGCGGGTACAAACCACCCGCCAAAAGCCCGGTTTCTGTTTTGGGTCTCTGTCAGCCGAACGACGGCAAAATGCCCCGTTTGCGTCTAGATTTTATCCCCATGTCGTGCTATAATCAGGTGATGGTGGACCGCCGCGCTGGCTCTTTGGTTGGAACATAAATGGCCTGCGGATCGTCCAGTACACATAAGCAATCGTCGTGCCAGAATGGCGCCACCCCGTGCCTGTCTTGTCACCGAGGTGTCACCATTCTGCAACATGGTTATGGTATGATAGCTCTGTCAGCTGGGTCTACAAAACATGACAAACCGATTCGTTCATAGTACCCGCCTTGGCGGTTTTCCTTATCCCAATCTAGTTCTGGCCCTGCTGGTCACATTTTGCTTGCTTCCTGTCTCGCTCGCAGAAAGCGGAGACGATCCAGCCATGGCTGGACAGATCCGCGCCGCCGCGCCGCCCGGCCTGACCATGGAGGCGACCGCCGCGTTTGGCGGCCATTTTAAATACGGCGAGTGGCTGCCGGTGTGGGTGCTGCTAGAAAACGCCGGCAGCGACCTGGAGGCCGAGGTGCGGGTGCGCGTGACCGGCGGGTATGCCATCTCGACCTTTGCCGCGCCGGTCACGCTGCCCAGCGGGTCGCGCAAGCGCCTGCCGGTTTACGTGCTGCCCAACAACTTTTCCCGGCAGCTCGAGGTCAACCTGGTGGCCGCCGGACAAGACAGCCCCCTGCTCACCCAGAGTGTGGCGGTCAAACCGCAGCCCAACATCAACCTGCTGATCGGGCTGGTTTCCGCCGAACGAGGCGCGCTGTCGCTGATCGCCAGCCTGGTCACCGGCGGAGCCAGGCCGCGGCCGATCGTGCTGATCGACATCCCGGTGGACGATCTACCCGAGCGGCTGGAGGGATTCAGCTCGCTGGACTGCCTGATCATCAACGACGTGGACAGCTCGTCGCTGAGCCCACGGCAGCAGGCCGCGCTGGAGGCCTGGGTGCGCAACGGCGGGCGGCTGGTGATCGGCGGTGGAGCCGGGGCGCGGCGGACGGTGGCGGGCCTGCCGGCCTCGCTGCTGCCGCTGAACCCGACCCGCGAGACGCAGGTGCAAACGCTGCCAGGGCTACACAGCTTAGGCGGCGGCGAAGCGGTACGCGTGCCCGGCCCGTTCCTCGTCGCGGTCGGCGACGCGGGCGAAGGGCGCGACCTGGCCGCCCAGGATGGCCTGATCCTGGTGCGCGAGCGAGCGGTCGGCCGTGGAGTTGTCGATTTCGTAGCCCTCGACCTGACTGCTTCGCCGTTTGACGCCTGGGCCGGGGTGAGTGCTTTCTGGCGCACCCTGGTCGTGGACAACGCGCCCTATCCGGCCGACATGCCGGCCGACGTGTCGCCGCGCCAGATGCGCGCCAACCAGCTGGCCTACGCCCTATCTAACCTGCCTTCGCTGGCCCTGCCGTCGGTCAAGGGGTTAAGCGTGTTGCTGAGCATCTATATCCTGCTTGTCGGCCCGGCTAACTATGCCCTGCTGCGCTGGCGCAACAAGCTGCACTGGGCCTGGATCACCATTCCCTTGATCACCCTTCTCTTTGCCGGCGGCGCGTTTGGCCTGGGGTACGCGCTACGGGGCACCGACCTGATCCTGAACAAGATCGCCATCGTCGCCGCGCAGCCGGATGGCACGGCATGGGCCAACACCTACATGGGGCTCTTTTCACCCGCCCAGCAGTCATACGAGATCGAGGTCCTGGGCGGCGGCCTGCTCAGCTCGGTCGACACGAGCGGGTACCGTGGTTTCAGCGTCGACGGTAGCACGGTGGCGCCCGGAGGTGAGATCACGTACGTGCAAAGTGACCCCGGCATCCTGCGCGGCCTGACCGTGAACCAGTGGTCGATGCAGACCTTTATGGTCGAAGAGGCTTGGGCCGACCTGGGCCCGGTGAGTGGCGACCTGCGTTTTGAGGATCAGACCCTGGTTGGCACGGTGCGCAACGACACCCGGCTCACGCTAAACGATGCGGTGGTCATCCTGGGCTCGGATTTCGTGCGCCTGGGCGACCTGCCCCCCGGCGAGCAGGCCCAGGTGCGCCTGGCGCCATCCGCGTTGAACAGCCAGATCTTTGGCCCGCCGATCAGCTACCGCTTGTTTGAGGAGCAGTTCAGCCAGAGCGGCCCCATCGGCCCGTTGCGCGAGGCGCAGGTCAAGCAGCAGATCCTCGACAGCCTGCTGTACCAGGGCGGCAAATTCGGCCCCGTGTCGAGCATCTCGCCTGCCTACGGAAGCGGGCTGCAGGGGCTACTTTTTATGGGTTGGTTCGACCAGTCACCGCCCGAGGTGCGCGTGGCTGGACGTGAGCTGGTCCAACAGACCACCGGCCTGTTTTACACCCCCTTGACCTACAGCCTGGGCGATCAGGCTAGTATCTCGCTGCCGCCGGGTTTTGTCGCCGGGACGATCGTTCAACTGCCGGTCGAAGGCGGCCTGTGCGGGCCATCGGGTATGCCGGCGGCATACATCGACCGGGGAGAGGCCGTGTTCGAGTTTCAGCTGCCGCCCGGTGCCAGCGAGATCCACATCGACCGGCTGACTCTGTCGATCAACTCGGATGGCGGGTGGCAGCAGCCGCCCAAGACAGAGCTGTACAACTGGGATGAGAACGCCTGGTATAGCATGAAAGACCCGGTCCTGGGCAATAACGTCATTGCCGAACCGCAGGGGCTGGTGCGAAAAGACGGCATGGCGCGCGTGCGCCTGACCGTCGATTCGCCCGAGCGCGGCGGGTGCTTTTACCTGGGCCTGGGGTTCGAGGGGACCCGATAATGGAAGGAACCCATTTGAACGCGATTGAGACAAGGGACTTGACCCGCCGCTTTGACAAGACCGTCGCGGTGGACAGGCTGAATCTCGCTGTGCCGGCCGGGGCGCTGTTTGGGCTGATCGGCCCCAACGGCGCGGGCAAGACGACCACGCTGCGCATGCTGGCCGGGCTGCTGGATCCGAGCGAAGGGCAGATCGTGCTCAACGGGCAGGTCGCCAACCACGACTGGCGCGACCTGCAGCGGCAGATCGGCTACATGCCTGATTTTTTCGGCGTCTATGAGGACATGCTGGTCTGGGAATACCTCGACTTTTTCGGGCGCTGCTACGGGCTGTCTAGCCAGCGCCGCCGCCAGGTGACCGACGAGCTACTCGAACTGGTCGATCTGGCCCCCAAGCGAGACGATCAGGTCGAGACCTTGTCGCGTGGCATGCGTCAGCGGCTGTGCCTGGCCCACGCCCTGGTCCACGACCCCACCGTGCTGCTGCTGGATGAACCCGCCTCGGGGCTTGACCCGCGCGCCCGCGTCGAGATGCGCGAGCTGCTGCGCGAACTGGGCGCTATGGGCAAGACGATCGTCGTCAGCTCGCACATCCTGGCCGAACTGGCCGAACTGTGCGATTCGGTGGGGATCATTGAAACGGGTCGGCTGGTAGCCAGCGGCCCGCTGGACGAGATCCGGCGCCTGGCCGTGCAGGGGCGGCTGTTGCACATCAAGGCATTGTCCGACCCGCAGCAGGCCCAGGCCGTCCTGCGCGATCAGCCCGGTGTAGGCGCCATCTACCGGGTGAACGATTCGTTCGAGGTCGAGTTTATCGCCGGCAGCGCCGTCGATGGTGACCAGGCGACGGCGGACCTGTTGGAGGCCCTGCTGCGCGCCGGCGTACGCGTGGTCGCGTTCAACGAGATCGCCAGCGACCTGGAAGAGGTCTTTTTGCGGCTAACCACGGGGGATACGGCATAGGGATATGAAAACGAGCTTGTTCAAGAGACTCAAACCGGGCGTCAACCCGATCATCATCAAAGAGCTACGCTCGCGCATGCGCGGCTGGCGGGCCTTTGCCGTCCTGACCGCCGTGCTGCTCTTGCTCGCCGGGATCAGCTACCTGTTATACCGCATCATGCTCTCGTCAATGCGCTATTCGTCCACGCCGCTCAGTCCGGTGATCGGCCAGGCGCTCTTTGCCGGGCTGTCCGTCGTCGAGCTGTTGATGATCTGTTTCGTCACCCCGGCGATCACTGCCGGGTCGATCAGCGGCGAGCAGGAAAAGCTCACCTACGAGATGCTGCTGGCGACGCCGCTGCGCCCGGCGAGCATCCTGTGGGGCAAACTAGTCTCGGCGCTGGGTTACGTGTTTTTGCTGATCCTGGCAGCTGTGCCCATGTTCAGCCTGGTCTTTATCTTTGGCGGCGTGGCTCTCAAAGAGATGGGGAAAGCGCTGGCCATGCTCGCGGCCACGGCGGTGACTCTGGGGGTGATGGGCGTCTTTTGCTCGGCGTTGATGCGGCGCACAGTGCGAGCCACGGTGCTCGGCTACCTGGTCGTGCTGGCGCTGTTGATCGGCCCGTTCGTCGTCTATATCTTTGTCGGCGTCCTGCGCGAACAGGAGCCGCCGCGCTGGATCCTGGTGCCCAACCCGGCTGGCGCGCTCTTTTCGGCGCTGGCCCCGTCGGTTGCGCCAAGTGGTGGCTCCTATGGTTTCCTGGGCAGCCTGGGCATGGTTTTGAACGGCACGGCCAGCCTCACCGGCAGCACGGTTGCCAGCAGGGGCATCCCGCGCCCGCTCTATCACTATACTTTGCCGCTTTATGGCGCGCTGTCGCTGCTGCTCTACCTGCTGTCCACGCGGCTGGTTCGCACCTCGCGCCGCTGGCGGCTGCGCGGGCGAGAGATCCTGGCCATCCTGGCCCTGTTCGTCGCCCTGGCTGGCGTGGTCGCTGTGCCCTTTTTGTTGACCGCCGGCCGTTACGAGAAGGTCCAGACCCTGCCGGCAGCCACTACCGTGCCGGTCCCGGCTGTGGGTATCCCACCCGTGGTTCCTGAAAAGGGGATCCAGGTGGTCACTATTGAAAAGACGGTCGTGGTGGAAGGGGCTCAGGCGCTGCCCCCAACGGCGGCGGGGCCACTCGATGCCCAGGACGAAGCGGCGATCTATGCCGCCGTTGTCCGCCAGCAGGTCACGGTCGATCACACCTTTGGCCAGCCGCCCAACTTTGCGACCGTCTACCTGGTCAAGACGACCGACGATGGCGTCGGCGACCCGGAGGCGCCGCGCGCCGAAAGCCGGACGTTGTCTGTCGCCCTCCAGGCGGCGATCGTCGCCGCGCTGGACGACCTGCCGGCGGTGTTTGTCTGGGTCGAGAATAGGGACGAGGCACCCATGGACGATCGGGCCACCGTCCCGGATAACGGCGTGGTCATGACCCTGGGCAACCTCCACCAGCAGGAGGACGGCAGCGTCTTTGTCTCGGCCAGCCTCTATTTTGGGATGCTGGGCGGCGGCGGGCAGACGTATATCCTGCAGCAGGTCGACGGAGCATGGACGGTGGTGGGAAACACGGGTGTGGGATGGATAAGCTGACGCTCGGCCCGGAGTTGGTCTCGGTCGAGGTGTGGCGCCCACTGCTGGCGCGGCTGGGGCGGCGGCTGCGGCTGCGCGATGCCTGGCTGCTCGCCCAGCGTACGCTGTGGATGGGCTGCCTGGGGATGGCCCTGGTCCAGGCCGCCGGGCGGATCTGGCCGATCGCCCACCTGGCGCTGTGGACGCTGCTGCCGCTGCCGGCCTGGCTGCTGGCCGTGGTTGGGCTGTCGCTGCTGCGCCCGCTGCCGCCAGGGCGCGTGGCCCGGCGCATCGATACCGAGCTGGCGCTCAAGGAGCGGCTGTCTACCGCCTGGGCACTGTCTATGCCGGTTGATCGCCAGGCCCCGTCCCACGTAGATGAGCGCGGAGTCCCCAACTTGTGATACTGTTGGTTTATTTACGTCAAGCTGCAAGAGCTGCAAAATGGGAAATGCGAGTCTGGGCTTTAGGGA
>JAFGOG010000130.1 GCA_016926595.1 Anaerolineae bacterium
CTCAACATGGCATATCCTCCTGGTCTTTTCGCTGATTATACCATACCACTAGATGTAGTGGGTACCATGCGAACTACCAGAGAGCCACAATTCCTCCTTTGACATCAGACTGTCCTTTCACCACCAAGCGCCATCACCACCACTGTCGGCGCCGGTTGGACCCTCCTGCGCCATCTTGCTCCGGTGTGGCGCAGCGTCCTACACGAACCCCTGGCCTCGATCCTTTTCAAACAAGCTCCCAAGCCCGTCTCGGGCCGCCCCCGGGGACGGGGGCTTGAGCCTTATTCGAAAGGTATTGCTCCTAGTATACCAGGACTCGCGCTTCTAGGCGAATTTCGTCTGGTGCGCATGAGGTTCTTCAGCGGTCTACTAGGCCAGGTCCGCCGCGCTCAGAGTGCAGTTTCTCACACCATGTCCAGGGGATGACCAGGCCCCCTTGAGCACCAAAGGCAAGTAGACCGGCAGCGGATTCGCCAGAACGACTGCGGCCGCGCGGCTGCTCCCGCCACTCGAGTTGGTCAGAAGCGCGGCATTCCGCAGCGCCTGGCGCGCAGAGGCCACAATGCGCGCCCTGTAGCGGATGGTGATCTCCTGGCCGGGGGCAGGGGAGTCGCTCCAGGTCAGGCAGTGACAGATGCCGTTGTACAAGGGTGGGATGCTGCTGCCTTCTACAAGGACCCTATCTGGCGTGCTGATTCCCGCCGGCAGCGTATCTGTCAGGGCCAGCGTCTGTCCGGTTCCCAGGAAACTCAGGGTGTAGGTGATCGGGTCATGTTGAAAGCCAGAGGTTGGGGTGGCCGTTTTTGTTATCTTGGCTGCGGCACGCCCCCAGGCAACGGTCAACGTCGGACGCCCCTCAGCATTCCAGGGGCCCACGTCGGAAGAGTGAAAGTACTTGCCGCTATGAGTGGCCCAATCCGCCTCATACAGGGCCAGGTGCAGGGGGGTGCCCGCAGCATAGGCTTCGGCTACCGCGCGGCTGACATTCCAGTGATACGGGATCCCCTCGGGTGGGGTGCTGTCGTCGACCGGGTAGACCCAGGTGGCCGAGATGTTTTCCCTGGCCAGGGGGGCGTTGTTCCAGGTCACACTGCTCTCTGTCCACCCCCCATCTACCGTGAGCACCTGGATCAGGGATGGTTGGGGGTCGGGGTCGCAGCCCTCACCTGCCCCCCCCCATAGGTACAGCGTCAGCGTGGCAGACAGGATGACCTGGTTAGCCGGCATGGCATCCAGGGGAAAGGTCACATAAGTCCTCGAGAAGCAGGGCCAGTCGCCGATAGCGCCCAAATTCTGGATGTTCACGAACGTCTTCCCCGCCCAGTTCAGCTCGCCCCAGGTCGGAAAATAGTCGGGCGCCGCCGGTGCCCCACAGATGCTGCTGCCTCCCACATCCGCGTCCACCACAGTGGCGCCTTCAAGGCCCTGGCGGATGGTAACCTTGCCCTCCCCGCTGGCCGGCGGCGGGCTGTAGCCTGGGTTCCCAAACTGTAATTGCCCCCACGTGGCCGGCTGTTCGGGTTGCATCGTCTCCGGCCATACCTGATCCTCGATCGGCGTGCCCTCAGCGTCGTCCCGGTCGTGCAGGGCCACAGCCATGCCCCAGAGGGTCCCCTCAGCAGGGGGGGCGCTCAGGCCCAGAGCCGAGTAGGGAATGAGAAACTTGGGCGCCCAGCCCCGGTCGTCGACCTCGTCGTTGGGATAGTTGCCAGCCCACCCCACGGTTGTGGTAAAGGGCAGGCTGGCCGCCACCCAACGATCTCCGTTGCCCTGGTAGGCAGCCTGGTACCCCTCCCGAGAGGGAGTGACCGAGAGTTGGGCTTCAAACCGGTAGGAAGCTATGCTTGGGGCCAAACCTGCGTTTCCCGCCGTATCCAGGTAGAGCGTGGCCGCGTCCCAGGCGGTGAGGTCCTCGGAGGAAGGAGACTGGTCGAACCAGAGACGGCGGTCCATGGCAGACAGTCGCACGTAAAGATGGTCCTCCTGGTAGCTGACCCGGACATCTACCGAGTTCTTTGTGGGAGTGACGGGGCCGAACCAAAAGATGGCTGCTTCTTCACCGGGGATGTTGTATGGAGCAGACACCCTGCGTGGCTCCGGGCTCTGGGTTCGTTGCTGGATAGGTATCGAGTTGCCCGGGGATGGAAGAGCGACTTCGTACCTTCCTGAAAAAAGCCTACTGCTCGCGGGCAAGAACCAGGCCAATACCAGGAACCACAACAGCCCGGTGCCGAACGCCTTGCCAGCCGCCGTCCTGTTCACTGTTGACCTGTCTTCCCGCCGAGCAACCTGTCGTAAACTTGGTCCACCTGCCGGTATACCGTCTGCCACGCATAATGCGCCTCCACCCAGGCCCGGCCGTTGGTGCGCAAGCGAGCGTTGAGATCTGGGTCGGTCAGGAGACATACTGTAGCCCGGGCAAAGCTCGCGGCGTCTTTCGCGAGGAGGATGTTCTCCCCATCCCGGACCTGGATCCCCTCCGCGCCGATGGGCGTCGACACGATGGGCAGCCCCCACAACCACGCATCCACGATCTTGACCCGCATGCCGCCGCCGGCGTGCAGCGGGACGATAAAGGCATCGGCCGCCTGCAGATAGGGCGCCCTATCGGCGACGTAGCCGGTGACCTGCACGCGCGGATCGGCGGCCAGCGCCTGCACCTCGGGCGGCGGATTCTTGCCCACCACCATGAAGCGGGCTTCAGGGACCTGTTGGTGGATCAGCGGAAGCACCTCGCGGGCGAACCAGAGCACCCCGTGCACGTTGGGCGGCCAGAACATGGTGCCCAGGTGCAGAACCGTGGGCACGCCCCCCTCCCTGTGAACCACGGGGGATACCTGCTCCGGATCGACGCAGATGGGCACGACCGTGAATTTGTCTTCCAGGCGCTGCTGTTCCTCCGCCGCAAACAGGGCCATCAGGTGCTCCCGGTCCTCTTGGGTGACCGTCAGCACGGCATCGAACACCCGGCACATGGTGGCCTCGTAGCTGCGATAGGCCCGCGCCTCGCGGGCCATGATCGCCCGGCGCAGGGGGTTGCGCTCGGTATCGGCCATGCGACGGTACAATAGGTAGATGGCGTTGTGCTCATCGAGCAGGGTGCGTGGCTGGTCAGGTGCAGAGAATTGGGCCGCCAACCGTCCCCACCAGGCCATGGAGAGCTGATCCGTATGGATCACGTCAAAGCAACTCCCACCTGCCAGCATCTGCAGTGTCGTGTCCATCTCCCTGATCTCGTTTCTGGCGACAAGCATCGGCAGCCCGGTGAGCATCCCCTTGACACCGGCCCGCAGGTTACGCCACCCGGAGCGTACCATCGGCACCGAATGCACGGCGTGACACAGGCGCTCCAAATGCGCGCTCGCATCCGGGCCGTCATCTGGTCGGGTGAAGGAAACCAGTGTCACCTTGTGACTCTTGACCAGATGGCGGAGCATGTGATACTGGCGTATCTTGGGGCCAGCGTCTAGTGGGTAGGGCAATACCATGGTGAGGAACAGGATGTGAGCCACAGGTCTTAGAATCCCACCCCATTCTTCGAGCTTGATAGCGATTTACTGCTGCACACTTGGTCCTCGCTACAGTCCATATCTTCCCGTTGTGAACTGGCCTGCCAACCTACTGCCCCTTCGGGCGGCAGAAGAGCTCCTGCTAGACCATATCATGGTCGCCCCACGTGATGAACCAGTTGCCGGGATCTGTGATGAATGAGTCTGAATATTCGTCGGACAGCCGCCGCACGCTCAGATTCAATGACTGAGGGAAGAGCTTCTCAGGCACGATCAAGAACCCGCTGTCTCTGAGAGATTGGGCGTAGGGCACGTGCTCCAGCATCAGGCAGCACGCCAGATCCATCCGTTGCTTTCGGAAGTGCGTGACTGCTTCCGAGATCAAACAGCTACCTATTGTCGGCTCGTCAGGTATGGTCAGCATATCCACGATGAAGCCGATTTGGAGGCCGAATCTGCTCTCACATTTGAGTACAACGTAGCCCACAGTTTCTTCGGATCTTTTTGCCGTCAAGAGGACATATTCCTCTGTAGGGTTTTCCACGTAGCGCCAATTGAGATATTCTCTATCGCGCACTACCAGAATGCTATAGGGGGCGGATGCCTTCTCCCAAAGCCGGTCTACACCCTCGTCGAAGCGAGATACTCTCTCCAGGCGGCAGTCAGCGGATGGTGTGCCTCCTCGGAGCGCATAGAATAGTCCCGTAGCGGCCTGCCCTACCGGCGCCGCCAGTGACAGCAAAAGTCTGTTGCCGATACGTCTGTCTAGGATATTCCTGACGTTTAGGATTTTTGCGAACAGCGGAATCCTATCACAAAGCGTTACCCGACCCAGCTTGTGCGTGTAAACGTATTGAGAGTTCCGATTGGGGAAGCTATAGACCAAATGCACGCCCTGCTCGGAAACTTGATCGTACGCGCGAGTGGTGAGCTTTGTGAACATCCCCTGCCGTTGAAAGTCGGGATGGATCATTGAATCAAGCTGTAGCGTGCCCAGGCCGATCCTTTCTCCAATCTTCATCCTGAGCGGCCTCAAGGCGCATTGGCCGACAATCTCCCCGTTCTCATCCTCAGCCAGGGTGATTGCTATCAGGCCGGTGTGATTGTCCCTGTAATGCCATTGCCATCGTGCTGCACTTAGCTGCTTGTCAAACACCAGCTCGAAAAGCGCCCGAATGCGATCTTGATCCCCGTTCCTGTAAGGCCTGATCGACCAGTTTCCCTTCAAAGTTTTCCCCCCTCGTCTATACTCGGTTTCTATCTTGCGTGACTCGGGCATAAGTATCCCCGAGACCGTCAACAAGCTGTGTTTCTAGCTCATGTAAAAAGGCTCTACCCGCTCTGCCCATTTCAGCTAGCGCTTCTTTGTCGCTGAGCAAGTGGTGGATGGCCTGCGCGAGAATCATCGGCTCGTTTGAATCAATGATGCGCCCCGTAACATTGTCTCGAACGTACTCTGGCAGCGCTCCGACCCGGGTGACCAACACTGGCTTTCGGAAAAGATAGGCCAGTGGGATCAGCGCCGACTGGGAAGCTTCTGAGTAGGGAAGGACAATTAGCCCGGCACGGCGGAAGAGTTCAATGGTTTCGGCATCCTTGATCAAGTAGTTGCGTATCTCCAGATTGGGTGGACACTCGCACTTGGCCAACTCTTCCGACAGGCGCCCCGTGCCCGCTATCACCATTTTTGCCTGCAAGCCATCCGATGTGCAAAGCAGACGGGCAGCATCAATGAACTCCCATACTCCTTTGTACTTTTCCAAACGCCCGAATAGAACGACCAAGTTGTCGTAAGAGAGACCGTCCTCAGCATTCGCATGAATCTGCTCATAGAGACCATAGTCAAAACAGTGATGCACCAGCGGCATGACGGTTGTGCCGGCTGGGCCAGTCTTCCAGCTTTCTAGAATACGTGCCACTGCCTGGCTGTGAACCACAACGGCGTCAGCCGCATTCACCTCTGCCCGTCGATAGATGCCCTTCACCAGTTCCCCTCTGGCGCCTTCATGTGTGACGGCGTCATGGCGGGTGAGAACCAGCGGATAGCGCCTGCGCAAGCAGAACAAGAGAGGCAGGTTCCACAGATGAGGGGTGGTGATATGGACCACATTGGGACGCACAGCCTCGATCTGTCGCAACAAGCTGTAGAACTTGGCTGGGTTGAGCGCAGAAGGACTCAGACCGGTGCTTGAAAACGAGTGCGCCGGCAGCAGCCTGACATCTCGATGGTAGGCATCGCTTCGGAGGGCAACCGATCCGATGACCGAGACATCATATCCTGGCTGGGTGACGAGGGCACTGGCGAGACCGGCCGAATAGAACTGCATTCCGATGGAAGGGGAGAGTCCTATGATCACCACTCTCATGGTTTACCTCGTGGATCCGTCAACACCTTGACGCCGGTTGTGTTGCATTGACCTCGCCCCTCAGCCATAGCTGTGGCGCTCGTCTCCAAGCTCGTGCGCAGCGATCCAATCCTCAAGCACCTCCTTCAGGGGCCCAAACTCGAAATCCCGGCATAGGAGGCTTAGCTTTGTCGCGGTCTTGTTCAGGTTCTGATAATGCCTCAGGCGGCTCCGAAGCGAGACCCCGGCAATGCGCGGCTGATCAGGATCAAACTCCCAGGGATGGACATAGACTATCGCCGGAATCCCATCCTTGTTCACCTGCCTGATGGCCCAGCGTGTCAGTGGATAAGGATACAATCGCAGGTACCCACCTCCGCCGACAGGGAGCGACCATTTCCAGAGCCGACAGGTCGTCAGTGGAAATTCCCAGAGATCTTTTTTGATCTGGTAGGGGTGCCGCGGTGCACCGGGAAAACCTCCCAGGTCGTGGTGTATCGGGAAAATGCTCGAATCATATTCGAGCCCGAAGGAAGACAGAATATCCAACGCCCAGGCTGTCTTGGGCGTGATTGAATAGGAAGGAGCCCGGTAGCCCACAATCTTTCGGCCTACGATGTCTTCCAGGATGTCGAGTGAGCGCTTGATGTCGTGGGCCAGCTCTTCCGGTGTCTGGTTCGTAACGAGTCGGTGGGCATACCCATGGGTGGCAATCTCGTGCCCGTCTGAGTCAACCTGCCGAACCAGATCCGGATGCTGCTCAGCCACCCACCCCACAAAGAAAAAAGTAGCCTTCAGGCGATGCTGGGCCAGGATGTCAAGAATCTGCTGCGTGTTCTGGACGACACGGCTTTCATACGCACACCAGTCTTCAGCCCTCACTGCCCGGGCGAAGGCTGATACCTGAAAATGCTCTTCTACGTCAACGGATAGGGCATTTAGCATCTTGATCGTTTCTTTTCAGCGAAATTTCGAACCCGAGATCCCTGGAATCTGGACACAGGTCCGATCTGTCTCAGCACATGTTGGACAATCCAGGTTCATAGAGCAGGTATACGTTTCAGTATGTACCAGTGCAGATCCCGCTTTTTTTTCGAAGCAGAATCGCGGCGTTGCACCAGGCCTCGAGCTGTCCAGTACAGAACCTTACCTGTGGTCGAGAAACCCAGGATCACTTTGTAGAGCCTGGCTGCGGCGTTGCCACGGTGTTTTCGGAAGAACAATGCCTTGTGCGACAGCAGAAGCTCGTATTTTTTCGGCATGGCGCGGTTCATCGTCTGACCGCCATAGTGGATGATCTGAACCTGCGGCAGCAAAAAGATCTTCCAGTCGGCTCGCTTGATCCGGTAGCACCAATCTACTTCTTCGGAATAGATAGGGTCAAAGGCAGTATCCAGGATGCCAACTTGCTCCATGACTTCTCTTCTTACCAGCATCGCCGCGCCACATACCCAGTCTACTTCAAATGGCTCCTCGCGCTCTCGTGTCGAGAGGTGAGACCAATTGGCAGATGGCCACAGGCCTTCGATGAAGGGATGGGGAAAGTGGCCAAATGCATGTTGCCATGAACCGTCAGGATTGGTCTGTGCGCAGCTCATAGCACCCGCTTCGGGGTGAGCATCCATGAACTCGATCATCCGCTCCAGGGCGCCATCCTTCACGAGTGTGTCGTCGTTGAGCAGTAGCAGGTAGCGGCCCAGCCCCTGGCCAAGCACCAGGTTGTTGTTCGTAGAGAAGCCCTGGCGAGCCGCGTTGCGGATCACCTTGACCTCTGGGAACGCTGCTCGGACCGCTGCGGCCGTGCCATCTGTGGAGGCATTGTCTACGACCCAGATCTCCAGGTTGTTGTTTTGCGTGGTCTCATATATCGAACGCAGGCAGGGCAGAAGCAGGTTTAGATTGTCGGCGCTGACGATCGAGATGGTAAGATCAGGCTGCAGCATGGATCCCAGATACCTCCCTATAGGCGAAAGGCCCGATCCTGGGGCAGGCGCAGTTGCGACCGGAGCCTCAGGGTTAAATCCTCTAGGGCCAGGGCGGCGAATACCAGAGCGACGGCGTCCACCGGCAATCGATAGCGTGACATGGCCCAGGTCAGGATATGCAGGAGCGAATAAAAGACGATGAACAACAGAATGAGGGCCAATGGTGTGGTCGAGAACCGCACCCAATCTGCCCGTGTGCGAAGCGATCCAGACCGGCGGATCGCCAGCCACTGGCCATAGAGCATGAAGGGTAGGAAGAACCCAATCGAGACCACCCGGCCCACGTTGTTGAGCAGCGTCGTGTCTGACGTGGGCCAGAACTCGAAATAATCTCGCACGCGGCTCAGGGAGAGCAACAGGTAGCGTCCCGGATCATCCAGCACATAGCCAAGCCCTCGGCTCATCAGCTCGCGGTCCAGTTGTGGCTCGTCCAGGTTCTGGATATCCAGATCCTGTGGCAAGGGCGCGGCGGCAAATTCCTGGAAACTGGTGCCGTGCATGGGGTGCTGTGCCGAATACATGGCATATCCTGCGTTGGAGTTGAGCAGCAAAAAGTCACCATATACCATATAGTTGCGGATGGTGAAGGGCATGATGGCCAGAATGACCATCACACTCGCTACGACAAGCGCGTTGAACATGGTGCGGAGGCGACCAGTGCGCCAACCTGCCCAGAGCAGCCAGGCAAAGAACAGAATCGCCCAGGGCAGGATCGACTGGCGCAGCAGCGTGGTGATGCCCAGTGCCAGTCCCAGGGTCGCTGCTCGGACAAGGGTAGGCCGTTCGGCCAGAGCGATCCCTCGCTCCAGCGTCCACAGCAGGCCGACGATGTAAAAAGTCTCTGTCATCAGCCGCGCTGCAAAGAGGATAAAAAAGGCATAAAGCGCTGCGCCGCCTGCGGCGGTCAGGGCGACCTGCTTCGAGTCGGAAAAGATCCGCCGGGCCAGGCGATACACCATCAAGGGAAGCAAGATCCCCCCCAGCACCGCCCCGATGATCCGCGCTGCCAGCGGGTGGGTGCCGAAAACGCGGTAGATCCCGGCCACATAGGCGGCGTAGAGAAAGGACCAGTGCGCCGTCGGGTACCCCGCCGGTTTGCCAAAGGGATACCAGGGCTGGTCAAAGCTATAGCCGTGTCCACTGGACAAACGCTCGCCCAGGTAGCTGTAGGATGTGTCGTCGGGCGCACCTGGCGGGGCAGGCACCTGATCACCCAGGTAGAGGGCGACACCAATGCGCAGCAGCACCGATAGAATGAGCAGCAGTGCCAGTGGAGCGCTGCTTGATCTGCGTGATACGAGAGCTTGTCCGGTTTCTATAGGCATGTTTTCCTTGTCGTTCGGAGCATCACCATCACCAGCTCAGGTCTTCACAGTATCCAAGATCGATCAACGCCTGGCCCGCAAGCCTTTTGAACAGGCGCTTCTTCCCCGGAGACCAGCTCTGCCAATGGCCAATCGGGCGAAAGTCTTTGGGTTTCTCAAGGTGATCCCAGACAACCTTTCCCTGCACCGGGAGAGAGGATGAACCGTGGACTGCGACAGCTTCCATTTCCTCGAAAGGATACCTTTGCACATCCAGGCCAAACCGCTCGCAGGCTTGTTCCACGAAAGCGGCAGGATCGCGTACTGCATCCTCAAACCTGGCCATCCAATATCCTTTTTGCCGGCTGGCGTGAATTGCATCAAAGCGCAGGGCCATTTCGGCAGCCCGACGCCAACGCTGGCACGCCATGGAAAATCTGATCTGGGGCCACGTCTTGAGCGTCGAGTGTACGACATCCCTGCCATCCCGCACGAGCAGGAGCAGGTGTTCGCCTGGAAACACGGAAAAGAAATCGGTCAGGTACTGGACGCTGGGGACCTTGAGCAGCATGCGCCCTTCTGGCGGCAGGAAGGAATAGAGATAGGCGATCAACGACGACCCAAAAAGGGGCAGGAAATCATTGTCGCCAATCTTGCCCATGTTTTGCTCGTAGGCAAGAAAGAACCTTTTCTGGAGTTTTTGGATCTCTCCGGTTTGTCGCAGGAAGGGCATCTCCCAGATCTGGTTGGGATAGGCGTGGAGATCAGGGTGCCGCCTGAGCAGCTCGCCCACATAGACCGTGCCCGACCTCGGCATCACCCCGTGGAGCAGGAGAGCCGGCGCCCGTCCAGCTCCTCTGATGGATCTGGCGCATTCCAAGGCGTGATCGCTTATCGCGGCGCTACCGCGTTTGGGATCGAAACTCCTTGTGTCAAAGAGGTAATCCAGATACTTTTTCAGATCATTACCAAGTCTCATTATGCTCCACCTGCCTCTAAAGCGTATCGTGGGTGCCGCTCATTGGACCTTGATCTGCCATCCGCTCCAGCGCCAACAAGCCGCCCATGAACAGCCAGACCAGGACGCTCGCCTGGAAGCCCGAAAAGGCGACGTTGTAGACAAAGGGCAGGATCCAATCCAGGAACAACATCAGGACCAGGGCGCCGGCTCCGGCGGCCAACATGCCGTTCACATAGCCGGCAGCAAAGCCGTGGCGAAAGTGGGCTCGCAAGCGCAAGCCCGTCCTGGCCACCTCTACGGCAAACCAGCAAAAGAGCCCCAGCCCGAGGATTCCGCCGTGGGCAAACAGGTCCACATAGTTGTTGTGCGACGAGAAAACCGGGTTGACCCAGAACGCCAGCCCGTACTGCAGCGGTTCCATCGCCGCATAGGGGCGATAGGCGGCCGGCCCCAACCCTGTGATAGGATTCCGTAGGGTCACTTCCAAGACGCGACCAATCAGCACCAGGCGCGAGGCCCCGCTGCTCACCCATTCCTCGTCGCCGCCGGCAAACTCGTACACGGTCGAGGTGAGGAGGCCACTGCCCGCCAATACCACCAGTAGCAGGATGGCCGGCCAACGCAGGCGTGGCCAGCGCAGCCAGGCCAGGACACCGGCTGCGGCTGCCACGCCGATCCAGTTGGATGCGTTTCCCCGCATCAGGTGCAAGACGTAGATGAGCACCCCGCCAAGGACGAGCCACAGGAAGGAGCGCCAGCCCGTGGACAGCTCCTCGTTGAAAAGTAGTTGCCCCCCGGCGATGGCGGCCAACACGAGCCAGAAGGGAGCACGGTGCAGTGCCGTGGTAAGCATGCTGTTCACCCACCTGCTGATTTCGGCCGAATCCGACACAAGCTGCGGATAGGTGAAGAGGATGACAACCGCTCCGTACAGGGCCAGGTAGAGGAATGTCAGGCGCCTCAGTGTGACTTGATCGCGGATCAGGTTGCCGCTCAGCCAGAAGGCGCCGGCGGAAAAGAAGAAAAGGGCCCACTGTGCCAATTGCACCAGGGTGAAATTGCCCGAGCGCGGCACGGCCGGATCCCAGAATACGATACCGATCAGCAAAGAGAAGAGATTGGCCAGCAAAAAGAGGGCCAAAGGACGTGTCATGGGCGACCAGGCTGAATGATCCACCGGGGGCCAGATCCTATCCAATAGCCACAGAGCCAACAGAACCGGCACCATCAGCGACACGGGATTGAGGGCCACAGCCGTGCCGGTGTCAAACTCCATGGGCACGAACAACGCAACCAGCACCAGGACCACAAGTCCTGACGGGGGATACTGGATCACCGCTGCAGCCCCCATGGCTCCCACCAGAAGGACCAGCCATAGCGGCGAGGGACGGAACCCAAGTACAAAGGCCAGGATCAGGACGGCCGCGCTGCAGGCCACCCTGATCAGTGTGCCCCGGCCTTGTTGCCTGGCCCGATCTAGGAGCGTCACCGTACCCCCAGAGACAATTCGCGTTGGCCCTGCCGGTAGCCCTTCCGGATGTGGGCGCCAATAATGGCCCGGTAGAGGGGAACGAGAAGGCGGGACTGGGGTCTGTGCTTTTCCAACAGCAAAGTCAATTGCTTCATGGC
Source organism: Anaerolineae bacterium (assembly GCA_016926595.1). The sequence continues at coordinate 11,734 of JAFGOG010000130.1, forward strand.
TCTGAGAAGGGGCGGGCTGGACATTACAGACCAGATCGCCTTACGCACAAGAAGACCTGCCGAGTCGCTCCGAAGTGACAGCGGTTGTTTACTGTGGTAGGCCGAAAAGTGAGGCCATAGCTCGGGGTAACGCCGGAAGAGCCGTACGACGGATCTGCTGGCCTGTTCCGCACGCTTGCAGTTGGCCTCCAGTGATGCCAGGGAGTGATCGTGGTGGTAGGCGATGGCGCGATAGCTTTGCCAGAGATGGAAACCGTGCAAATAGCCTCGATAGCCCAAGTCCACGTCGTCCCAGTTTGGCCAGCCCCCCGTCGGATCCTGAAACATACCCAAAGCGAGGAAATCGTGGCGCCTGATGCTGAGCACGCCCGTCTTGCATCTCGAGAAGTGGATCAAATAGCCATCCATCTTGGAGCGTTGCGCCTGCTCAAGCACCGATTCTGTCACATCGACGTCTTTGTCGAACACGGCCCCGCTGCTGTACAGAGAGGCAAAGGGCGTTGTCGCTGGGTCGAAAACGGGTATCAGGGCAGCCAGGGCAATGGTTTTTTCGGAGCCCTGTACTGTCCTGACAAGCTCCTCCAGCATACTCGGGGTGGGGCAGATGTCGTCATCCATAAAGACCAGGATCTCTGCCGAGGATTGAGATGCCCCCCTATTGCGGGCCAGGGTAGCGCCGGCGTTTTCTTGCCGATAGTAACGCACGCCAAAGGGAAAGCTGTTCCAGGGCAGATGATCGGTTCCATCTGTCGAGCCGTCGTCCACGACAATGACCTCGAAACGATCGCAAGGATAGGTCTGCTGCTTCAGGCACTCTAATAAGCGCAGCACCGATCCTTTGCGATTGAAGGTCGGTATGATGACACTGACCAAAGCCCGTTCGCTAGCTTCCATAGTGCGTTCTCTGCCGGCCATACCTTCGCAAGGCAGCGTCCAGAAGCGCTTGGAACAGAGCATCCCTCTTCTGCCGCACGTGCCGCCATTTGGGGTTGAGTGTCCAGTTCAACAGCCAGATCAGGTGCTTTTTCGTGATTTGTGCGAGGGGGCGTATGCCTGCGCCGTGCTTTGACAGGAGCAGATAGTGGTTCCTGGTCATATAGTAGGTGGTGAACGCCGTATTGGCTTGGCGAAGCTGGGGTTTGGGATGCCAGGCCCTGGCCGCCGGCACATACAGGTTCCTAAAGCCGGCAGCCCTGGCACGGAGGCACCAATCGACTTCCTCGTGATACATAAAAAACCTGGGATCGAGCATGCCGACCTGCTCGATCACCTGGCGACTGGTGAACAGGGTGCAGCCGGCGAGCGTATCACATTCTGCAATCGACTCGTACTGCCCCCTGTCGACCTCATCCTGACCGCGTTGATGAGGTCGAAGGCACGAATCGAGCATGATTCCAGCAGACTGGAGATGCTCCGGTTCTTCGAGATGATAGACCTTTGGACCCAGAAACCCAACACGCGGCTCCTGCTCCGCGGCAGCAAGCAGCGCCCACAGCATGTCGGGGGCGACCAACGCGTCGTCGTTCAGTAACAGGACATAGTCCGCGCCCTGCTCCAGCGCGTACTGGATGCCGACGTTGTTGCCGCCGGCATAGCCGAGATTCTCATCGGTCTCGAGTACAACGACCGCTTGATACCGATCTCTGATGGCCTGAGGTGTGGCATCGTTGGAATGATTGTCCACCACGACGACATCCAGCCGCTCGGCCGGATATTCCAGTCGGGTCAGATGGTCGAGGCACTCGAGTGTGAGGTCGCGTTGTTTGTAGGTGAGTACGATCACTGTCACCTTGGGTGTCATCGAGTGGTCCCCCATGCTCACGCTTCGATCAACAGTGCAAGCCTACGAAGCAAGGTGCTCAAAGAGACCCGTTGTTTGCCCGGCAGAGTTTCGGGCGCGAGCACGCTGCATTGTCCACCGCCGCTTTTCCACAGCCGTGTGCATCAAGCCGAGAAACTGTTTCCAGGCATTCACGTAGGCAGAGAGATAACCGTTCCTGACAACGTACCGGATCAAACTCAATTCATAGCGCAAGAGGGCAGACACTGTACTCGTGCTGAAATCGCTATTTGCCAGAACCACCAGCCACCGGTTGCGGATGCTTATGGCGAGCTGCCACAGGTTGCCGCCATGTCCCTCAGGATGCCCCACGTGATAGGCGACCGCTGTGGGCGTGTAGACACACTTCCAGCCCAACCGCTGGGCGCGCCAGTCCAGGTCCACATCCTCATACCAGGTGAACAGGCTCTCGTCGAAAATCTGCCCGCGAAAGGCTATGTCCGCCAGCATCTCGCGCCGATAGAGAGGTGCCGCACCCGGTGCCCCGAACACCTCACCCATGTCATCATACTGTCCCTGGTCGCGCTCGCCCTCGCCGCGGTGAAGCGCATAGCCATTCGGCGGCATCACATGGCCTGTGGAATAGAATGTATCCAAATGCCTGCCATCTGTGCTCATGGTCATGAGCTTGCCCGTGACAATGCCAATGGTAGGAGCCAACTCCATGGCTGCGACCATCTCATCGAGGAACCGAGGAGTCATCTCGATATCAAAGTTTAGGGGCATCAGGTAGCAGCCCTGGGCCAGGCCAAGCCCTTGGTTCTGGGCGGTGGCAAAGCCCACATTCTTCGAGTTGCGTATCACCCTCACCCGACCAAACTGCTCAACGCACTGGAGCGACTCGTCCTGCGAGGCATTGTCGACGATGATGACTTCCCAATTCGGGCAGGTTTGCCGTGCGATGGACGCCAGGCAGCGGTGCAACAGCTCACCGGCGTTATAGTTCACAATGACAATCGATACCATCGCATCAGGCGACATAGTCCACTCCCCGTTCGCCATTGTCCTGCTCTTTACGCCCGACCAGCGGCTCGCACCGCAAGCTCCTCAAACTCCTCGTGCGACAGACCGAGATCGGCCAGGAACGGCTCAAGCATCGCTGGCTCCCAGGGTTCTGCCCGTTCCCTGCGCTCTAACTCCAGTGCTTCTTCCCGTCCCATCCGACCGGCTCTTACCCATCCGCTGTGGCGGATAGTATTCGGCATCAGGTCAGGGTACTTGAGCATTTGCACATACAGCTTGATCTCTGCCACGGCACAGTCAAGGTGCTCAACCTTCCCCATCGAGTTCCATCCCATTTGCTCCACAAGCGTTGCCTTGATCTCGGCTTCATTGACGTCGACATAGTCATAGAGCTCGATGATTTTCGGCCCAGGGAGGGGGGCGAGCCCCGATCCGCGCAGGGCTTTCCGTGCCCCGGTGTGAATGGCCGACCAGGCCCTGCGCGGCAGACCCTGGGGCAACAGCCGGGCCGTCCCATGGGAAAGCCTGCTCAGCGCGGGCCGTTCGTAACCATGGACCAGAAAGGGATCAGCGCGGCCATCCAATCGTTCCCCACCGATCACCTGCTTGAACAGACTCAGGCTCCCTCCCTGAAACACTTCGGGCATTCGGCCATCACTGAGATACGTTGGCCGCTTGCCATGACCGGTCATCACCAGTGGAACAGAAAAGGCCTGGGCCACCGCCCGTATCGCCACCTCAATGCCGCGGTTGCACGCCACACAGAACTCGCCGGCGTTGCGCATGGTCAAACCGTACAGGTCCAGCATCGTAGCGCGGTTCATACGGTAAACCATATGGTCGGCGCCAGTAGCCTGCAGCGCATTTTCAATGTTCGCACGTGCACCCTCTGTCAGATACCCGTTGTCCAGTGTGGCACATAGGCACCTCAATCCATAGACCTGGCTGCACAGATACAGCGCATAGGTGCTGTCCTTGCCGCCGCTCAAGGGAACCACGCAGTCGTAGGGACTCTTACTCTCTTGGGCCCCGCGAATGAGCTGGCTCAACTGCTCTTTGCGTTCCTCTTGGGTCCGTTCCAGCTCCGCAGCCAACAGGTCGTAGGCCCTGCAGTGGGTGCAGACCCCGGCTTCATCCAGCTCCACGCTGGGCAGGCTGGTGGGTAGGATACACCGCGCGCACCTTTCAATCCCCTGCGGAACATCAGGGCTTTCAAGCTTGTCGTCGTTATGCCCCATTAGGCGTTCCTCCATGCTCAATTCAGGCTTTCTCAAGAGGTTGTAGCCCACCCTGGCCAATGGGTGAGGTGTGAACCCGGCCGCTGCACGCCCTTTGACCCAAGCACCTGCGCTTCAGGGCAAAGAGGGATCTTAGTGCTTCTGGCCAGAGGCTGGCCAGGAGGTAAACGAACCGGTATTTGAGTCCTGGTCTCAGGCGTACCGCTTCCTTCAACCGTCCTTGCCCTGCCCGCCATTCAGCCTCATCGACAATGTTCTTCCGTCCCAGGCGGTAGAGCAGGCGGGCCTGACTGGCGAGCTCGAGCGCTGCAAACTGCGGCGAACCCAAGGCTTCCTCTCGGGCTGCCTCGTCCCCTGCAAGCTGGTTCATAAGGAGCGTGCGAAAAAAGAGATCGCGTGTCTCGGCTGGAAGCCGGGGAAAGAACCCGGCGTACAGGATTTTGAACCGCCCCCGTTTCACCGATTCCTGGCGCTTCCAGTAGGCCGGACTGTCCGGATCGTAGCGCGAGGCGTTGCTGCCGTGCACACGATACTTGCAGGTGGGCAGGTCCAGGTAGGCAAAGACCTTGCCACGAGCCGCCAGCCGGACCCACAAGTCTTCATCCTCGGTGCCCCGCAGATCCTCGTCATAGCACGGAAACCCAATACTGTCCAGTGCCGTTCGTCGCACCACTGCCGAATGGCAGGCCAGAATGACGTTGCACAGGACCAGGTCCTTGAGCAGATTGTCAGGATCGTGCGGCGGGCGGATGGATGCAATGCGGGCCAGATCCTGCCCAGACTCGTCGCAAAAGGTGCCATCGGTATATACGACGTCCACCTCCGGGTGAGCGTCAAGAAAGGCTATCTCCGCGGCCAACCCCCCGGGCAGTAGCAGGTCGTCCGAATCCAGGAACAAGAGATAGTGCCCACTGGAAACCTGGATACCGAGGTTGCGGGCGGCAGATCGACCCCGGTTGGACTGGTAGCAGTAGTGGATGCGCTCGCCATAACGTGCGCGTAACGCTTCGCCCGTTCCATCTGTGGAGCCGTCGTCCACGACCACAACTTCCACGCTCGCCAGGTCCTGGCACAAGACACTGTCGATAGCCTCCTGTACCAGCCCAGCACGATTGAACGTAGGGATGATGATACTGACGTCAATCACGAATAGACTGCCTTACCTTGGTTGGCCGATCGCTGAAACGCAAGGGCTGAAACATCTAGCGTTTCTTCCGAAATCTGTCTAATGTCCTCCAATCCCGCGCGGAGGACAGGAACTCGTCATGGCTCATGCCAATCTCCTGCAAGAAGGGAGCCAGGATCTGCGGCTCTCCAGGGCGGTTCCTCAACTCATCGTACTCCGCTTCCAAAGCTTCGGCTCGCGTCATCTCACCGAGTCGAACCAATCCGCTGCGATGCAGCGTGCCCGTGGTGAGCTCCGGGAACTTGAGTGTGTGGATATAGAAGGGGATCTCGTGCAAGAGGCAGTCCATGTGCTCGAACTGATCTGGCGGTTTGGACCAGCCCATTTCCGCCTCGATCGTTTCGCGGAGTGTGTCATAGGGAACATCTACAAAGTCAAACAGGCCAATCGATGGCACAGCCAGCGGAATGAGATCCCACGAAATACCGAATAACCTTCTGAGCCCCACCCGGACAGCTCGATATCGATATAGATCCCTTATGAGGTCCTCACCGCGGCCTCGGAATTCGTGCCATAGCGGGCCGACATCCTTTTCTACGGGCTCTCCCCTGACGACATTTCGGAAGAAATCGACATCGCCTCCCTCCGCAAGCTCGGGCAAGATCGTCAGATAGGAGATTCTGGTGCCGGAGCCACCAATGACCAGAGGAATCCGGAATGCCCTGGCGACGAGGTCAAAGCTCATCTCGCCATACCGGTGACAGGCCGGGCAGAACACGCCGCATTTGCTCAGGAATAGCCGGTACAGCTTCAAGAGCAGACCGCGATCGACTCGATAGAAGAGATGATCAACACCGGCCGCGGCCACCGCGTTTTCTATGTTCCTCTTGGCATGTTCAGACAGATAGCCATTGTCAAATGTGAGGCACAGGCACTTGAGACCATGGGTCTTGGCAGCTGTGTAAAGGGTATAAGTGCTGTCCTTCCCACCACTCAGGGTGACCAGGCAATCGTAGGGCCGTCTCAACTTTTTCACCCGGTCAAACAGCCTTTCAAGCTCCCGTTCTCTGTTCAACCTGTTCTTC
>JAFGOG010000131.1 GCA_016926595.1 Anaerolineae bacterium
ATGTCACGCCCGGCCAGCCGGTGCAACACCCGCTTGATGGTGGGCAGCAGGCGGTTCTGAAGCCAGTCCACGGCGTAGGCATGCCGGACGTAGAGGGTGAGCGTCCCATCTTCATAGGCGACAACTCGGCTACCCCGCAGCCAGGTATCAAAGGTAGCCCGGGTCATCTGCAACTGCAATTCCCCGAGCGCGGCTTGCCAAAGTTTCTGGACGCTCGCCAACGACCCGTTCGACACGCGCAAAACCGCACTATTTTCTGACTCCACAACTCCCCCGGTGCGACAAGCTTGTCCCGGACCGGCGCAGGCGCAAAGGACACACCAGAGCCTGCAACTCTGGGCCAGGCAAGAGTCATTCTGTTGATTACAACCCTATTTGGTATGTGGACCGCGAGGTGAAGGCTGGGGCAGGAGCGACGAGCTGCAGCAGATGCCAGTTGACTCGCCGCAGAGGTGGCTCATCAGCCTGGTGGGCGTGCGCTGCCAGTTGCCTGAGCCGATTTCCCCTACCGCCTATGTTTCCGGTCGCTCTGCTATTGTACCAGAAGTTGGAATCCCGCGCAACTACTACCAGTGCGGTTACAAGGCCAATGGCAGTTGGCGCGGGCGGGGCGCCAACCCAGAATTAGGTATCGGGACGAGCTATGCCCCTACAATTAGTGTGCGCCGTGGTTCATTCGGCGTCCAATGTTAACATTTCCGCGTCAGAAGATTTTAAGGCAGGTTACGTCAACGACGGATCAGCCCAGATCCCGACCGGCGCGGCGCAGATTCTGCCTGACCATGCCCAACGGCGCGCTGACCGGCGTCACGACGGCCAGCAACCGCTCGCCCGGAAGGGCCAGAACGTACAGGCGAAGATCGCCGCTCTCGAACATGCTGTGCTCAAAGGGAGCGTCAGGCTGGCGCAGGAACCGGCCGGCCGCCTGGGCGGCCCGTATGGCAGCGACGATCAACCCAGCCAGCTCTTCAGCGCCAGACTTGGCCATCGCGCCGACGTAGCTTACCAGTCCCTCCTGGCCCGCTGCTATGGAGATAAGCAGGGCCACATTGGCGCCGGTTTCCCGCACTAGATCGGCCAGCGGCGATCCCGAGCCGGGGGCCGGTCTCTCTGCCGGTCGGGGCGCCAAGGGCCTGGCAGAGACCGGCCTGGAGGGCGACAAGGAGGCAGCGGGGGCTGGTTCCACAGGCAGCGCCGCACCGGCAGGGCGCACTTTTTTGGCAAGCGCCTCCTGGATATCTGGCAAAAGGTCGTCGACGAAGAAAGGCTTGGTCAGTGTGCCCTGGATGTCAAGGCGGCGCGCTTCAGGCGGCAGATCTTCACCCATGAGGGGGATCAGCACCAGGCGCATGGTCGGCCAGCCCTGCCGCACCTTGTGGATCAGGTCGAGATAGGCGTCACCGCCGGGGTCCAGGCCCATGTCCACGATCGTCAGGGCATAGTCCGTGCGGGGCAGCAGACCGAGGGCCTTGCGCTCCGACTGGGCGACATCGACCGAGTATCCCCCCTCTGCTTCCAGTATCTCTTTGAGCATGGTGGCAAAGGCTTCGTTGCTATCTACCACCAGGATCTTGGGCGCCATCTGCTATCCTCCCATTCGGTCACCCTGCGCGATCTGTCACTCGCTCAACACCCATTCGACTGCGTTCAACACGAGCCGGGCCTGGGCCTCGTCGGGCAACAGGTAGATCGGAAAGGCGATGTAGACTATTTTAAAGCCGGTAGACTCTTCTTCCAAGGCCATGACCGAGGGATGGCCCGGCGATTCGCTGGCCGGGCCGCGGACCATGATGAGGGCAGAGGATTCGTCATCTCCTTCTTCCAGCACCTGGACCGCGTATTCCTTGCCCGACGGCGCCGGCACAAAGGCGATCACCTCGTCGCTGGCAAACCCTTTGGCCACCGGGTGGCTGGCGTCCTCGACCCGGACGTCCTGCTGCACGGCTACTTGGGCATCCTCGTTCAAAAAAGCACCCGACACGATTACCGGCACCTGCGACAGCATCAGGGTCATCAGCGCAGTGCTCTCGTCTTCGCCAAAGGGCGCCTCAAAGTCGCCCGCGGTATAGATCACCAGCTCGTAATCAAGCAGATCGCTGACCGGTGGAGCGCCGTCCTCGGCTTCACTCCACACCGTGACGTCGTATCTGTCTTGCAGAATTGCGGCATAATCGTCGGCGCCCGTCCTGCTGTCGTAAACGCCCGTGGTGTCGTCGAGGGCGACGACGATAACCTTTTGCTTGGGCCCCACGACCGGCGTCGCCGTCGGCGTGGTGGTGGTGACCGAGGAAGTTGGCACCGGGGTCGCAGTTGGCACCAGCGGGGGGGCGACTGGCGACGGTACTCCAGGCCAGCCCCCAGCTCCCTTGCCGGGCGCCACTTCGCCGGTCGGGCAGAGGGCCACGATCGGCAGGGCCGGCGCCGTGCCGCTGCAGTTCTGAATCACACAGCCGGCCAGGTCCCTGTCGCTCAGCCGCTTGACGGCGTTGTCCAGGCCCGCCTCGGTGCTGGCCAGCACCACCAGAACGTGGCGCTCGCCCTCGTCGTGAAGGATCAGCACGGCGGTGCCGCTCAGCACCACCCGGCCCATCA